>JAFYGM010000009.1 GCA_017543225.1 Oscillospiraceae bacterium
GAGGACGCCGCCCCCTACGACCGGGGGGGCGTTTCGATACGCCGGCACGGGGCGTCGAGGGCGCTGCCCCCTACGACCGGGGGCGTTTCGGTACGTTGGCACGGGGCGTCGAGGACGCCGCCCCCTACGTCGGCGCATTCCCCGTAGGGGCCGGCGTCCTCGACGGCCCGGCAGGGCGTTTCGATACGTCGGCACGGGGCGTAGGGGACGCCGCCCCCTACGACCGGGGGGCGTTTCGGTACGCTGGCACGGGGCGTCGAGGACGCCGCCCCCTATGGGGTGGGCGCGCGTCGGCGGACGAGCGATGCTCGTCCCTACATCCGTTCCTCCGCTGCGGTTTCGTTCTGCACCTCCGGGCGCAGGAGCTCGAGGGCGGCGGTGACGCACCAGAGGGCGACGCCGAGCAGGATCAGAAGCTCCGCAAGCTCGCTGCGCAGGCCGAGGACATTGTCCACCGCCGTCATGCAGGTGAAGCATCCGGCGCCGAGGCCGAAGAGGACTGCGCTGCGCCGCCGACCGGCCTTCAGCGAGAAGCCGGACAGGAGCATGGTCTGCATCATCGCGCAAACCCAAGCCAGCAGGAGCGGCGCAGTGTGGATCACCAGAGGGTCCTGACTCCAGCCTCGGAAGCGAAGCACCAGCCACGCCCCGGTGAACAGCGCCAGAAGCAGACGCAGCCAGAACAAACTTGCCCCGCGCTTGGAGGCGACGGCTGTGCCGACCATGCCGAGGGCGGCTGCCACGCCGCAGAGCGCAAGCAGGCGCTGGATCGGCGTCATGACGGCGGCCTGATCCAGAAGCAGCATGGCGGCTCCGGCAAACAGCAGGGCTGCGGCAGTCAGCTTGGGAAGCAGCCAGCGTTTGGCGTGCGAGAAGCAGGCCTCGGTTCCGGGCAGGCGGTTCAGCCGCAGGGTCAGGCCGATAAGACCAAAGAAGACGATGGCAGACGCAACCACCGTCAGCGGCAAGGCAGAGCTGCCGGGCGGAAGCAGGCCGTTTTCATCGAAGGCCGTTTTGAGGTGGAAGATGCGCAGCCCCACAAGCGCCGCCGCAGCCAGCGCCGTCCAGAGCGGCAGACCTTTTGCCGTTCGTTGTTCCATAACAATCCCTCCGTGGTATTTGCATTTTCACCATTATACCACCTGCCCGGCGGGGTTGTCAATCGGGAACTGCCAGCCGTCGCTGAGAACGAAATCGAACTGTCGATTGACAATTGTCAACTGTCAACTGTCAATTGTCAACTGAGATCGTTGCTTCCGCTTCCGTCCGTTCTCCGGCCTGCACAAGCACCTGCAAGATGGGGGTTTCGCGGCGGACCAGAGTATAGAGGCCGGCGGGCAGGCCCCGGAATTCGATGGTGCGGACGAAGGCGAGGCCCCGCTCCGGGAGCGCGCTGTCCGGGATGAAGAGATCCCGATTCCACTGCCGTCCGTTCCGGTCATAGAGCGTGAAGCTGTAAAAGCCCCGCTCCTGCACGGTCAGGCGAATCGCCGCCGTGCCGGGGAGAAAGCGCTCCAGATGCAGCAGCTCGCCGTCCGTCCAGAGCTGGCCTTGGGTCTCGTCCAGACTGGCGTTCTGGAGCAGACGGAAGCGACCAAGCTCCGTGCCGGTTCGCCAAAGGGAATAGACGCCCGAACGCAGCGGGCCGAGGGCCACGTCGCCGCTGCCGTCCGGCTGAACCGCCTCAATCGGACTGCCGTTTGCGTCGCAGAGGAAGACCTGCCCCTCCAATGGCAGGGTCTCCACCCGCAGGGCGACGAGAAACGGCCCCGCAGTCTCTGTCTCGGGGGCCATAACCGCCGCCACAGCCTCTGTGTGCGTCGCCTCCTCCGCCAGCGCAGGCGGAAGCGTCGCAGCCGTGGGATCGGTCTTTTCCGGCGGTCGGGTGTTTGCAAATACCGTGGCTGTGAGAGCCAGAACGCCGATCATCGCCCCGGCCCATGCCAATCGGGTCGAATACTCGTTCATGTGCCGTCTCCTTTCCGTTGATGTTTTTCGTATATCTCCCCAACGGAAAGGAAGCTGTCGAGCCGATCCGTAGGGAAGGCTCATGCCCGCGCAGCGGGACGAGCCTTCCGCTCCGCCGCGGGCGGAGAACGACGTGCGCCAGCGGATCGTTGTCGCTCTGCGCGCGACCGGCAGGCTCGTCCCCGCCTCCGGCGGGGCATGAGCCTGCCCTACGGGACGAGGTTCCTTTCCGTTGATGAAACAAGTATATCGCCTCATCGGAAAGGAAACTGTCGAGCCGATCCGTAGGGAAGGCTCATGCCCGCGCAGCGGGACGAGCCTTCCGCTCCGCCGCGGGCGGAGAACGACGTGCGCCAGCGGATCGTTGTCGCTCTGCGAGCGACCGGCAGGCTCGTCCCCGCCTCCGGCGGGGCATGAGCCTGCCCTACGGGACGAGGTTCCTTTCCGTTGGTGAAACAAGTATATCGCCCCATCGGAAAGGAAGCTGTCGAGACCGGGGAGGAAGAGAAGGTTTTTTTCAGAATTTTTTTAGAAAAGATTTGATAAGGAGGAACCCGAATATGAAACCGAACGAATACTACAACTACGCCAGGCCGCCGCGCAGGGCCTGGTGGCTGCCGCTGGTGATCGTGCTGCTTCTGACGCCGATTATTTATGTGTTCCGCGCCTGCGAGGACAAGCCCACAGACGCCTCCGACCCCTCGCAGCAGGTTGTGTCCACCGTGGAGGCAGGGCGCTGGCACACCGTACTGTCGAACGGAACCCTCTATAAAGTGCTCGACCGTGAATACGAGGGCGACTTCGACGTGCAGACGCTCCGGCTGACGGCGGCGGACAAGGCGTTCGACTGCGAAGCCGTGATGACGGCGGAGGAATACCGCGCCTTCTGTACGCGCTGGGGCCTGACCCCGGCCTTCTCTGCCCACACGGGCAGGTATGCGGTCGTGGCCCACACGGAGGCCCAGGCGCAGGCAGTCGAGGTGCAGCTTGGGGACGTGACCGTAAAGGACGCAGCGGTGACGCTCCTGCTGCGCGCGCGCTTCTCCGGCAGCGCAGAGGACAGCGCGGCCTATGTGCTGACCGTCCCCGTGGACGCCGCCGTGACCGCGCTGGAGGTGGAGCCGCTCTACCTCGCGGACGAGGTTGGCAACCCGTAAGGAACGTAGGGACGAGCATTGCTCGTCCGCCGTCCCCCGCCACCTCTCGATGAACCCCGTAGGGACGAGCATTGCTCGTCCGCGTTTGCGGAGCAAACAATCGCCCGGCAGGGCGATCTCCCTTGCGTCTATCCGATTCGTTACGTTGGATTTGCCTGCGGCAAATTGCATTCGTTCCGAATGCCGGACGAGCAATGCTCGTCCCTACATGCAGAATGACTGACGCGGGGGAACGCGCACCACGCCGCTGCCTCGCGGATGAGATTGGAGGAAACGAATTCACAACATGAAACAAAAGATTGAATTACTGAAAAAAAGCGTCGCTGCGTCGCTGTTGATTGCGCTGGGGGACTATGCCCTCTTGAAGCTGGGCGAACCGCTGGGACCGTTTCTGTTTGCGCTGGGGCTGCTGGGCGTCTGCTATATGGGGCTCAACCTGTTCACCGGCAAGTGCGGCTTTCTCTTTGCCGATCACATTCCCTTCCTCGACCTGATGTGGATTTTGGTCGGCAACCTTGCTGCCGGATGGGTCTTCGGCTGGCTGTTCTCGGTGGCGGAGCCAGGTCTGGCAGAGGCCGCCAATGCCAAAATCGGAACGTGGTCGGTCTCCCTGCCCTTCTTCCTGCGCTCCTGTCTGTGCGGCGTGGTCATGTACGTCGCCGTTCTGCTCTACCGCAAGGGGACGCCGCTGGGCATTGTGTTCGGCATTCCGCTGTTCATTTTCTGCGGCTTCCAGCACTGCATTGCGAACGTGATTACCCTCGGCGTGGCGCGCACCTTCGATTGGTCCCTGCCCGTCGCCGTCGCAGGCAATTTCCTCGGTTCTCTGGCGATTTGGTGGTGCAGCAAGAAAGAAATTGCGCCTTGCGGCGCGTGAATTGCCGCCGGGCGGCGTGTAACAGTTCAGCCCTCACCCCGTAGGGCAGGCTCATGCCCCGCCGGAAGGCGGGGACGAGCCTGCCGGTCGCGCGCAGAGCGACAACGATCCGCTGGCGCACGTCGTTCTCCGCCTGCGGCGGAGCGGAAGGCTCGTCCC
>JAFYGM010000077.1 GCA_017543225.1 Oscillospiraceae bacterium
AAGTTGTATTAGCTGCAAGCAGGGTTTCGCCAGACGAGGCGGAGGACGCAGGCGGGCTGACGCCCGGCAAGGACGACAACGAAGTATGGCGGAATCCTGCGCCGCAGATCATGCCATTTTTAGGCTTAACGGAACACTAGAGAGGTCTCTTTGCAGTCGATCCTTTTTCCATGCGCATCTGCCGTTGAAGCGTTTGCCGCCGCCCGTGCCGTCGCTCTTCCGCATACCGTCAGCGCCGCGCCCCTTCGATGTGCAGAAACCGTGCATCGGCATAGAAATAGTCCGACAGCGGACGGTCGAGGGCGTTGTCGTCGTGTGCCGCCACAAGCGGATCCGATCCAGAGCGCAGCACCAGAAGGCAGTGATAGTACCGTCCCGTGCCGTCTCCAAGCTGGATCACATCCCCAACGCGCAGCTCGCGCAGGGTGCAGGCGCGGCCATATGGCCCCCGCCCCCGGTTTCCCACCAGAAAGCGGTGGAGATATTCCACCCCTGTCCAGCTCGCGGTTCGCTCCGAGGCGGAGCGGTAAAACCATCCGGTCACCGGGGTGTCGTTCATAACGCCTGCGCCGGCAAACAGGCATTGAGAGACAAAATTTGTGCAGTCCCCACCCAGCGCGGTAAAGTCGTAGTAGGCCGGGTTTCGTCCCATAGCCCACTGTCTGGCATACCGTGCCGCCTCTGTCCGGTTGTATCCGTTCATTGGATCCCCCACCGCCAGCCTATGCCGCGGCAGGGAAAAGGTTCCTGTCCAAAGTCAGAGAAAAGAAGGAAAGAAGGAGGCATCCGCTCGAAATGAAACCGATCCGAGTGGCAATCATTCAGGCGCTCCTGCGTGGCTCCAAGGAAGCACGCAGCGCGCATATCCGGGAATTGGTCCGGCAGGCCGCAGTCCAGAAGGCAGATCTTGTAACCCTGCCGGAAGTCTGGAACGGGCCTTATCAGCAGGATCTGTTTCCCACCTTCGCGGAGCCGCGCTTCGGCCCGTCATGGCAGTTTCTCTCCTCCCTTGCCGCAGAGTACGGGATCTGGCTGTCCGGCGGCTCGATTGCGGAGCAGGAGGACGGCAGGGTTTACAACACCGCCTACGTCTTTGACCGCACCGGAAGGGAAGCTGCGCGGCATCGAAAAATGCACCTGTTCGACATTCAAATTACCGGCGGACAGCATTTCATGGAATCCGAAACGCTGACAGCGGGCAACGCGGTGACGGTGTTTGAGACGGAGTTCTGCAACATGGGCCTGTGCATCTGCTACGACGCCCGGTTCCCGGAGCTGTTTCGCCTGATGGTAGATCGCGGCGCAAAGCTTGTCCTTGTACCCGCCGCATTCAATCTGACGACTGGCCCGGCCCACTGGGAGCTGTTATTCCGCCAGCGGGCCGTGGACAATCAGGTATTCTGCGTTGCGACCTCCCCCGCAAGGGATCCGGAGGCCAGCTATCACGCCTGGGGCCATTCCATCGTCACCGACCCCTGGGGCCGGGTCGTCACCCAGCTTGCGGCGGAGGAAGCCCTCCGCGTGGTGGAGCTGGATCTGGAGCTGGCAGATCGCATCCGCGCAGAGCTGCCGCTTCTGGCCCACCGAAGATCCGACGTTTATCGGTTGGAGTGTAACAGTTCCGCCCTCGTCCCGTAGGGCAGGTGTATGCCCCGCCGAAGGCGGAAACGAGCCTGCGCGTTCCGTCTTTGATCGGACAGAAAACCGTCATTTCTACGTTCCCTGTCTTGCCCATAGATGCTCCTTACGCTGCGTGAATTGCTGCATGATCCGTGCAGCACAAAACGCAACTTCCGTCATTTTCTTTCTGAGGGTTCGATCGCACCGCGCAGCTTCGGAGCCAGAATCCGAATGGAATCCTATTCCAGACAGACGCAGCCCCAGACCGGGATTCTTCGGTCTGGGGCTGCGTCTGGAGAAGGTCACTGATCGCAATTTGACATTCGGTCAATCAGCCAACGCTGGGCCTGCTCCGTCAAGGTAACCATGATGTAGGGCTTCCCGGTTTCGTTGGTGCGCGTCTCCATGCGAATTCCGACAGCCTCCCCTGCCGGGGTCGTGCGGCGGCGGGGTCTTCCGGTTTCGGCAAGATATTCTTCCAGAATTCCCTTCTCCAACAGCCGGTTGGAGAGCTGGCGTCCGGTCAATTCTCCGGGCTGGTCTTCGTCCTTCAGCGCTGTCAGGCGCTTGGCAAACTCCGTCATGGAGATCCCCGCAGGATCGACCTCGTAGCGCGCCAGTTGGTCCGGTCGGAGCCGCAGCAGAGGCTGCGGCGCTTTTTTGTCCGCTGCGCTGTCAGAAGGCTTTCGCAATTGTGCGGCACGCCACTGCGCGATCACTTCCAGAACTGCGGAGCCGTATTTGGCCGCCTTCTGTTCTCCGATTCCCGAAACGGCAAGGAGCGTTTTCTCTGCGGTCGGCTGTTGCTTTGCGAGCTCCAGCAGGGTCGCATCGTGGAAAATCACATAAGCCGGGACGCCGGCCTGCCTCGCCAGCTCTGCGCGAAGGACGCAGAGCTGCTCATACAGGTTCTGTTCCGTCTCCTCGGGATTCCCGGCGTCGGTCTTCTGAATGCTCTGCCGCGGCTGATTGACCGCATGCCGCCACAGCACTTGCTCGCCGCGAAACAGAACATCGTCCGCTCGTTCGGTGGTTTGCAGAACATCGTACTCTCCGGGCGGACGCAGCAGATATTTCTGCTTTTCCAGCGCATGGATCAATTCGTGAACAAGATTCCGGTTTGCACCCTTCAGAATACCGTAGGTCGGGAGCAGATCATATTCCCGTGCCAGCAAGGTCTTTTCTCGGCTGCCAACCAAAATCTTCACAAGCATGGTCTCTCCCAGCCCGACACGGTTCTTCCGTTCCACCCGACGGAGGCAGGAGAGAATCTTCTGCGCGGTAAGGGTGATCTCCTCCTCTACAGTTTCGCCGGAGGAAGCTTCCTCGGTTTGCAGACAGTTTCCGCAGTTTCCGCAGGTCGAGCTGTGCGCTTCCCCGAAGTAGCGCAACAGAGCGGCCCGATAGCAGCCCTCGGATTGGCAATAGGCCTGCATCTGCCGCAGGCGCTTCCTGTCCCGGATCAACAGTTCCGCCCGCAGATCCTCCGGGAGCTGCTCCCGTTCCGTGCCGTTGTTGATGAGATATTCTGCCGTGATCACATCCCCGGCGGAGAACAGCAGAATGCAGTCTGCGGGAGCACCGTCCCGACCGGCACGACCGGCCTCCTGATAGTAGCTTTCGATGTTCTTCGGCATATTGTAGTGAATCACAAATCGCACGTTGGATTTGTCGATTCCCATGCCGAAGGCGTTGGTCGCAACCATGACGGTGACGCGGTCATACGCAAACGCATCTTGATTATCCTGTCGCTCGGCGTCATCCAAGCCCGCGTGGTAGCGGGTAGCGGCAAAGCCAACCGCTTCCAGCTTCTCGCAGACCTGCTCCACCGTCTTCCGTGTGGCGCAGTAGACGATCCCGCTTTGATTCCGATGATTGCAGAGATAGTCCTGAAGCCAGGCAAGCTTATCCCGCTCCCGGCGCACATCAAAAAACAGATTCGGGCGGTCAAAACCGGTAACAAGATGAAACGGATTCCGCAGCTCCAGCTTTCGCACAATGTCTTGTCCCACCTCGTCCGTGGCGGTTGCAGTAAAAGCTGCAAGCACCGGTCGATGCGGCAGGCGTCGAACAAAAGCCGGAATATCCAGATAGTTTGGTCGGAAGTCCTGCCCCCACTGACTGACGCAGTGCGCCTCGTCCACCGCCAGAAGAGAAATCCGCTGTCGCTCTGTAAAAGTCAGAAAGCTGTCCGTCAAAAGGCGCTCCGGGGCAACATAGATCAAACGGTAAGCCCCCAGCCCTGCCCGGCGCAGCACTTCGCGCTGCTGGGCGGCGTTCAAGGAAGAATTCAGATAGGCCGCAGGGATGCCCGCCTCCTTTAACGCCGTCACCTGATCCTTCATTCAAGGAAATCAGCGGCGAAACCACCAGTGTCAGCCCCTCCAGCAGCAGAGCAGGAATCTGATAGCAAAGACTCTTTCCGCCGCCGGTCGGCATGACCCCAAAAACGTCCTGCCCAGCCAGAATTGCGTCGATCAATTGCTCCTGCCCGTCCCGAAAGGCGTCGTATCCAAAGCATTCCCGCAGTAAGGTTCTTTTGTCCATCTCTTTCTCTCTTTCCATCACGTTTCTGAACCATGTCCGGCTCTGTTATCGCAGTTTTGCCTCCCATTCCGCTTCCTTGAACCGGTGAGAATCAAATCTTCCCCCGCAACAAGCGGACGTTTGACCAACGTCCCGTCAGAAGCCAGAAGCCGGCGCTGCTCGTCCTTGCTCATGCCGGGCAGTTTCTCAGGCAATGCCTGTCCCCGATCAACGTACATTTTCAAATTTTTTGGAAGAGGAACGGTCGCAAGCTGTTGCGTGACGGACGGTTACCGTTTCGTCTTATTCCTTCTTCTTCGCCAGCCATTTGGCCAGCGCGTCGGCCATGGCGGGGTTGGAATCGGTTTTCTGTTCCTGCTGGGCCATGTAGCGGCGCACGTCGGATTTGCCTGCGCCGTCGCGCTTGCGACGGGCTTCGAAGTCCGAGAGCTTCTCCCGATAGCCGCAGGCGCAGGCGAAGGTCTGCTTCTCGCCCTCGCCCCAGAGCTCCAGTTTTTTGTGGCAGTTGGGGCAGCGGGCGTTCGTGACCTGCGTGGTGCGCTTGCGGAAGCCACACTCCCGATCCGGGCAGACCAGCAGCTCGCCGCGCTTGTCCTTGACCAGCAGCAGGAGCTTGCCGCACTCCGGGCAGGGCTTGCGGGTCTGATTGTCGTGGGAATAGGTCGCCTCGCTGACCTTCACATCCCGGACAAGCTGGGTCGCGTACTGGCGCATCTGGGCTACGAAGTCCGTGTCCCGCTCCTGTCCTTTGGCAATGCGGGCCAGCCGATCCTCCCAGCGGGCCGTCAGCTCGGCGCTGCGCAGCTCCGCCGGGGCGAGACTGACAAGCTGAATCCCCTTCGAGGTCGGCACCAGCGTCTTGCCCTGCCGCTCGATGTAGAAGGAGGAAAACAGCTTCTCAATGATGTCGGCGCGGGTCGCCGGGGTGCCGAGGCCGGAGGTCTCCTGCAAAATCTTCTGGAGCTGCTTGTCCGCCACCTGTCCCTGTGGATGCTCCATGGCGGTCAGCAGGGTTGCCTCGGTATAGCGGGCGGGCGGTGCGGTCTTGCCCGTGGTCAGGCGCAGGCGGCGCACCTTGAGGCGCTGGCCCTTTTGCAGATCGGGCAGACGCTGTTCCTCGGCCTGCTCCGCGTCCTCGTCCTCGAGGGCGGAGAAGCTTCGGTCATAGGCGGCCTTCCAGCCCGGATCGAGGACGCGCTTGCCCGAGGCTGTAAAGGTCTGCGCTCCCAGTTTAAGGGTCAGGGAAATCTGCTCGTATTCATACGGCGGCATCAGCACCGCGAGGAAGCGGCGCACCACCAGATCATAGATGTTCTTTTCCGGCCCGGTCAGGTCGTAGAGACTCGCAGCCTCCTCGGTGGGGATGATCGCATGGTGGTCGGTGACCTTGGCGTTGTTGACCAGATACTTCGTCTGGAAGGGCTTTTTGCGCTGAATTGCCCACGCCAGCTCCTTGTATTCGCCCTGCGCAACCGCCCGCAGACGGTCGGGCAGGGTGGGCACCACGTCGTCGGAGATATAGCGGCTGTCGGTGCGCGGATAGGTCAGGGCCTTGTGCCGCTCATAGAGGCTCTGCATCAGGTTCAGGGTCTCCTTGGCGGAGTAGGCGTATTTCTTGTTCGCGTCGCGTTGCAGCTCGGTCAGGTCGTAGGCTGCGGGCGGCGGGGTCTGCTTGCGCATTTTGCTGATCTGGGTGATGACGGCCTCCTTGCCCTCGCACTGCTTCAGAAGCTGCTCCATCTTCTCCCGGTCAAAGGAGCGGGCGTTGCCGTTCGCATCCTGAAACGTGGCGCGAAAGCCCTCGAGCTCGGCGCAGAGGCCGTAGAACTCCTTGGGGACAAATTTTCGAATCTCCTCCTCCCGCTTGACGACGAGGGCCAGCGTGGGGGTCTGCACCCGCCCTGCCGAGAGCTGGGCGTTGTGCTTACAGGTCAGGGCGCGGGTCACGTTCAGTCCCACCAGCCAGTCGGCCTCGGAGCGGGCCTGCGCCGAGCGGAAGAGGTTGTCGTAGTCCTTCGCGGGCTTGAGGTTGGCAAAGCCTTCGCGGATGGCCTTGTCAGTCTGCGAGGAAATCCAGAGACGGCGGGCAGGCTTGTTCCATCCGGCCTTGACCATGATCCATCGCGCTACCAGCTCGCCCTCGCGCCCGGCGTCGGTGGCGATCACAAGGTCGCTTACGTCGCTGCGCTTCATCAGATTCGCCACGACCTTGTACTGGCGGGCGGTCTCGGGGATGACCACTAACTTCATGGTCTGCGGCAGCATGGGCAGGTCGTCCATGCTCCATTTTTCGAGCTTTTTATCGTAAACATCGGGGTCTGCCAGCGTCACCAGATGGCCCAGCGCCCAGGTGACGATGTAGCGCTCACCCTCCAGATAGCCGTCCGCGCCGCGCTTGCAGCCGAGCACCCGCGCCAGCTCCTTGCCGACCGAGGGCTTTTCCGCGAGAACCAGTGTTTTTCCCATGTTCATTTCCTCCCGTTGCGTCGTGGAAGCTGTACGCGGAGCCGCCGGATGATCCGGCGGCTCCGGCTTACGCTCAGAAGCTTCTGTCCTTCTCGGCAATCTGCTTCAGGCACAGGGCGGTGAATTCCTCGGGCGTCATCGCGCCGAGGTCCGCGCCGGTGCGGGTGCGGACGGAGACCGTGCCGTTTTCGATATCGCGGTCACCGATGACCAGCATATAGGGAACCTTCTGCATCTGGGCCTCGCGGATCTTGTAGCCCAGCTTCTCGGAGCGGTAGTCGCCCTCGGCGTCGATGTCCACAGCGCGAAGCGCCTGCACCAGCTTCTGCCCGTATTCGTGGGCGCGGTCGGTGATGGGCAGGACGCGCACCTGCTCCGGGCACATCCACAACGGAAGCGCGCCGGCGTAGCGCTCGATCAGATAGGCCAGCGTGCGCTCATAGCAGCCGAGGCTGGTGCGGTGGATGATATAGGGCAGCTTCTTCTGTCCGTCGGTGTCGGTGTACTCCATGCCGAATTTCTCGGCAAGCAGCATATCGACCTGAATCGTGACGATGGTATCCTCCTTGCCGAAGACGTTCTTATACTGAATGTCCAGCTTCGGGCCGTAGAAGGCGGCCTCGTCAATGCCGATCGAGTAGTTCACGCCCAGATCGTCGAGGATCGTCTTCATGGTGGACTGGGCGACCTCCCACTGCTCTGCCGTGCCTTCATACTTGGCGGTGTTGGCAGGGTCCCACTGAGAGAAGCGGAAGGAACAGTTTTCCAGCATGCCGACCGTGCCGAGCAGGTACTTTGCCAGCTCCAGACAGCCCTTGAACTCCTCCTCCAACTGTTCGGGGCGGAGGATCAGATGGCCCTCGGAGATCGTGAACTGGCGCACGCGGATCAGACCGTGCATCTCGCCGGAGTCCTCGTTGCGGAAGAGCGTGGAGGTCTCGCCCAGACGCATGGGCAGGTCGCGGTAGGAGCGGGCGCGGTTCAGGAAGACCTGATACTGGAAGGGGCAGGTCATGGGCCGCAGGGCGAAGCATTCCTTCGTCTCG
Organism: Oscillospiraceae bacterium; assembly: GCA_017543225.1. Lineage (GTDB taxonomy): Bacteria > Bacillota > Clostridia > Oscillospirales > Oscillospiraceae > JAFRPC01. The sequence continues at coordinate 7,680 of JAFYGM010000077.1, forward strand.
TCGTCCGGGTCGCCCAGAATGAACATGCCGTCGCGGTAGTGATCCCAGTGCCCGGAGATGCGGTAGAGGTCGCGCTTTGCCATAAAGGGCGTCTTGGTCAGAAGGTAACCGCGCTGTTTTTCGGTGTCCTCAACCCAGCGCTGGAGCTTTTGAATCACCCGTGCGCCCTTGGGCAGGAGGATGGGAAGGCCCTGACCGATGACATCCACAGTGGTAAAGAATTCGAGCTCGCGGCCCAGCTTGTTGTGGTCGCGGCGCAGAGCCTCGGCCTGCTGCTCCAGATAGGCCTCCAGCTCGTCCTTGGTCGGGAAGGCCACGCCGTAGATGCGCTGAAGCATCTTGCGGTTGGAGTCGCCGCGCCAGTAGGCGCCGCAGGCCTTGGTCAGCTTGAAGGCGTTGTGCTTGACGCGGCCCGTGGAGTCCAGATGCGGGCCGGCGCAGAGGTCGGTGAACTCGCCCTGGGTGTAGAAGGAGATCACGGCGTCGGCGGGCAGATCGTTGATGAGCTCGACCTTGTACGGCTCGCCCTTCTGCTCCATATAGGCAATCGCCTCGGCGCGGGGCTTCTCGGAGCGCTCCAGATGCAGACGCTCCTTGCAGATTTTCTTCATCTCGGCCTCGATCTGCGCGAGATGCTCGTTGGTGAAGGAGAACGGGGCGTCGAAGTCGTAGTACCAGCCCAGATCAATGGACGGGCCGATGGCAAGCTGCACCTCAGGCCAGAGGCGCTTGACGGCCTGCGCCATGATGTGCGAGCAGGTGTGCCAGTAGGTTTTGCGGTAGGCTTCGTTTTCAAAGGTGTAGAGATTTTCTTCGGACATGGCAGATTCCCTCCTGAAAGAAGAATAATAGGTTTGATCGGTTCGCGGGAACAAAAAAACCCCCGACCGATCTCTCGGTCAGGGATGAATCAAGACGATCCACGGTTCCACCCTGCTTGCGGACAGCGTCCGCCGCTCGTAGGTCGCTGTAACGGGCGATCCCGTCCCTCCCTACCGGCCCGGCTGGGAGCAGCGGGCGTTCGAAAGGGCAGCTCAGAAGCGGTGGGGCGATCCGCTGACGCAAGACCCTCGCAGCACAAGGGGCCTCTCTCTGAACGTCAGGCCCGGAAGCCCGTCTTCATCGCAGCCATTTTGGTATGCTTCATCATACCATGTTTTTCACGGCTTGTCAACTGGGTTTTTTTGACGTTGGCAACAGTTCAGCCCTCGCCCCGTAAGGCAGGCTCATGCCCCGCCGGAAGGCGGGGACGAGCCTGCCGGTCGCGCGCAGAGCGACAACGATCCGCTGGCACACGTCGTTCTCCGCCTGCGGCGGAGCGGAAGGCTCGTCCCGCTGCGCGGGCATGAGCCTTCCCTACGGAGTTGTTGTTGAATTGTTGTAACAGTTCAGCCCTCACCCCGTAGGGCAGGCTCATGCCCCGCCGGAAGGCGGGGACGAGCCTGCCGGTCGCGCGCAGAGCGACAAC
>JAFYGM010000078.1 GCA_017543225.1 Oscillospiraceae bacterium
CATCTGTGTGCATATGCACAGACTTTTCCAAATCTGATTCTTTTGCAACAGCAGATGCCGTTGTAGTTTTTCCTGTCCCCGGCGCACCTGTGATTACAATAATTCTACCTTGATTCATCTATATTTTACCTCCACAAATTCCGATTTATCTTTTTCTTTCTGAAAATGGGCAATTCCACAATGGAACTGCCCATATATTTTGAAAATTATGCGATTTTTTAGTCACTGCACCGTTTTCAGCACCGATTGGTGTAAATTTGGTGTAAAGAGGTAAATTTATCCGGTTTAGAAAGTCCCGAAACCCGCATAAACACTGGTTTTTTTCGACTTTTACTTGTCGAGGGGCTTCATTGTGGGGAAGAGCAGGACGTCACGGATGGCGGCAGAGTCGGTCAGGAGCATGCAAAGGCGGTCAATGCCGTAGCCGATGCCGCCCGTGGGGGGCATGCCGATTTCCAGTGCGTTCAGAAAATCCTCATCCGTCGTGCTGGCTTCCTCGTCGCCCTTTGCAAGCAACTCCTCCTGTGCGCGGAAGCGCGCACGCTGATCGACGGGATCGTTCAGCTCAGAATAGGCGTTGCACATCTCCCAGCCGTTCATGAACAGCTCAAAGCGCTCCACATAGTCCGGCTCGGTGGGCTTGCGCTTGGTCAGCGGAGAAATCTCCACCGGATGATCCATAACGAAGGTGGGCTGAATCAGCTTCTCCTCGACAAACTGCTCGAAGAAGAGGTTGAGAATGTCTCCCTTCTGATGGCGTTCCTCAAACTCGACGCCGTGGGCTCTGGCAGCGGCACGGGCCTCCTCGAGACTGTGAATCTCGTCGAAGTCCACGCCGGAATACTGCTTGACGGCCTGCCGCATGGTCAGGCGAGTGAAGGGCTTGGAGAGGTCCATCTCTACGCCGTTGTAGACGATGGTTGTCGTACCGAGAACCTCCTGTGCCACATGGCGGAACATATCCTCGGTCAGATCCATCATGCCGTGATAGTCGGTATAGGCCTGATAGAGCTCCATCAGGGTAAACTCCGGATTGTGACGGGTATCAATGCCCTCGTTGCGGAACACACGGCCGATCTCATAGACCCGCTCCAGACCGCCGACGATCAGGCGCTTCAGATAGAGCTCCAGAGAGATGCGGAGCTTGAAGTCCTCGTCCAAGGCGTTGGAGTGCGTGGTGAAGGGGCGGGCTGCCGCCCCGCCTGCATTCGTCACCAGCATGGGGGTCTCAACCTCCAGGAAGCCGCGGGCATCCAAATAATTCCGGATGCTTCTGAGAATCTTGGAGCGGTGGATGAAGGTATCGCGCACATCCTCGTTCATCACCAAATCCACATAGCGCTGACGGTAGCGCAGATCGGTATTGGTCAGACCGTGATACTTCTCCGGCAGGGGCTTGAGCGACTTGGCGAGCAGAGTGACCGAGCGGGTGCGCACAGAGATTTCGCCGCGCTGGGTGCGGAACACTACGCCTTCCACGCCGATGATGTCGCCAACGTCCAGCTTGCGGCAGCCGGCAAAGGCTTCCTCGCCCATGTCGTCCACCTTGATATAGAGCTGAACACGGCCCGTCCGATCCTGCAGATCGGAGAAGATTGCCTTGCCCATGCCGCGCTTGGACATAATTCGACCGGCAAGGCGGACGGATTGCTCCTCCAGCGCGTCGAAGTGATCTCTCACATCCTGCGTGTGGTGGGTGACGTCAAACCTGGTAATCTGGAAGGGGTCTCTCCCCTCCTGCTGCAGGGCCTGCAGCTTTTCGTGTCTCACACGCACCTGATCTACCATCGGCATCTCAGACTGCGGAATAAACTTTGCCATATTCTTTCCTCTCTTTAATCAGCCTTGCGCTCCACGGAGACGATCTCAAACTGAAGCGTTCCGGCGGGGGCCTCGACCCCTACGATACTGCCGACGGTTTTGCCCAGAATGGCGCGGCCGACCGGGGAATCATCCGAAATCTTTCCTGCCTTGGGGTTGGCCTCCTGCGAACCGACAATGATATAGGTCTCCACCTCGTCGGTTTCCACGTCCCGAATCTGGACCTCACTGCCCAGACCCACACGGTCTGCGGTGTCGTTCGATTCTTCGTCGTCAATCACAATGGCGTGCGCCAGAATGTTTTCTACCTCGGCGATGCGGCCGTAGAGCTGTGCCTGCTCGTTTTTCGCTTCATCGTATTCGCTGTTCTCGGACAGGTCGCCAAAGGAGCGCGCTTCCTTCAAATGTTCTGCAACCTCCAGCTCCCGTGTTGTTTTCAGATAGTGCAGTTCCTGCTCCAGCTCTGCGAGCCTGGCTCTGCTCAGCTTAAATTCCTTTGCCATGCGACAACCGCCTTTCTGCTTGAATTTGGCCTATATTATACTATTGCGTGATCAGTTTGTCAACACTTCGATCGCCTTTTGGAGTTGTTTATCCACATCCCTATCAAGCTTTCCATAGTAAAGCTGGCGCAGCTCTTCCTCCGTCAGTTCGACCGGATAATCCGGCGTAATGCCCTTTCCGACCAGGCTGACGCCGTTGGGCGTGGTGTACTGTCCGATGGAAATATTCACAGCAGAGCCGTCCGAGAGGCGGAATACCGACTGGAACCGTCCCTTTCCGTAGGTCTGCGCGCCGACAACCTTGGCTGCGCCGTATTCCTGAAGCGCGGCGGCAAAGAACTCTGCGGCGGAATAGGAATCGTAGTTCACCAGAACCACCATCGGCAGATCAACACAGCTTGCATCGGAATAGTCCACCGTTTCCTCGCCTTCATAATCCACGCTGCGGAACAACGGGCCCTCGGGAAGCAGATAGTCCAGTGCCTTCACCAGCTCATGCTTATACCCGCCGGGATTGAAGCGCACGTCAAAAATAAGCCCCTTCGCGCTTTGCTCCTGCGCCCGCTTGACTGCGGCGATGAGATCCTTGCCGGCGTCCTGCTCAAAGTTGCGGATGTGGATATAGGCCAAACCGTTTTCCAGCAGCTCGTCGGTCACGTTGACCGTCTTGATCGTGGCCCGGGTGATGGTCACCTCCCGCGTCTCACCGTTGTGGGAAACGGTCAGAGTCACGTCGGTTCCTTCCTTGCCACGGACGCGGTTTTTTGTCTCCGTGAGGTCAATGGCCTGCTCAGAGCCATCCAAAACCGGAACGCCCTCCACCGCAAGGATCACGTCTCCAACCTCGAGTCCGGCCTGATAAGCAGGGCTGTCCGGCGTGACATCGGTAATCTCGATTCCCTTCTCGACGCTCTCCGCAGAAATGGTCACGCCGATGCCGACATAGGAATTGGTGACGCTTTCCTGATAGGAAGCATATTCGGCCGCGGGGATATAATAGCTCCATTCGTCATCAATGCCCTCGATCATTCCGGCAGCCGCGGCGTCTGCGAGCTTGTCTTCATCCAACTCTCCGATATAATAAGCGTCCAGATAGCGCTTGATCTCAGCAAGCTTCCCTTGATATGTCTGCGGACTGGACGGCTCCTGCGTACCGGCGGACTCCGTCTGGGAAGGACGGTTCGGATTCGAAACGGTTTGGGTGCGGTCGCGCAGGCCGAGAAGGAAGTAGGTCCCCCAGAAGGTCAGCAGCGCAGTCACCAAAACGGCAACCACGACAGGAAATACACTGCTTTTTCGATTCTGATTCATAAAGACTCCTCTTTCTTTGAAAGAATTACACACCTTGAAAGAACAGCGCGGAAACGGCAATAGGACGAGCAAGCTCGTCCTATAATTGCCACCCGGAAGGCCGGGCTGCCGGGTGAAACGCTTCCCGCCACGGTCGAAGACAGCGGATCATTACGGCAGGTATGCCTTGGGATTCACCAAACTGGAGTTTTTGTACATGGTCAGATGCAGGTGAGGGGCGGTAGACCATCCGGTGCTGCCCACATAGCCGATGATTTCTCCCCTCGTGACATACTGACCGGAACTGACGGTGTAGCGGCACATGTGCCCGTAGAGCGTTGAGAAACCGTTGCCGTGGTTGATTACGACGTGGTAGCCGTAAACGGTTCCAAACTCGGCTGTGGTCACTGTGCCGGAGGCACAGGCGTAGATGGGAGAGCCGTAAGTGGCGCCGATGTCCATGCCGCTGTGGTTGCCGTATTTACCGGTAATGGGATGGTAACGCGGCCCGAATTCACAGGTAATATAGTGCGTATCCGTCGGCCAGCTAAAGCCGTAACCGCTGACGCTGAACGAAGCACTGCCGGAGGACTGGCCTGAAGAACTGCTCGAGGAGCTGTTCGAGGAGCTGTTCGAGGAGCTGCTTGAGGAGCTGTTCGAGGAGCTGCTTGAGGAGCTGTTCGAGGAGCTGCTTGAAGTGTTCGATCTGCCGGAAGCGTTGTTCTGGCGATTGGCTGCGGCAGCGGCCGCTGCAGCGGCGCGCGCTCTGGCAGCGGCCTCAGCCTCCTTGCGGGCCTTCTCTTCAGCAGCAACTGCGTCCTGATACTTGACCTGTTCCTTGGCAATTTGGGCCAGAATCGCTTCCTTCTGAGACTCATACTTGAGCTCAGCGTCCTCCAGTGCCTTATGGTCTGCCATCAGCTCGGCAAAGACCTCGTCAGATTCCGCACGCTGGGCGCTGAGGGTTTCTTCCTCTGCGGAGAGGGCCTCCCGCGCCTGCTCCAGCTCGACCTTTTCAACCGCCAGCTCCTGCCGGGCGGTCTCGATCTGCTGGGCAACCTCCTGAATCTGCTGAATCATCTTGGAGTCGGCACGGGCGATCTCATTGATCATATCCACCCGATCCAAAAGATCGGAAAAGCTGCCGGCCTGAAACAGAATTGACCAGTAGGTCAGCTTGCCGTTTTCCTCCATCGCGCGGATGCGGGTCTTGAAGCGCTCGTTCAGCGCGTCTCTGCTTTCCAGCGCGTCGTCCAGCTCGTTTTGCTTCTGTGCAAGCAGGAGGTTATAGGCCTGAATCTGCTCGGTTTTATTTTCAATCGAATCCTGCGTCAGCTTGATCTGCTGGTCGATCTGGTTTTTCTTTTCAACCAGATCCATGATGTTGGATTCGTTGTCCTCCATCTTGCTTCGGATTTCCTGCTGCTGGGAGACGATCGAGGACTCCTGTTTCTTCAGATCTTCGATCCGCTTTTTTATCTCAGAGGAACTTGCAGCAACGGCGGAGAGGATCATTCCTCCCACCAGCAGCAGTGCGAGAAGCACCGCAACCACAGAGACGATGATACGGCGATAACGATACATAAGGTTCTCCTTTCCGCTCAAACATCCAGGAATTTCCGGATGGACATGACAGAGCCAAACATGCCGACAAAGAGGCCGGCTGCGCCGTAGGCCACGGCCGTCGGCAGAAGCACCTGCGCAAACGGTACTACATAGAACAACCGCAGGCTTTGAATCTCGGTAATTTTATTATCGAGCAGATTATACAGGCCCCACTCGAGGAAAAAGGCCACCGCGCCGGAAATGATGCCGATCAGAAAGCCCTCGACAAAGTAGGGGAAGCGAATGTAGCGGTCGGTCGCGCCGAGCATTTTCATAATTGCGATTTCGTCGCGGCGGTCATACATGGCAAGCTTGATCGTATTGGAGATCATAAACAGGGAAACCACCAGGAGCACCAGAATGATCGCGATGGAGGCAATGTTCAGCATGCGCTGGATCGTGGTAAAGCCATCCGCCAGCTCCGGGCGATCCGAAATGGCAGCGACCCCCTGCAGGGTGCGAATCTGCTCCACCGTCTCCTTCATCTTTGAATTGTCTTCCAACGTCACCACGAAGCGGTCACGGAAGGTAGACGCGTCAATGCCCTGATAGGCCTCGCCGCCGCCCTGCTGCTCGATAAAGCGTTTGCCCGCCTCGTCTCTGGACATGAATACGGCCTCGCGCACGTTGTCGATCAGATTGATCCGCGAGCCGACCGATTTTGCCTCGGCAGTGTCGTAGGTCTCATCCACAAACACAAGTATCCGGTTCTTCTGTTCCAAATCAGAGACAAAAATGCTCAGATTGTAGATAATCAGTGAAAAGCTGCCGATAATGACCAGACAGGCCACTGTCACACACACAGCCGCAAAGGACATGAAGCCGTGCGCAAACATGTTGTGGACACCCTCTTTCGAGAGATGTCCCATTTTCCTAATTCTCTTCATCAACATAATATCCATCCATTCCGTCGCTGATGACCCTGCCCTCGTTGATTGCAATCACCCGTTTGGTAAAGCGGTTCACCAGCTCCCGCTCATGCGTGACCACCATAACGGTAGTGCCGAGCGCGTTGATCTGTTCCAAAAGCATCATAATCTCATAAGAACGCTGCGGATCCAGATTGCCGGTCGGCTCATCGGCAATAATCATCGCCGGATTGTTAACCAACGCGCGGGCAATGGCAACACGCTGCTGCTCGCCGCCGGAGAGCTCATGGGGCAGGCGGCGACCGCGGTTCTCCAGACCGACCAGATCCAGCACATAAGGCACGCGGTTCTTGATCTCTCTGCCCGAGGCCCCGATGATCCGCATGCCGTAGGCAATATTCTCATAGACGGTTTTGTTCTCAATCAGGCGAAAGTCCTGAAAGATGACGCCGACCGTCCTGCGCATATAGGGAATCTGACGTTTTTTGATTCGTTCAAGCTTATAGCCGTTGACCTCAATCGAGCCGGAGGTCGGCTCCAGCTCGGCGGTCACCAGCTTGATAATGGTGGACTTTCCTGAGCCGGACGGACCGACCAGAAAGACAAACTCTCCGTCGTCAATGTGCAGATTCACGCCCTGAAGCGCGTGATTTCCGGCTTCATAGACCTTGGTGACATTTCTGAAATCTATCATACGGTTCTCCTTAAGGCCGCGCAGTTTTTACGGCGCAGGCCTTGCCTGCAGTTGTGATTCATCAGAACATTCGGTTGTCCCGAGAAGCCAGATACTTTTTGACCATCAGGGCAACCTTGAAGATAATGGCATGGTCAAATTCCCGCAGATCCAGACCTGTAAGCTTCTTGATCTTTTCCAGCCGATAGACCAGCGTATTGCGGTGGACGAACAGCTTTCGAGAGGTCTCCGAGACGTTCAGATTGTTTTCAAAGAACTTGTTAATGGTAAAGAGCGTCTCCTGATCAAGGGTGTCGATGGAGTTCTTCTTGAAGACCTCCCGCAGGAAGATTTCGCAAAGCGTGGTGGGGAGCTGATAAATCAGACGACCGATACCCAGATTCTCATAGGTAATGATCGTCTTCTCGGTGTCAAAGACCTTTCCAACCTCGATTGCAACCTGCGCCTCCTTGAAGGAATCCGCAAGCTCCCGCAGATGCTCCGCCGTGCTGCCGATGCCGATGGTCGTTTTGAGGAAAAGCTGGCTCTTCAGCGTTTCCTCCATCATGGTCGCGAGCTTCAGAAGCTGGGCCTGCTCCACACCGGCGCTGACCGACTTCACCACAGCCACATCCGTCTCGTTGATGGAGATGACGAAGTCCTGCTGACGGTCGGGAAACAGACATTGCAGCACATCCACCGCCCCCATGTCGGCGCTGTCGATCTGCCGAACCAGAAAGACCGTGTGATTCTGCTCGGAGGAAAAGTGGAGCTCCTTGGCACGGATGTAAATGTCGCCGGGAAGAATGTTGTCGGTGATGATATTCTTGATGAAGGTCGCCTTGTCATGCTTCTCTTCATAATTGGATTTGGTACAGTTAAGAGCCACCTGCGCCATCGCGCAAACCGTCTTCGCCATGTCGTCGTCACCGTCCACAAACACAGCGTAGTCAAAGCTGCCGTCATAGCTGGACAGCGCCCTGACCGTCTTGCCGGACAGGTACGTAATCTGATCCTCGGACAGGGAGACAATCCGTGCCAGCTTCGGCATTTTGGAGCCGACCTGTTCCGGATCGGTGCAGGCCACCACGGTTCCCTCAGCGTCGATCACGCCGAGCTGGCGATCGGTCGCAGCTTTCAGACGCAGAATCACGTCGGTAAAAATATAGTTTGTCATAATCTCGCACTCCTGTCGGTGTGTTGGTTTTTTTACAACGTCCGCCTCATATCATAACCGATTCACAATCATTTTGCAAGACCATTTTGTGATTTTCTTTGAAAAAAAGTGGATTTTTTTATGCAAAAACACAACAAGCCCCAGCGATATGTCTAATTCTACGGAACGGTTTTCGGTCTGAATGACCGGTTTTGACAACCTTTCCGGTTTGTAAAGAATGTACATTGGGCTTGCTTTTCCGCGCCGGTAGTGCTATAATCGCCCCGATGATCTGATTATAAGAAATGAGGCTGATCCTGTGGCACGAAAGCTTTTTTGCGAAATCAACCCTTTCTTTTTCGCAATTTCCATGAAAAAGGAGCATCTGAAACGGCATATCCAGAATCTCTCTCCCGGCAACCGCTTCGCAACCACCCACGACACCAAGCCGCTGCCCAATCTTGTCAAGCCACACGCATCCGTGCTGGTCAGACGGCTTCACGGGGTGGATTTGCAGCTCCAACAAAACAAGGTAACGAATATCCGGTTGGCTGCCGAGAAAATCAACGGCCTGCTGATCCGCCCCGGCGAGACCTTTTCCTTCTGGTATACGATTGGAAAGACCAGCGCCCGAAAGGGATACCGGGAGGGACTGGTCATCCGCAACAGCAAGGTGGAGTCCGGCGTCGGCGGCGGCCTGTGCCAGATGGGAAACCTGATTCATTGGCTTGTTTTGAACAGTCCGCTCACGGTCACGGAGCTGCACCATCATTCCGACGCCCTGTTTCCCGATGAGCGCCGCCGCGTGCCCTTTGGCACCGGCACCTCGGTCTGCTACAATCACATCGACTATCGGTTCCGCAACGACACCGATCAGACGGTTCAGCTTCTGGTCTGGATTGATGGCGACGAGCTCCGCGGCGAGCTTCGCAGCGAGAAGCCCTTCCCCCACCATTATCGGTTAGTGGAGGAAAATCACCACTTCCGCAAGGAGGGGGACGATTGGTATCGCATTTCTCAGGTCTATCGGCTGGTCTATGCGCAAGGCAACGAGGAGCCCATTGCCAAGGAGCTGATTCTGGACAACCACTCCAAGGTGCTCTATGATCCCGCGCTGATTCCGGCGGAGCAGATTCGCAACGACTGCGTGTGATCTGCCCGTTCCTGCAAGTGAATCGACATTCCGGCAGCTCAGCCTTCCCCCTGCGGGGCGGGGGCTGAGCTGTTTGCTTTTTCGCGCACCAGAAGCGCGATCTCAGCCTCCGAAAGCTCCCGCGTCTCGCCGCACGGAAGACCGTCGAGCGACAGCGTTCCCTCCTGCTCCCGACGGAGATAGGTGACGGTCATGCTTCGGCTGGCCATCATCCGGCGTACCTGATGATACTTTCCCTCGGTCACGGTGATCTCGCTCTCTCCCGGCCCAAGGGGGCGCAGCAGCGCAGGCCGGCATAGCGTCCCGTCGCGCAGGGTCAGACCCGCAGCAAAGGCAGCTACGTCTTCCTCGCCCGCAGTACCCGCATGTCGGGCATAGTATCGTTTCTCAACGCCATGTCTGGGAGAGATCAGCCGATGTGCCAGTTCTCCGTCGTTTGTCAACAGGAGGAGGCCCTCTGTTTCCTTGTCCAGACGGCCCACGGGAACCACGCCCTGCCGCAGATAACGCGGCGGGATCAGCTCCATCACCGTCCGATCCCGCGGATCGTCGGTGGAGGTCACAAAGCCAGCAGGCTTGTGAAGCAGAAGCACCACCCGGCGCGGCGCTTCGACCGGCTCGCCGCGCAGCAGCACGGTGTCGTGCGCGGGATCCAGCTTCACAGCTCCGTCGATCATAGGTCTTCCGTTGACCTGAACAACGCCGGTTTTCAGCAGGGCCTTCAGCTCCCGCCGGGACGCAACGCCCGCATCCGAGAGGAACTTATCCAGACGTTCCATAAAAATCTCCTTCATATCCCGGCGCACCGAGGCATAGATTGCACTGTAAGCTTGAAAGGCAAAGGAGTTGCAGCTATGTTTGTATTAACCACCAAGGTCTCCAAAACCAAGCTGGCGGCGATTGTGACGCTGTTGATTGCCGCCGTGGTTCTGGTTGCGGCGCTGGCCGCAGCAAAAGCCAAAACGCCGGAGCAGGAAGACCCCCTCAACGGAGAGAGCAACGACAGCCGCGTTGCCTTCCTCGCACAGTATGGCTGGGATGTCAACGCCGAACCGGTTCAGACCCAGACCGTCGCCGTTCCGAAGGAGGACAGTGAGGCCTTCTCCCGCTACAACGCTCTGCAAAAGTCGCAGGGCTTTGACCTGACGGCCTATGCAGGTCAGCAGGCCATGCGATACGTCTACGAGATTCTGAATTACCCGGAGGCCGACAAGCCGGTTTACGCAACGATCTTCGTCTGTCAGGGAAAAATCATCGGCGGCGACGTGACGAATACGGCCCCGGACGGAAAAATGCACGGCTTCGCAAAGCCATAACGTCCGGCCGGAATGCACGAAGGCAGCCCGAACAAGGGCTACTCTATCACACAGATATTTCAAAAGTGTTACAAAAACATATAAAATGAAAATATTTTTCAGCCCCGCCATCCGGCGGTGGCTGTTTTTTTCGGGGCCTTTTCCTGTTTCCGCAGTCTGCGAACCGAAAGCAGGAGGGAATGCCCCCTCCATTTTGATTTTTTACAATTTTTTTCTTGAAACTTGGCTCAAGAAGCTGTATAATACAACGCAAATGGCCCGAAATCAACGGCCAGAGCAATATTTTGAGAGGATTGATGAACAAATGAGCGCATCCGCATCCAAGAAGAAGCGCAAGGACCTCGAAGCGCAAGGCCTTTCCCCCAAGATGGTCGCTGCCCAGAAGGAAAAAGAACAGAAGAGCAAGACCCTGCGGAACGTCCTGAAGGTCGCTCTGGCTGTTGTTGCCGTGGCGGCAATCGTTTTTCTGGCGATTAAGCTGGTCAACAAGAAGGTCAACGAGCCGAGCTTCGACGCCTCTCTCGCCGTCGCAACTGTCGGTGAGGAGAAGCTTACCGTCCCGATCTACGACTACTTCTACAACCTGACCGCCTCCAACATGTACGGCAACTACCCCTCCCTGTTCAAGGCCGGCGTCCCCTTCTCCCAGCAGAAAAGCCCTGCCGGAGAAGGCACGATGGAGGATTACATGAAGGATATCACCTCGAAGAACACCGAGGAGATTATGAATCTCTACATCGACGCCAAGAAAAACGGCTTTCAGCTTTCTGAGGAAGATAAGAAGTCTATGGAATCCGCTATGGAGGCCATTGAAAACGAGGCTTCCTCCTATGGCTACCCCAGCGTCGCCAAGTATCTTCGCTCCCGCTTTGGCGACGGCTGCGACGAAGACAACTACAGAGACTACCTGACCATCTACATGACCGCAACCGGCTATGCCTCCAAGATCAACGAGGAGTTCCAGCCCACCGCCGAGGAGCTTAGCCAGACCTACACGGCTGCTCCCGACGATTTTGATCTTGTCCGCTTCACCTACAAGTCCTCCACCGCCGAGTCCTCCCCCGTGGAGAAGACCGACGAGGAGAAGGCGACCGAATCGACCGAGCCTGCCGAATCGACCGAGCCTGCCGAATCGACTGAGCCTGCCGAATCGACCGAGCCTGCCGAATCGACCGAGCCTGCCGAATCGACTGAGCCTGCCGAATCGACTGAGCCTGCCGAATCGACTGAGCCTGCCGAATCGACCGAGTCTGCCGAATCGACCGAGCCGAAGCCCACCGAGACCACCTATACCGCGGAAGCCAAGGCCGCCGCGCGCGAGAAGGCCGAAATCTATGCTGTGGAAATGCCCGAGGACGCCGCCACGATTACTTACAACAAGGAAACCATCAGCGCCTATCTCTCCGAGGAAATTGCAGCGTGGCTCTTTGACAGCGAGCGCAAGGAGGGCGATTCCAAGGTCTTCACCGCCAACGAGGAGGAAACCAACTACTACGCCATCCGCTTTGACGGCAGAGACACCAACGATTATCTGCCGATCAACGCCAATATCATTTCCATCACGAAGGACAAGGAAGACGCGGAGCTGAAGGAAGGCGAGCAGTCCTCCAAGGAAAAGTACGAGGCCCTCACCGCCGCCGTCAAGGAAGGCATGACCGACGAGGAATTCGAGACGGCTGTCACTGCGCTGGGCTACAGCGCCAGCACCAACGCTCTGACCCGTACCTACTCCAACGAAGAGATCCGCGACTACCTGTTCGACGAGAGCCGCAAGGCCGGCGACCTGACCACCATCGAGACGGACACCACTTACTACATCGTGCGTTACGCCTCCGCCGCCGAGGAAACCTACCGCGACACGCTGGTGAAGAACAGCATGCGGAATACGTTCTACAAGGGAATTGTCGAGGCCAACAAGATCGAGATCGACGAGGACGTTCTGGTGAACGCCAAAACCGATCTGACCTTTGGCACTGCTGAGAACAGCTCCGAAGGCTAATCAAGCTTTTTCTCAACCACCGATCCGGGATTCCGGGTCGGTGGTTTTTTGTGCGGGCAAAGGGGCCGCCCCTTCAAACGGAGCGGCCCCTTTGCCTTCGTCAGTCTCTTGTCAGCTCCGCCGTCACGGCGGAGATTTCATAGGCGGTACGCTGCTCGGTCTGTCCATCGGGCAGCGTTTTTACATAGTCGCGGCTTTGCAGCCGTCCTGTCATGGTGATCCGCGCGCCTACGGTGAGTCTTGCCATCTCGCGGGCCGTCCTGCCCCAGAAGATGCAGGGCAGATAATCCGTTCGGTGATAGGGACGGTTGACCGCCAGCATCACGTCACAGATTTCCCTGCCCAATGGCGTCCGCCGGTAGACCGGCTCCCGGCAGAAGATTCCGGTCAGGATTGCCTGGTTGTCCGGCGCCTCGTCGGTCAGCTCCAGCGTCTCGGCATAGACGGAGATAATCAGGTGCCGCCCCGTCTCGGAAAGCTGATTGAAGGATCGAATCTGACCGGTCACCAGAACGCGCTCTCCCCATGCGGCGTCGGCTGCGTTCAGGAGCTCCCAGTCCGCCAGCACGCGCAGTCGGTCCTCCGTACCGGACAGGCGCTCCACCGAAAGGAAAAAGCTGTAAAAACGCCGCCCATGATTCTCATGGGAGAACACCGGCGCCGTTTCCATGGTTCCGCAAAGACGGATTTGATTGATGATATAATCCATTCGTCCACCTCATTGTTCAAATTGTGCGGTGTAGCCTGTAGCTATCATACTCTATTCGGATGGAGGACGGATTATCACTTCCCTGCAGCGCGGACGTGTATGCGTTTCGTCCCGCACGCAGCACGCCGATGAACGCGTCGTTGGATGTGCCGATTTTTTCGACTTTTTTCGACGAAATCGGGAACTTTTTTTCTTTTTCTTCGTCGAAAGGAAAATATTCCGCAAAAAAGATGAATTCCCACAAGGAGGAACGGAGATGCAAGTGAAAAAGCGACGCCGCATTTCCAGCTTTACGCTGGTGATGATCCCGGTATGCCTGCTCACGCTGGTGGGTCTGTTTCTGCTCAACCGCTGGCGGATCGAGCTGCAAATCGACGCCCCGGCAGAGCAGACTGTGGAGGCCGGGACATTCTACACGCTTCCGGAAGCGACTGCACGATTAAAGGGCGACCTGTTTCTGCGCGGGGGCGAGACGTTGGAGGTCGTGAGGAGCGGCAGTGTCGATTCGGCCCAGCCCGGCGATTATGTCGTCTCCTACCACGCCGAGGGCCTGTTCGAGACTGCGGATCGCTCGATTTGCATCCACGTTGTTGACACCACGCCGCCGACGCTGGAATTGGTTCCCGACGAATTTGACTATCTTCTGCCCGGAACGGACTATGAGGAGGCAGGCTACCGCGCCACGGACAATCTCGACGGCGACCTGACTGCCGAGGTGCGCCGCGAGGTGCGCGACGACGGCGTATACTACACCGTTCAGGATCGCAGCGGCAACCTTGCAGAGGCCTTCCGTCCGCTGATCTACGACGATCCCGTTCCCCCGACCCTGACCCTTCTGGGCGAAACCGAGCCGGTGCTTCGGGTGGGAACTGCCTTCGAGGAACCGGGTTATTTGGCAGAGGACAATTTCGACGGCGACATCACGGATTGCGTTTCCGTCAGCGGCGAGGTGGATATCTGGCGGGCCGGAACCTATCCCATTCGCTATGAGGTCATCGACAGCTACGGCAACGCGGCGGAGGCCGTCCGCACGGTCACGGTGGAAAAAGCCCCGCAGCCGGACCCCTCGGACCCCGGCAGCAAGATCATTTATCTGACCTTCGACGACGGCCCGAGTCAGCACACCGAGCGCCTGCTGGCAGTTTTGGACAAGTACGGCGTCAAGGCAACCTTCTTTGTCGTCAACTACGGCTACCGGGAAATGATTGCGCGTGAGGCCGCTGCCGGTCATTCTGTGGCGGTTCACAGTCTGACCCACGATTATCAGAAAATCTACGCCAGCGAGGACGCCTATTTTGCTGATCTGCGGGCCATGAACGAGATCATCAAAGCGCAGACCGGTTCCTACTCCACGATGATCCGCTTCCCCGGCGGAAGCTCGAACAAGGTCAGCAGCTTTAACCCCGGCATTATGACGCGGCTGGTACAGGCCGTCACGGATGCGGGATATCAATACTACGACTGGAACGTATCCTCCGGTGACGCCGGTCTCACGACGGATACCAATGAGGTCTACCAGAACGTCATTGACGGCGTGAAGCACTACAACGTCTCCATCGTCCTCCAGCATGACAGCAAGGGCTACAGCGTAGACGCGGTGGAGCGGATCATCCAGTGGGGCCTCTCCAACGGCTATACCTTCCTGCCGCTGACGCCCTCCAGCCCAAAGGCACACCACCGTTTGAACAACTGATGGATGAAACAAAAGAGCAGCCGTCGGAAACCGGGCCAGTCCCGTTTCCGACGGCTGCTTTTCATCTGTTTATGCCCTTTGATTCGGGTTGAGCTGGTCGATAACGCCGATCTTGTTCAGCGCCGGACGAAGGGCGGTATAGAGGATCGGGGTCACCACTGCCGCAAAGCCATTATTAATGGAGGTAGCGGGCAGTCTGGAAAGCATTGCCGTCCAAGTGCCATCGAGCGGAACACCGCCCACATAGTGCTGCATCACGAAGGTGCGGAGCATATACAAGGCAATGTAGGTCAGGCCGCCGAGGACACAGCCGAGAACCACACGAAAAAGACCCTGCTTGTTCAGGACGCTTCCCTCGCGGCGGTAGGCGTCGGCAACCAGACCTGTCACCATTGCCAGCGCAAACTTCGTGATAAAGGTAATGAGCGCATCGACAATGCCGTAAGCATGGGTCACGTCAAAGAAGAACGCGCCGATGCCGGCTGCCATGCCGCCAAACCACGGTCCGAGGATCAGGCCGGCCAGCATACTGGCGGGATTGCCGAAGTGCAGCATGGACTCTCCCATCGGGATATACAGCAGGGTCATGACATAGGCGACTGCCGCCATCAGGCCGGTACAAACGATCGTAAAGAGCTTCGATTTTCTTTTCATTTTGGTTTCCTTCTTTCTATTCAGCTTGCTCCTGCGCTTGCAGGGCTTGGAGATACGTTGGAAGCATCGGCTCGAACTTCGCGCCGTACCAGTGCTTCGGGTCTGCGCGGGTCAATTCGATGCAGCGCAGCACATAGTCGGCTGCAATCTGCGCGGCTGCGCAGGCGGTTTTTCCTCGCAGATACGCCCCAACGAAGGCGGAGGCAAAGATGTCGCCGGTGCCGTGGCAACCGCCCGGCAGGCGCTTGTGGCGGTAGTATTGCTGCTTCTCACCCTCCGCGATCAGGACGCCTGTGGTATCAGCCTCGAAGCTCACGCCGGTCAGGAGGACCGTCTTTGCGCCCGCAGCCCGAAGGCCCTCGACCAGAGCTGCAACGTAGGCCGCGTCATACTGCTCCCGGTAGGGCAGCCCCGTCAGGAAGCTTGCCTCGGTGATATTCGGCAGGATGATCTCTGCGGCGGCAATCAGGGGCTTCATCTGCTCCACATAGGCGGCGTCAAAGCCGTGGTAGAGCTTGCCGTTGTCCGCCATCACCGGGTCAACGACCTTGACGCAGCCCTCGGCGGCACAGGTGCGGAAAAGCTCCTGCACCTGCTGAATCTGCGCGGCGCTGCCGAGATAGCCCGTGTAGATTGCGTCAAAGAGAATGCCCTCCTTCTGCCAGTGTGCGGCAATGGCAGGCATATCGTCAGTCAGGTCGCGCACCGCATAGCCGGAAAAGCCTCCCGTGTGGGTAGACAGCACCGCAGAGGGCAGAATGCAGGTCTCATGCCCGGCAGCGGACAGAATCGGCAGCGCAACGGTGAGCGAGCACTGCCCGACACAGGAAATATCTTGCACCGTCAGAATTCGTTTGTATTCCAATCTCAGACTCCTTCCTTCCGGGCTTGACAATTTGCCCTGTTGTGTTTATGATTATAACAGAATCTGGCCCTATTTCTATGCCCAGTTTTATTATTTTTTACAGGGCCAGTTTTCCAAATCAGGAGGGATTATGATGTTTTCCTTTGCTCTGACCCTGGATCCAACTTCCCGGACGCCGATGTACGACCAGCTCTACCGGGCGATTGCAGCCGCCATCCGGGAGGGCCGACTGCGCCACGGAGAAAAGCTGCCCTCCAAGCGGGCGCTCTGCGCCCAGCTCGGCGTCAGCCGCTCCACCGTAGAGACCGCCTATGGACTGCTGTGCGCAGAGGGCTATGTTGAATCCCGGCCCCGCAGCGGTTTTTTTGCCGCGAATTACATTGCTCTGGAGCCGCTCGGGAACGCAGGAGCTGTACAAGCGGCGGAGGCCGCGCCGCAGAAAGCGTCGAAATCTCCTGCGCCAACGGAATCCTTCGCCGGACGGACCGGCAATGCTTGTAGCCGCACTGCTCAGGCAGGCAGTTTCGGCTCCATGCTCGCAACCTCGGCAGTGGACGTTTCCCTCTTTCCCTACGCATCGTGGGCGAAGCTCTACAAGGAGGTCGTCTACAACTCCCCTGCCCTTTTGCAGCGCGGGGAGGCGCAGGGAGAACCTGCGCTGCGCGAGGCGCTGGCCCGCCTGCTGAACGAATACCGCGGCGTGCGCTGCGCGCCGGAGCAGGTCGTGGTCGGCGCAGGGCTGGAGATTCTGACGGATCAGCTTGTGACGCTCTTTGGCAGCGGCACGGTTTACGCCATCGAGGATCCCGGCTATCCGGCGCTGGAGCGGGTGCTGCGCTCCAGAGAACGGTCGGTTTGCTACGTTCCGATGGATCAACACGGGATGAACGCGCAGGCGCTGGAGGCCAGCGGCGCAACCGTCGCCTATCTGACGCCCTCCCATCAGTTTCCGCTGGGCGTCACGATGCCGGCCTCCCGGCGTTCCCGGCTGCTGCGCTGGGCTGTCGAGGAAAACGGCTGGATCATTGAGGACGACTACGACAGCGAGTTCCGATACGGCGGAAGGCCGATCTCGTCCATGCAGGGCATGGATCGGCACGAAAGGGTCATCTATGCAGGAACCTTCAGCCGCAGCTTGGCACCCGCGATTCGACTTGCCTATCTGGTGCTGCCGCCCTCGCTGGCGAACCAGTGGCAAACGCTGTTCGGACGGCAGCAGTCCACGGTGTCTCGCTACGAGCAGCGGGTCATGGCCCGGTTTTTGGACGAGGGCTTCTATGCCCGCTATCTGCGGCGGGTCGGAAAGCTCTACGCCGACCGGCGGGAGACCCTGCTTCAAGCGATTGCAGCGATTGACGGAGCTGCCGTCTCCGGCGCGGACGGCGGGATTCACTTCCTTTTGACGCTGCCGCAGCACAGCGAAGCAGAGCTGATCGCCCGGGCCGCAAGCGCCGGAATCGCCCTGCACGGTCTCTCGGAATACTGCCGAAAAACCGCTCCCCTGCCCTCCACGCTCGTCGTGGGCTACGGTGGGCTGCCGACGGAGCAGATTCCGCAGGTGGTACAGACGCTGCGGGACGCATGGGGTTGCTGAGATTGCAGACAATCCGAGGCAGAGAAACCATTGGGTGCGTTGCAGATAACGGGCGCGTTTCGTTGACGCAGCGCAAGGCCGCTGTGGTCAGCGGCCACTACGGATCAGCGAGCACTACGGGGCGGCAGTCTCCCCTGCCCTCTGCGCTGGTTGCGGGCTACGGTGGGTTGCCCACGGCACAGATCGCGCCGGTCGTACACGTCCTCCGGGACGCATGGGTGCGGGTATAGAACGCGGTTTCACGCAAAACTTCCTCTTTTTTACACTTTGTTTACACATTTTCAACGGAAGTCTGCTATAATGCGGCGGGCTGTGACGGCGTGTTCCCGCAAGCAATCGCACCGGATGGAGGAAAAACGATGAAACGCAAATGGAAAGTCGCCTGTATCTTTGCTTCTGCCCTGCTCCTGCTGTTTTTGGCAGGGTGCAAGTTTGACGATTCTCTCCCTGAGAACCCGATTAAGTTTCACACCGGCACCTTTACCAATCCCAACAACGCAGACAACCAATATCAGTCAATCGAATACAACGGGCGAACCTACATTTCTTATGACGGGACTCAAAAAGGTTCCCTCACAAAAGAAGTCGTCGGCCCGTGTCTGGGTTACATCGTGCAGGACGGGGAAGAGGACCCCAACGATCGGGTGTATCTGCTCAAGGAAGACCCCGATGCGAATTATCTGATGGAGTATTATGTCGGAGGCGAGATGATGCCCACCTTTTTTCTCAGGGCAACCGACACCGTCGGGCAGGACATCCCAACGCCGTCTTGCATCGAGCCCTATACGGCTGAATACTACAACAGGTGTCATAAAGAGATTCCGTCGTTTGTTTCCTACTGGGAATAAGCGCGCAGAGACAGGGTAACAGTTCAGGCCTCACCCCGTAGGGCAGGCTCATGCCCCGCCGGAAGGCGGGGACGAGCCTGCCGGTCGCTCGCAGAGCGACAACGATCCGCTGGCACACGTCGTTCTCCGCCTGTGGCGGAGCGGAAGGCTCGTCCCGCTACGCGGGCATGAGCCTGCCGGTCGCTCGCAGAGCGACAACGGTCCGCTGGCACACGTCGTTCTCCGCCTGCGGCGGAGCGGAAGGCTCGTCCCGCTGCGCGGGCATGAGCCTTCCCTACGGATCGGCTGAACTGTTACGGGACAGGCATTGCTTGTCCCTGCATTCTTTGAAAAATGCTTGTC
>JAFYGM010000079.1 GCA_017543225.1 Oscillospiraceae bacterium
AACGAGAGCTTCGGCTACAATGAGGATGAGATTGTCTCCTCCGACATCATCGGCAGCCGCTTCGGCTCCATCTTCGACGCCACCCAGACCATGGTCTCCAAGATCGACGACGACACCTATCAGGTTCAGGTCGTGTCCTGGTACGACAACGAGAACTCCTACACCAGCCAGATGGTTCGCACCATCAAGCACTTCTCCAACCTGCTGTAATTGCAAACCACTCATGGGGCCGCGGCAAGCTTGCTGCGGCCCTTTTTTGCGTTGTGCGCCGCAAGTTGGAGCAATGCTTCCTATCCAAAGCCCGGCTGCGGTGCGGAGGCGGGAAGGGCAGACCAGTCCTCCTGAAAGACAACCACAGGAGCTTCGGCAGCGGCGCTGCGCAGGGTCAAGGTCTGCTGCGTATCCCAAAACAGGATCGCGCCGTCCTTGCATCGGCGGTGCAGGCAAACCGCGCCGGGACAGGGAAAGCCCTGCTCGGGCAGGGAAGCGCTCCAGCCTTCGCGCTTGCCGCCGGGACGCATCTGAAATCGAAGCGGTGCGCCATCCAGCACAACCGCACCGTAACGTGCCTGACAGCGCCGGAGCCAGCGGGAGAAGGAGCCGCACCCGTTCCACGGGCCGATCAGGACGTGGCTGTGCGGACAGGCAGCGTAGGCAGGGGGGACAACGACCTCCTTTCCTGCGAGGGCTGCGGCGAGCTGGGAGAGGGCGGTAGTCTTGGCACGCTCAAAATCCAGAAGAATCACCCCGTTCCACGCGGTCAGAAACCGGATTGCCGCATCGAGTCCGCTCGGATTTGGCAGGAAGGCGTCGTCAACAATCACGCCCTGCGCATCTTGGGGAAACGCCGCCGGACGCCAGCTTCCGGTTTCATCAAAGCCAAAATCCCGCCGGAGGCGCGGGCCGTCCGGACAATCTGACGCATTGCTTACAAAATAGATACATTTTTTCATGGACAATCCCCATCGTTGGTGTTATAATACGAAAGGATTACACCAATTCAAGATAGAATATGAAGGTGGTGCGCCGCACATGCGTTCTCTGCTTCCAAAGCTGATTTTTCACAAGCTGACCGATGTGACGCCGGAGTTTCTGTACAGCCGGGGAATCCGCCTGCTGATGCTGGATTTCGACAATACGATGCTGCCTTATACCTCTGCGACCCCGACGCCGGAGCTGCTGACGTGGATCGACGGCATGAAGCGCGGCGGCGTCCAACTCTGCGTAGTCTCCAACAGCAAGAAGAACAAGGCTCCGTCCTTCTGCGAGGCCCATCATATCGCCTGCGTGACCCACTCCAAAAAGCCGACCGGCAAGGGAATCCGGGAATGTCTTTCCCGGTTTGACGCCAGGCCCGCGGAGACCGCGCTGGTCGGAGATCAAATCTTCACCGACGTGTTGGGCGCAAACTGCGCCGGCGCAACGTCCATTCTGGTGAAACCCATTCATCTGCACAACATTTGGCTCAAGCTTCGCCATGTTGCGGAGCAGCCGTTCATCTGTCTTGCACGAAAAAGGAGGATTACAAAACTATGACCAATCTGGAAAAGTATCTGTCTCTGCTCGATCAGGGCAACTATGACGCCCTGCTGCTTACCAGCCCGATTTCCCGCAAATACTGCGCCGAGTTCAACGTGGACGAGGGCGTGGCAATCGTCACCCGCAAGGGCTGCCGCTATTATACCGACTCCCGCTACATTGAAACCGCCGAGAAAAACCTCAAGGGCTTCGACGTTCGCATGGTTTCCAAGGACAACGGATACATCAAGCAGCTCAACGAGGCGATTGCGGAGCTCGGCGTCACGACGCTGGGCTTCGAGGAAGACTTCCTGACCGTTGCGGAGTTCCGCACCTACGAAGAAAAACTCAACGCCAAGCTGGTTCCCTGCCAGAAGGACATCAATGCCTTCCGCGTGGTCAAGGAAGAATATGAGCTCCAGCGGATGCGCGAGGCGCAGGCCATTACCGACAAGGCCTTCACGGAGGTCTGCAAGCGGATTAAGGTCGGCATGACCGAGAAGGAGCTCTGCGCAGAGCTGATCTACTGCCTGTACAAGAACGGAGCCGAGGGCCTGTCCTTTGCGCCGATTGTCGTCGCGGGGCCGAATTCCTCCATGCCGCACGGCGTCCCCGGAGAGCGCAAGCTCCAGAAGGGCGACTTTATCACAATGGACTTCGGTGTGCTCTACAAGGACTACTGCTCCGATATGACCCGCACCGTCGCCCTCGGCTACGCTACCGACGAGATGAAGCTGGTCTACGAAACGGTTCGGAAGGCCCAACTCGCCGGCATCGCTGCGACCAGAGCAGGCGTGACCGGTCAGGCCATTGACGGCGCGGCCCGGAAGGTGATCTCCGACGCGGGCTACGGCGATTACTTCGGCCATGGCTACGGCCACTGCCTCGGCCTGCAGGTGCATGAGGCGCCCAACTGCAATCCCTCCAACGACAAGCCCATGCCCGCCGGCTGTGTGTCCTCCGCCGAGCCCGGCATCTACCTGCCCGGCAAATTCGGCGTCCGCATCGAGGACTGCGTCGTGATCAGGGAAAACGGCGTCGAGAATCTGGCCCACAGTCCCAAGGAGCTGATTGTCATTGAGGCGTAATGCTCGGAAGCGAGAGAATCCGCTGAAAAAAATCTTGCATTCTTTCTTTTAATGTAGTATACTATCTCAGTAAAAGTGCCGGATCGGCAGAAAACTGTATATTCTTAGGATTTTGGAGGAAACATATATGGCAACCATTACCGCTGGTGATTTCAGAAACGGCAAGACCTTTGAGATGGACGGCAAGATCTTTCAGGTCGTAGAGTTCCAGCACGTCAAGCCCGGCAAGGGCGCGGCCTTTGTCCGCACCAAGATGAGAAACATCATCACCGGCGGCGTGACCGAGACCTCCTTCAACCCCACTGCGAAGTTTGAGGAAGCCTTCGTCGAGCGCAAGAAGATGGCCTACTCCTACAACGACGGCGACCTGTACTACTTCATGGACAGCGAGACCTTCGATATGGTTCCCCTCGGCAAGGATGTCCTGCCCGATGCCTTCAAGTTTGTGAAGGAGAATGAGGAGTGCACCCTCCTGTCCTACAAGGGCAATGTGTTCGGCGTCGAGTGCCCGAACTTCGTCTACCTCGAAGTGACCCACACCGAGCCCGGTCTGGCCGGCAACACCGCCACCAACACCTTAAAGCCCGGCACGTTGGAGACCGGCGCTGAGGTCAAGATCCCCCTGTTCATCAACGAGGGCGACGTGATCCAGATTGACACCCGTACCGGCGAATACATGGGCCGCGCCAAGGGTTAATGATACCCTCTCCGTGGCAGCGGCGCACAGTGTGCGCCACGCCTCCCCGCCCATTCACATCCACACACCGTCTGAAAGAAGAAAGGAGCAATTCCCATGACACTTGCTGAAAAAGCCGCTTACCTCAAGGGCCTGATGGATGGCATCAAGCTGGACACCGAAAAGGACGAAAACCGTCTGTTGAAGGCAGTCGTGGACCTGCTTCAGGATATGGCTGTCTCCATTGACGATCTGGAGGACAATGCCATTGCCGTCTCTGATGAGCTGGACGAGATCGAGGAGAATCTGGACGCCATTGACGAGTTCCTGATGGACGAGGACGATGAGGACGACGAAGACTTCGACGACGATCTGGACTATGACTTTGGCGACGACGACTTCGAGTATGACGAGGACCCGATCTACGAGGTGACCTGCCCCAAGTGCGGCACGGTGCACCAGTTCAGCGAGAAGGATCTTCTGGAGGGCTCCAAGCCCTGCTCCAAGTGCGGCGAGCTTCTGGAGTTCGAGTTCGACGAGGACGACGACGCGGAAGAGCTGCCCTTCTGACTGCGTAACAAAAAGGCTTCCGGAACAATCCGGGAGCCTTTTTGTTGCATAAAAAACGAATCCGACTTGCGCCTGCGAGAGCCGTTGTGACAGGCTTTTTTTGACGAAAACTTACCCGAGGGCAAGCCCTCGGGTAAATTCAAAGAAGAAAGGAGGAATGAAAAATGAAAACATTTCGTATGGCTGTATTATAATCATGAATTATTAAAAATGATAGCGAATTATTATTAAAAAACTGTTAAGTTTACATAAAAATAATTGAAAACTTTTTTTGAACGCTCTTGACATTTTGATGCTTTGGGTATATGATGGGGACAAATAGATTAGCACTCAGATAAAGAGAGTGCTAAATCCAAAAAGCGCAGTTGGCGCAAGGAAAGGAGCATTGCCATGAATGCCAATCAGTACACCAAGCGTTCTATGGAAGCCATTCAGGACGCCCAGACAATCGCCCTGAATCACAATCACCAGCAGATTGAGCAGCTTCACCTGCTGATGGCCCTTTTGCGGCAGGAGAGCGGCCTGATTCCGCAGCTTCTCAAGCGAATGGGGAAAACGCCGGAGAGTCTGGAGGCTGCGGTGGAGGACAAGCTGCGGAAGCTGCCTGCCGTCACCGGTTCCGGACGCGAGGCAGGAAAGTACTATATCGCCCGCTCGGTCGATCAGCTTTTTACCCATGCAGAGGCCGTTGCAGCGTCCATGAAGGATGAGTTCGTGTCGGTCGAGCATCTCTTCCTCGCCATGATCGACCAGCCGGATTCCACGATCCGCAGTCTGTTCCAGACCTATCAGATCCAGCGTGAGGCCGCCATGCTGGCCCTTCAGGAGGTGCGCGGCAACCAGCGCGTGACCTCCGACAACCCGGAGGACACCTACGAGGCGCTGGAACGCTTCGGCAGCGATCTGGTGCAGCGCGCCAGAGAAAAGAAGATGGATCCGGTCATCGGACGCGACGAGGAGATTCGCAACCTGATCCGGATTCTCTCGCGCAAGACCAAGAACAACCCCGTCCTGATCGGAGAACCCGGCGTTGGCAAGACCGCCATAGTCGAGGGTCTGGCTCAGCGAATCGTGCGCGGCGACGTGCCCAAGAGCCTGCAGGACAAGACCATC
>JAFYGM010000010.1 GCA_017543225.1 Oscillospiraceae bacterium
AAAGTTGTATTAGCTGCAAGCAGGGTTTCGCCAGACGAGGCGGAGGACGCAGGCGGGCTGACGCCCGGCAAGGACGACAACGAAGTATGGCGGAATCCTGCGCCGCAGATCATGCCATTTTTAGGCTTAACGGAACACTAGGAACAACACAAATCGCACGAAGAAGAAAGGAACAACACTCCCATGAAAACAACGTACAAACGAATCGCTCTGGCGCTCTGCGCCGCGCTGCTCCTCGGCCTGCTGGTCGGCTGCGCAGGAACGTCCAACGAAACCGACGTACGCGCTGCGTCCGGCTCCGACGCGTCGGCTGCCACCACCCGCCCCGACGTGAAGGAAAAAGCCGTCTCTGTCGTCGCTACGATCTTCCCCGCCTATGACTGGGCGCGCCAGCTCATGGGGGAGCGCTCCGACGACGTGGCCCTGACCCTCCTGCTGGACAAGGGCGCCGACCTGCACAGCTACCAGCCCACGGTGGAGGACATCTATAAGATTTCCACCTGCGACCTGTTCATCTACGTCGGCGGCGAGTCCGACAAGTGGGTTCCCGACGCGCTGGAGCAGGCAACCAACCCCAATATGCAGGTGGTCTGCCTGCTGGATGTGCTGGGCGAGGCTGTCAAGGAGGAAGAGACCGTCGAGGGCATGGAGGCCGGGGAAGAGGAAGAAGACGGCGAGGAAGAAGAGGGACCGGAGTACGATGAGCACGTCTGGCTCTCTCTGCACCACGCCGAGACCCTCTGCGCCGCCATTTGCGAGAAGCTGATTGCCGTTGACCCCGCAGGCGAGGCGGTTTACACCGCCAACTGCGCGTCCTATTCCGAGAAGCTTTCCGCCCTGGATGCGTCCTACCGCAGCGCGGTGGACGCCGCGGCGCGCAAGACCCTGCTCTTTGCCGACCGCTTCCCCTTCCGTTATCTGGTGGACGACTACGGCCTGACCTATTACGCGGCCTTTGCGGGCTGCTCGGCGGAGACGGAGGCCTCCTTCGAGACCGTGAACTTTCTGGTCTCCAGACTGGACGAGCTGGGCCTGCCCTATGTGATGAAGCTGGAGAGCTCCACCGACCGCATGGCGGAGACAATTATCGCCAACTCCAAGGCCAAAAACGCGGACATCCTTTCGATGGATTCGCTCCAGTCTGTGACCGCGCAGGGCGTGGCGGACGGCACAACCTACCTCGGCGTCATGGAGAAGAATCTGGAAGTGCTCAAAAAGGCGCTGAACTGATCCCGCGCGGAACAAATCCCGCGCGGAACCCTTCTATTTTTCAAATTTTACATAAGGGGGCGCTCGCAATGGCGCTTTTGACCTGCGAAGACCTCTCCCTCGGCTATGAGGGAAAGGCGATTCTGGAGCATATCAGCTTTGAAGTCCGGGCGGGGGAATACCTCTGCATTGTGGGCGAAAACGGCTCCGGAAAATCCACACTGATGAAAACGATTCTGGGTCTGGTTCACCCGCTGAAGGGCCGCGTCCTGACCGGCGACGGCCTCAGACAGAATGAGATCGGCCTCTCCGGCTGTCAGGGACGGCAGGGGCTTCGCCCCTTCTACACCGTGGAGGACAAGGCGCTCGCATGGCAGAACATCCGCCGCATGGAGATCGAGCCGCTGGCCCGGCGCTGCTACCGGGAGCTGTCCGGCGGACAGCAGCAGCGGGCCCTGCTTGCCCGGGCGCTCTGCGCCACAAGAAAGCTGCTCCTCCTCGATGAGCCCGTCGCGGGCCTCGATCCGAGGGTCACGGCGGAGATGTATCAGTTGATTTCCGACCTCAATCGGAAGGACGGCATCACCGTGGTGATGATTTCGCACGATCTGGAGGCCGCCCTGCACTACGCCACCCATATTCTGCACATCGGGGCACGCCTCTATTACGGCCCGGTGGAGGACTACCTGCGCAGCGAGACCGGCGCACACTATCTGGAGCGGGGAGGGAGCAACAAATGAGTCTGAAAGACGCTCTGGAAATGAGCATTGTCCAGAACGCCCTGATTGTCGGCGTGCTGGTCGCCCTCTGCGCCTCGCTGTTGGGCGTGACGCTGGTGCTGCGGCGCTTCTCCTTTATCGGTGACGGCCTGAGCCATGTGGCCTTCGGCGCAATGGCGGTTGCCGCCGTGGTTGGCCTGACCAACGATATGCTCCTGATTATGCCGGTGACGATCCTCTGCGCCGTCCTGCTTCTGTCCACCGGGCAGAGAGCCAAGATCAAGGGCGACGCTTCCGTGGCGATGATCTCCGTCGGCGCGCTGGCGGTCGGCTATCTGCTGATGAGTCTCTTTCCGCCCAAGGGCAAGTCCAACATCTCCGGCGACGTCTGCTCCACCCTCTTCGGCGGGACCTCGATTCTGACCCTGAGCAAGCTGGAGGTCTGGCTGTCCATCGCCCTGTCCGCGGTCGTGGTGGTCTTCTTCATCCTGTTCTACCACAAGATTTTCGCCGTCACCTTTGACGAGAGCTTTGCCGCCGCAACGGGGACGAACACCCGCCTGTACAACCTGATGATTGCGGTCATCATTGCCGTGGTGATCGTGCTGGCGATGAATATGGTCGGCTCGCTTCTGATCTCCGCGCTGGTGGTCTTCCCCGCCCTGTCCGCCATGCGCCTGCTCAAGAGCTTCCGTGCCGTGACCGTCTGTGCCGCCTGCATTTCCGTGACCTGCGCGGTGGCGGGCATTCTGTTCTCCGTCGTGCTGGGAACGCCTGTCGGCTCTACGATTGTCGTCGCCAACATTGCGGTGTTCGGCGTCTTCTCGCTGGCCGGTTTTGTATGCAGCCGTTGAGCGGGCGAAACCGGAAACGACAAACAAATCGTAACAGTTCAGCCGATCCGTAGGGAAGGCGCATGCCCGCGCAGCGGGACGAGCCTTCCGCTCCGCCGCAGGCGGAGAACGACATGTGCCGGCGGATCGTTGTCGCTCTGCGCGCGACCGGCAGGCTCGTCCCCGCCTTCCGGCGGGGCATGAGCCTGCCCTACGGGACGGGGACTGAACTGTTCCGCAGAATTTGCAGCGATTTGCAGGATTTGATGAAAATATGGTTGTAAAATGGGAGACTCTGTGTTACAATAAAAAAACGGGGCTTTTTCGATCGCCCCATCAGAAAGGAGTCGGTGCGGTTGAAGCTGTCCCTGCTTGAATTGCTGAAGGTGATTTTTCTTGGTCTGGTGGAGGGAATTACCGAGTGGCTTCCGGTCAGCTCCACGGGGCATATGCTGTTGGTGGATGAATTCCTTCGGCTGGACGCCTCGGATGCCTTCAAGGAGATGTTCTTTGTTGTGATCCAGCTCGGCGCAATCTTTGCCGTTGTGGTGCTGTTCTGGAATCAGCTCTGGCCCTTTGCCAGGAAGCGTGAGGGCGGCGTGCTGCTGAAGCAGAAAACCGTCTCTCTCTGGTGCAAGGTCGTGGTGGCCTGTATTCCCGGAGCAGTGGCGGCCCTGCTGCTGGACGACTACATCGACGCCCATCTCTCCACCCCGGCCGTGATTGCCGCAGCCCTGATTGTCTACGGTGTGGGCTTTCTGGTGGTGGAGCGCTGGAACCGGAGCCGCAAGCCGCACATCAGAGCGGTGGAGGAAATCTCCTATCCGATTGCGCTCGGGATTGGCCTGTTTCAGGTGTTGTCCATCATCCCCGGAACCTCCCGTTCCGGCGCGACGATCATTGGCGCTCTGATTCTGGGAGTCGCGCGGCCTGCGGCTGCGGCGTTCACCTTCCATCTGGCGGTTCCGGTCATGTTTGGCCTGAGCTTCATCAAGCTGGTCAAATTTGGCCTGCACTTCACCGGATCGGAGCTGATGATTCTGTTGGTCGGCATGGCGGTGGCTTTTGCGGTCTCCATGGCGGTGATCCGCTTCCTGATGGCTTACATCCGCAAGCATGGCTTTGAAATCTTCGGATATTACCGAATTCTTTTGGGCATCCTGATTTTGGTTTATTTTTTAATTTTGTAAAGAGGTAAAATACTATGAGCGAATGCACACATGATTGTTCCACCTGCGGGCAGGACTGCGCCTCCCGCTCCGAGGAAAGCCTTCTGGCAAAGCTGAATCCCAAGTCCCAGGTTCGCAAGGTTTACGCAGTTGTTTCCGGCAAGGGCGGCGTGGGCAAGTCCACCGTCACCTCCATGCTGGCGGTTGCCATGCAGAAGCGCGGTTTCCGCACCGCCATTCTGGACGCGGACATCACCGGCCCCTCCATTCCCAAGGCCTTCGCGCTGGATTCCACGGACGCCTATGAGGACGGTCTGCTCGCCCCTGCCGTCACCCGCACGGGCATTCAGGTCATGTCCCTGAACCTCCTGCTCGAGAATGAGACGGCACCCGTCGTCTGGCGCGGCCCCGTGCTGGCCGGTGCGGTCAAGCAGTTCTGGACGGATGTGTACTGGGATAATGTGGACTATATGTTCGTCGATATGCCTCCCGGCACCGGCGACGTGCCCCTGACGGTGTTCCAGAGCCTTCCCATCGACGGTATCATTCTTGTGACGACCCCGCAGGATCTGGTTTCCATGATCGTTGCCAAGGCGGTCGAGATGGCCAAGCTGATGCACCTGCCCATCTTCGGAATCATTGAGAACTATGCGTGGCTGACCTGCCCCGACTGCGGCAAGAAGATCGAGGTCTTCGGCAGAAGCCACGTCGAAGAGATGGCCGAGAAGTACGATCTGCCGGTTCTGGCCCGTCTGCCCATCGACTCCAAGGTGGCAGGCTTCATGGACGCCGGCGAAGCTGAGAGTGTGGATACCGCCGATCTGGAGGACGCGGTCAATCTGCTTGCAAGATAAGCAATCTGAAAAAATGCCTGCAAGAAGCGGAGCAGCTCCGCTTCTTGCAGGCGTTTTCTTATTTGTGCAGCACCTTGACGTGTCCGCCTTCGGCGGCGTCGTCCAGCATTCGCAGGAAGCGCTCTGCGTAGTCTCCGAGCCGCTGGGTCAGAAGCGCTTCGTTCTTCACGGTCACGATCCGTTCCTTGCCTGGTGTCGTCAGCACGTCGTAAACCGCATCCAAATTCCTGCCGCAGTCCTCCGGAAGGTTCAGCTTTGTCCGCAGCAGGGCGTGAAGACTCTCCCGGTCTGTGATCCGTTTCCCGTTGATGGTTGCGCGCATGGTCAGTCCTCCTTTGGATAGAGCTTCTCAAAGCTCTCATAGTGGTCGTCGGTATAATAGATCAGTCCGTCGTTGGAGAAGATGATCCGCTTGGCCCCGCGCGACCTTGCGCCGAGGGTGTCGATGTCGCATTCCGTCCACTTGCGGTTCTTTGCGTCAGGCAGAAGCCCCTCGTAGTTGCCGAAGCGGTTGCCGCCGATGCACTTTCCGGGAGCATAGGGCTCCAACGAACCGCCGGGCCAGCCCTTGGCCTCTGCTTCCTGCTTCGTGATATAGTTGGAGGGCAGATGGCCGTAGAGGTGGAGATAGAGCGCGACCTCCTCCTTGCTGTCATACACTCCGTTCTCGGTGACCGTCAGCGCCGGTTCCGTCGAAGCTGCGGCGGGCGTTGAATCCTCCGTGGGGGCGTCGGTCTGCTCTGCGACCTGCGTGGCGGTTTCCGTGGAGGTGGAGGGCGCAGTCGTCTCCGTCTGCGGACTCTGCGTGGAAGGCGTCTGCGCCTTCGTCACAATGGATATGTCAATGACCGCTTCCGAGGGGGTGCTGTTGGGCAGGCAGCCGGTCAGTCCGGCCAGAACCAGTACCGCCAGAAGCAGAGAGAGTAAGCGTTTCATTCGGATCGCCTCGTTTTCCTTTGATTCACAGCCTTATTATAGCAATCTGGGTGGAGGTTTTCAAGAATGATTCCCATTTTTTGCAAAAAAAAGCTTTTCAAACGCAAGAACTTGTGGTATAATAATACCGAAAATACCAGATGTTGAAGTATGCCGGAATACGGAAGGCTTTTGTCGGAGAATACGACCAATTTCGACACGGCCCGACCGAATTTGACAGATTTATACACAAAAAGTCGAAAAATGGGGTAAAAAACCGGGTTAAAACCGGGTTTTTATCCTTGAAAAGTTCGGATTTTTGTGATAAATTAGTTTCGCTGAACAGAGAGATAGCAGTGAATCCTACACAGGTAAGGAGAGGAAACGTACAATGGAAAAACGCACGACCGTCCTGGTCGCGGACGGAAGCGAGGAATTCTGCACTCAGCTTTCCGCTGCGCTTCAAAACGGCGGGTATCAGGTGGTGGGGACGGCTGCCGATGGGAATTCCGCCATAGAACAGATTCGAGCTGCCGCGCCGGAGGTGGTGGTTCTGGATCTGATGCTGCCCAAGGCGGACGGCATCACGGTTCTCAAGTCACTGCCCCGGGAGGGGCGTCCCAAGATTCTGCTGCTTTCCGCCTTTGCGACGGACTATGTTGCCACTGCCGCAGTTGCGGCGGGAGCGGATTATCTGATGCTCAAGCCCTGCACGGCGCAGACTGTCGCGCTCCGGGTCGGGGAGATTCTGGAGGCAGAGCGCGCTGCGGTCAGCAAGCGGCAGAGCCCTGCGCCTGACATCGAGACGCTGGTGACCAATGTGATCCATGAGATCGGCGTCCCTGCCCATATCAAGGGCTATCAATATCTGCGAGAGGCGATCATCATTGCCGTGGGCGATATGGAGGTCATCAACGCGGTCACGAAGGTGCTCTATCCGCAGGTTGCCAAGACCTTCTGCACCACGCCGTCGCGGGTCGAGCGGGCGATTCGTCACGCGATTGAGGTGGCCTGGGATCGGGGCGATTTGGATACCCTCCAGCGCTTCTTCGGTTACACGGTCTCCAATACCAAGGGCAAGCCAACCAACAGCGAGTTCATAGCCCTGATTGCAGACCGGCTTCAGCTTCAGCTTCGCAGCAACGGCATGAAGGCTGCGCGGTAAAGACGACAAATGGAAAGCACCGGCAACCCCTTTCCGGGGGGAGCCGGTGCTTTGCGTTTACTTTCGGGTTTCCGCGAAGCGGCGGATGTTGGAGGGGTTCTCAATGCGCTCCGCAACCTCGCCGTTCTGAAGCACAAGGAGGGTGGGAGCCTGCCGGATCCCGTACTGCTTCGCCGGTGCGGGATTCTGATCTACCACGACGGTCTGATAGGAGATTCCGGCGTCTGCAAGGAATTTCTTTGCCATCACACACTTGGGGCAGGTGGAGGTGGTGAAGAGAATCAGGTTGGAGGCAGCTTCTGTGCCGGGTGCAGCGGCCTCGACCGGCGCGGCGGCCTCGACCGGCGCAGCAGCCTCGGCGGGTGCGGCGGCCTCGGCGGGTGCGCCGACGGGCGTTTCATGGAAGTGCCGTTTCAGAGACAGGCCAACGTCATAGACCTTGCGATCCTTGTATTCCTGCGCTTTGCCGTCGTTCCAGTTCTGCACGGGCCGGTAGTAGCCGGTGATGCGGCTGTAAACCTCGGTCTTCTTGCCGCAGTGGGGGCAGGTCTCCTGCTCGCCTGCCAGATAGCCGTGGTCGGGGCAGACGGAATAAGTCGGGGACAGGGTGTAGTAGGGTAGACGGTAATTCTCGGAAATCTTCCGGACGAGATTGGCTGCGGCCTTCCAGTCGGGCAGCTTCTCGCCGAGGAAGGCGTGGAAGACCGTACCGGAGGTATAGAGGGTTTGCAGGCCGTCCTGAATGTCGAGGGCGGAGAACACGTCTTCGGTGTAGCCCACGGGCAAATGGGAGGAGTTGGTGTAGTAAGGCGTGCCGTTCATGTTGGCGGTGATGATATTGGGGAAGTCCGCCTTGTCGTGTTTGGCGAAGCGGTAGGTCGTAGACTCGGCGGGCGTCGCCTCCAGATTAGAGAGGTCGCCGTACTCCTCCTGATAGTCGGACAGGCGCTCGCGCATGTGGTTGAGGACCTGCTTGGAGAATGCCTGCGTTTCGGGATGGGTCATGTCCTTGCGCAGCCACTTGGCGTTCAGGCCCATCTCATTCATACCGATCAGGCCGATCGTGGAGAAGTGGTTTGCAAAGGTGCCGAGATACCGCTTTGTGTAGGGATACAGACCGCCATCCAGCAGCTTGGTGATGACATCGCGCTTAATCTTCAGACTGCGGGCCGCAATGTCCATGAGGCGGTTGAGCCGCTTGTAGAAGTCAGCCTCGTCCTGGGACTGATAGGCAATGCGGGGCAGGTTGATCGTGACCACGCCCACGGAGCCGGTGGACTCGCCGGAGCCGAAGAAGCCGCCGGTCTTCCGCCGCAGCTCGCGCAGATCGAGGCGCAGACGGCAGCACATGGAGCGAATGTCAGAGGGCTCCATATCGGAGTTGACGTAGTTGGAGAAATAGGGGGTGCCGTATTTGGAGGTCATTTCAAACAGAAGCTTGTTGTTCTCCGAATCGGACCAGTCGAAATCCTTGGTGATGGAATAGGTGGGGATCGGATACTGGAAGCCGCGTCCGTTCGCGTCGCCCTCAATCATGACCTCAATGAAGGCACGGTTAATCATATCCATTTCCGGCTTGCAATCCTTATACTTGAAGGGCATCTCCTTGCCGCCGACAATGGCGGGCAGCTCTGCCAGATCGTTCGGAACGGTCCAGTCCAGCGTGACGTTGGAGAAGGGCGCCTGCGTGCCCCAGCGAGAGGGGGTGTTGACCCCGTAGATAAAGGATTCCACGCACTTTTTGACCTGATCGTAGGGAAGCTTGTCCACCTTGACGAAGGGGGCCAGATAGGTGTCGAAGGAGGAGAAGGCCTGCGCGCCGGCCCATTCATTCTGCATGATCCCCAGGAAGTTAACCATCTGATTGCAGAGCGTCGCAAGGTGCTTGGCGGGCGCGGAGGTGATCTTGCCGGGCACGCCGCCGAGTCCCTCCTGAATGAGCTGCTTCAAGCTCCAGCCCGCGCAGTAGCCGGTCAGCATGGACATATCGTGGATGTGGAAATCGCAGTTGCGGTGCGCGTTGGCGATCTCATCGTCATAGATCTCGCTCAGCCAGTAGTTTGCCGTAATTGCGCCGGAGTTGGACAGGATCAGACCGCCGACGGAGTAGGTGACGGTGGAGTTCTCCTTCACGCGCCAGTCCATGACCTTGAGGTACTGGTCTACAACGGATTTGTAGTCCAGCATCGTCTCAGAGACGTTGCGCAGCTTCTCGCGCTGGCGGCGGTAGAGAATATAGGCCTTCGCCACGTCCTCGTAACCTGCGCGGCCCAGCACGGCCTCTACGGAGTCCTGAATGTCCTCCACGGCAATCTTGTTGTCCTTGATCTTGTTGTGGAAATCTGCCGTTACTTTGAGCGCCAGAAAGTCAATGGTGTCGTCGTTGTACTGCTTTTCCTTGGCATCGAAGGCCTTTTTAATGGCGGTCGAGATTTTGGTGATGTCAAAATCCACGACCTTGTCGTTTCTCTTAACTACTTGATACATTTTTCTTCTCCTTCATCGGGGGTTCTATTTATGTTTATGGATTATTACTGGTTGCATTTGTGGTTGAAGTGTACGGCACAGTCGTTTCAGAAGCGGTTGCGCTTGTTGACGTTGTGTTAGGCACAGTCGGGTTCGTTTGAGTCGTATCAAAAGGCTTTAACTCAAAGCTTACATCTTTTCCTAAATATTTCATCTCAAAATCAAAGGAGTCGAACAACTGCTGCTTGCTTGTGTCGATCTCGTAATAGGTTTCTCCATCCTGATTGGTTTTTTGCTCTACCACTTCGCCAATGACGTAATCATCAGTCTTATAGATGATTGCATACATCACTCCGTTGTTTGTGACAACACTATGGTCTAATCGGTACAAGAATTGAGCTTTCTCAACGAAAACATGAGGGGCAGCAATCACTATTAGCAGAAGAAGAAGTATTATGCCGAAGCTAGCGACCGATGATATAGAATCACCTGTCTCGCTTATATCATCTTCAACATCTTTCTGCCGTTTTTCCTTTGATTTTTTGGTTGCATTACAACTATTCTTTTTTTCTTTTTTTCTGCTTCTATCTTTCTTTCTTGAAAAAGCATAGCGAATACACGCCCAAGAAAAGATTGGAAATGAAAACAACAACAAAGCTTCAATAAAAAAAATGTCTGAGATCACCCTTTTTAAAGAAAACTTACCAAATTCAGATCCGATCGTTAATATCACAAAAACAAAAAAAGAAAAATAATACAACGTTAGAAAAAGAATCAAAATAGCCGTGTACATATCGGACTTTTCAGATGCTTTTTCTGTTTTCCTAGCAATCAGACACCACACAAGGGGGAAAATAATAACAAACATGACTAGACTAACTATTGAAATCATCGTTGATTCAGATAGACTAGAGGGCAAGAACTTGCTGGAGATATTAAAACAGTCAAAATATTGCTTTTCCTCAATATATGAAAGGAATCTAAAAAGCGAAAGTAAAAGTCCACCCACAAAAGTCAAAAGGACAATTGACACAGAAAGTGGTTTCTCGTTTAGTTCCTTGAGATTAAACTTCTGGACGCTTTTATCTCTTTTACCATCCCCGTCTACCTGAACGGGTTGATCGTTATCGCCACTTTCCTTCTTTATGATTTCTTCCTTTATGTTTTCTTCCATCGCTTTGTTCTCCGTATCTGTGTCCGTATCTGTGTACCAATATAGCATATAAACTGGGTGATATTTCGGACAGTTGCACAGTGAGGCTTCACGCCTCCACGCCCCGCAGTTGCGCATTCGGCACGTAGGGCCGCACGGCCTCCAAACAGGCTGTTGTCTTTTCCGCGCTTGCCGCGTGGAAGCGGTCGCCGCCCGCTAAAATGTCGCCGGAATCCACGAAGCCCTGAATGAAATACGGCTCCGTTCCGGCGATCCACTGCCCAATGGCGGCAAAGTCCGCCGGTTCATGCAGCTCGTCCACCAGCGTTGTGCGGAATTCAAAGGGCGTGCTGCCGCGCATGAGTAGGGCGACGCTCTCCTCCACCTGCGGCAGAATGCCGGACATGCCTGCAAGCTGCTCGTACTTCTCGCGGCAGTTCTTGATGTCCATCGCCACATAGTCGGCCAGCCCTGCCTCCAGAACGGCGCGCAGCCGGTCTGGGAAGGCGCCGTTGGTGTCCAGCTTCACCGCATAGCCCAGCGCCCGAATCTCCTTCAGGAAGGCAGGGAGATCGGCGTGGAGCAGAGGCTCTCCGCCGGTGATGGCAACGCCGTCGAGCAGGCCGCGCCGCTTTTGCAGGAAGGAGAAGAATTCCGCCTGCGAAAGCTCCGGCAGATTTGCCGGAACCACCAGACTGCTGTTGTGGCAGAACGGGCAGCGGAAATTGCAGCCCACGGTGAAAACCGTGCAGGCTACCTGTCCGGGAAAGTCCAGAAGCGTCATTTTTTGCAAACCGCCAAGCCGCATATCCTGCCTCCTGTGGAAAACTTTGTGGAGAAGTTGTGGAGAATGATGGGATTGTTTACATAAAAACCACAATATCTTGTGTCCGTGTTATAGAATACCCCCAAGGAATGGATTTGTCAACCTTATTTTTTTCTTTTGGAAGAGGCCCACAAAAATGAAAGCCCAGCGCAGCCGCTTTTCAGAGGTTTTGTAAAACCGACACGGTTTCGATCCCATAGCGTCGAAAGGCGGCGACGGCGGCCTCGTCAATGCGTTCGCCGGGCATCCGGATTGGCACGGCGGGCGGGCAGCTCACGCCGGGGCGGGCCAGCACCCGTCCGAGGCTCTCTGCTGCCGGAACCGAAACCGCCGGGGCCAGCATGGCTTCACGGATCGTGCAAACGGTTTCCGGCGCGACCGCCTTCCCGGTATCTTTGTCCGAACAAGCACTGCTTGTCCGCCCCTCTGCTGTGCGGTACTTTGCCGCAAGTGCCATTAACGCTGTCTCCAGACGCATCAGCTCCGCCTCGGTGTGTTCCGGCGAAACCATCAGGACAAGGAAATCCCGGTCCGCAAATTCGCAGTAGATGCCCGCCTGTTCAAGGGCTGCCGCCAGCGCCGTGCCGGAGCGATGCGGCGCGGAGAACGCAGCGGCGTCGTCCGCTTCGGCAGGCAGGCGAAGATCGAACGTCAGCTTCAGCGGCTCGTCCCCGATCAATCGCCAGCCTGCGGCGCACAGCCGCGCCTTCAACGCTGTGAGCTTGGGCAGAAACGCTGCCAGCCGTGCGGGAAGCGTTTCCAGATTGGGGTTGGCGAGGTCGAGGGATTGGAGAATCAGATAGGACGGCGAGGTGGAGCCGAACAGGGCCAGCGCCTCGCGCACGCTTTCCGTGCAGAGCAGGCCGTGCCCGGCCTCCTGCTCCGCACAACCCTGTGGTGCAGGCGTCTGCGCGCCAAACCGGGAGCCGTCTTCCTGTAGGGAACGGGTTTCCTGTCCTGCGTCCTGCTTTTTTGCTGACGCTTGCAGCATGCCCGCCGCGACGTGCAGATATGCGCCGCCCGTCAGCACGGGAAGGGTTTTATGGGCGGAATCACAGCAGAAATCCGCACCCAGCGTGATCGGATGACGCGAGGGAGTGAGGAAACGCAGATAGGCCCCGTGAGCGTTGTCCACCAGCAGCAACGCGCTGTGGGCGTGGCAGACCGCCGCAAGGGGGCGCAGGTCGGGCAGGTTCCCAAGGTAGTCCGGGCAGGTCAGATAGACCGCTGCCGCGCCGCTGGCTTTCAGGGCCGCGTCCAGGGACTCGGGCGTGGGATCGGCGCAGAGGTAGGAATCGGCGTCGGCAGGCAGCCAGCAGACATCCAGATCGAGCAGGGCAGCCGCAGAGAGAAACGTCTTGTGCGCATTTCGTGCCGCCAGCACCCGAAAGCGTTTCCTCCCCGTCCTTCCGAGGCGCGCGAAGAATCCGTTTTCCTCCGTCCCTGGCGCAGGCAGCTTGCTTTGCTCCTGACTCCAGACCTGCTCTGCCAACAGCAGCATCGCCCGGATGCAGTGCGACGAGCCCTCGGTGGAATAGAAGGTGGGGCAGCCAAAGCGCGCGGAGGCGTTGGCCTCACTCTCTGCAATGACGCCCGCCGCCTCATAGAGAGAGTCCGCACCGGGAATCTCGGTGAGATCCAGTGCCTCACAGCCCAAAGGCCCCCGTCCCTTGTGGCCCGGCATGTGCAGCCGAACCGGATCGGAGGCCGTGTAGGTTTTGACAAAATCAAAAATCGGAGTATGAATCATAAGGCATAGGGAACAAAAGATATCTCACGTTCCGGCGAGGGACGAAGCTGCGGCAGCGGACATGGCAGCGCAGGCGGCGGCTTGCTGAGCTGCCAGCATGGCAAGGGTTCCGGCGAGGGCGGCGGTTTCGAGCGCAGTCTGCGGCGATGGGTTGGCAGGCGTCCGGAAGGCAATTCCCTCTGCCTGGTTCTGCCGTGTGCTGTATTCGTCCGTCACCAGCATTGCGGCGTGCATCATCCGGGTCTTTCGATCCATGCCCAACACACCGTAGCCCTTTTGCTGTTCAAGGAAGGTGTCCACGTCCAACAGGTCGGTCACAAGCGTGGGAATCTCCGCGTCGAGAATCGAGAGGGCTGCAAGTGTGGGTAACTCATAGGTTTTCCCGTACTTCCCGCCTGCGGCGAGAATGGCGTCATAGAGCGTCTCCATCCGTGCGGTTTTTGCCTCCGGCGTTCCCGGCGCGAGGCAGAGGACGTGGGAAGCGGCCTGCACATTGTTCGAGCTGGCAAAGCGGAGCTTTAACCGTGCATAGCACTCCTCCATCTCCGCGATCAGCTCGTCGTCCGACTTCTCGGAGAATGCCATAAACACCGCGTAGAGACTGTCCTCGGCAGAAGTGAGCACGGGGTGTTCACGCTTCATGCGCAGGTAGATGCCCCGGCCTCTGGCTGCCACGTCCTCCCATCTGGCCGAAGTCCCCATGTCCGCCAGCAGAAATGCTGTCAGCGCCAAATAGGGAGAGCCGTGAAATTTGGCTTTCAGCAGCGCATAGTGCTCCTGCGCCTGTGCCAGCCGTGCCTCCGGGTTTCCCCCGGCAGCCAGCATACAGGTGATCGGTGCGAGCAGATTGCCCCGGAAGTTGGAAAACGAGCCGGTTTCCGCCTTGAGCAGTTTTTTGCAGGCCGCAAGCTGTTCAGCGTCCGGCAGGATGCCCTTGGCGCAGAAGACGTTCGCGCAGATTGGGTAGATGTGAGTGCTTTCAAAGCCAAACTGCCCCTTGACGGTCTGCTTGGCGATCACATAGCGCTCGCAAAGCTGTTGTAATTCGCTTCTCATATCGTTCCTCCTGTAACAATTGTCTGTTCATGATACGTCTGTGCTGGCAAACAGCGCCTGAATTCGCGCCATCAACGGCTGATACTCGGCGCGGCTCGGAAGCTCCTCGGAGACGGCAAAGGTCGCGGCGGCGGCCTGCGCGTCCTGTAAGGTTTTGAGATCCATTTCCAGATTTCCAACCTTAAAGGCCGGGAGCCCGTGCTGCCGCGTGCCGAAGAAATCGCCCGGCCCGCGCAGGGCCAGATCTTCACGGGAGATTTCAAAGCCGTCGTTGGTTTTACACAGGGCCTTGAGCCGTTTCAGCGTCTCGGCGTTCCGATTCGAGGTAAAAAGGATGCAGTAGGATTTGTCCTTGCCCCGCCCGACGCGCCCGCGGAGCTGGTGGAGCTGGCTCAGACCAAAGCGATCCGCATTCTCAATCACCATCAGCGTTGCGTTCGGCACGTCCACGCCGACCTCAATGACCGTCGTGGCAACCAGCACGTCGTAGGCTCCCTGAACGAAGCTTCCCATAATCTGTTCCTTCTGGGCAGGGCGCATTTTTCCGTGGAGCAGGGCGACCCGCAGATCGGGAAAGACCGTCATTTGCAGGGTCTCCGCCCAGACCTCGGCGGAGCGGAGACTGTCGTCCTCGCCCTCCTCAATGGCAGGGCAGACGACGTACACCTGATGCCCCGCTGCAACCTGCTTGCGGATAAAGGCGTTGACCCTTGCGCGCTTGTCCTCCCCCACGAGGAAGGTGTCAATCGGCTGGCGTCCCGGTGGCAGCTCGTCCAGAACAGACAGCTCCAAGTCGCCGTAAAGGATCAGGGCCAGCGTCCGGGGAATCGGCGTGGCGGACATGACCAGCAGATGAGGGTCGTCCCCTTTTTCTGCCAACGCCGCACGCTGGGCCACGCCGAAGCGGCGCTGCTCGTCCGCGATTACAAGACCCAGATCGGAAAAGCTGGTGGCCTCGGAGATCAGCGCGTGGGTTCCGACAATCAGATCGGCCTCATGTGCAGCAATCGCTGCGCGGGCCGTTTTCTTCTGCGCAGCCGTCATTGCCCCGGTCAGCAGGCTCACGCGCACACCGAGCGGCGTCAGAAGCTGCTCCAGCCCACGGGCGTGCTGCTCTGCCAGAATCTCGGTGGGGGCCATCAGAGCTGCCTGCCGTCCGTTTCTTGCGGTCATCCAAGCGGCGGCAGCGGCAACCGCCGTTTTGCCGCTGCCAACGTCGCCCTGCAGCATCCGGTTCATCACCTTCCCGGCTGCAAAATCGGCCGCAATCTCCCCAATGGCCCGCTTCTGCGCTCCGGTGAGGGCAAAGGGCAGGGCTGCCTCCAGCTCTGAAAGCGCGGGGATTGCAAAGGGCGTCTGATTCCTGCGGCTGCGATTCGCCCGCAGCAGGGTCAGGCCGACGGAATAAATGAAGAATTCTTCAAAGATCAGCCGGTGCCGCGCCGCTTCCAGCGCCTCCGGCGAGACCGGGGCGTGGATATTGCGATAGGCCGTCGCCGCGTCGCAGAGCCCGTATTCGGCGCGCAGCGCCTCCGGCAAAAGCTCCGGCAGTCCGTCCAGACAGACGTTCAACGCCTGCTGAACCGTGCGGGAGATCAAGTTGTTGTGCAATCCCGCCGTCAGGGGATAGATCGGCATAATGCGGCGGGTCAGAACGCCCGGCGCTTCGGTGGGTTCAAAGATGGGATTTGTCATCTGATAGCCCAGATAATCCCCGTTCAGCGTCCCGTAGAAATAGTATTCCCGTCCCTGCTCCAGATTTTCCGAAACATAGGTCTGGTTGAAGAAGGTCAGGTTCAGCCGCGCCGTCTCGTCGGCCACGGTGAGTTTGGTCAGATCCAGCCCCTTTCGGATGTGTTGCGTCCGGGGGGAAGACGTGACAAAGGCGCGGAAGCAGGCGGGTTCGTCCGCCTGCAGCTCCGCAATCGGGAGAATTCGCGTCCGATCCTCATACGTCCGGGGGAAATAGGAGATCAGATCATAGAGCGTGGTAATCCCAAGATTGGCAAAGGTCTTCGCCCGTGCCTCTCCAACGCCCTTCAAATAGCGCACCGAAGCAAACAAGTCCGCCACAGGATCGCCTCCCTTTCCCGTCTGGTTTTTCTTCCCGCATTCTCCTGTCATGCGGGACCCCAGTGTTCCTCCGGCCTTTTCCCGGTCGGTTTTGATTCTCTCCGTATTATAGCAGAAAACCCGCCCCGTGGCAAGCACTGTGTCACCTTCATTCTTCCGCATTCTTTCCGCCCCCCGTAACAGTTCAGCCGATCCGTAGGGAAGGCTCATGCCCGCGCAGCGGGACGAGCCTTCCGCTCCGCCGCAGGCGGAGAACGACCTGTGCCGGCGGATCGTTGTCGCTCTGCGAGCGACCGGCAGGCTCGTCCCCGCCTTCCGGCGGGGCATGAGCCTGCCCTACGGGAGGGGGGGCTGAATGTTACCCGCCCCCCCGTCATTCCGAGCGCAGCGAAGAATCCGCCCCCGCCCCGTCATTCCAAGCGCAGCGAAGAATCCGCCTCCTCCGTTTCCTTTCTCCTGCATTGGTATTTCCGCCGTGTGGCCTCTCCGCCGCGCAGATGCCGCACAGCCTTATTGCGGTCAAGAACCGCCCGTACCCACAGCCAGAGCAGCCGATCCGTCTGCTCCAGCCGCCGGGTCAGATCCTTGTGGACGGTAGACTTGGAAATCCCGAACCGCTCCGCTGTCGCCCGGATCGTGGAACCGGTTTCCAGAACGTACAGCGCCAACTCCCGGGCTCGTTCATCGATGGTATCTGTCATATCCGCACCTCCCAAGTCTGGTTCGGAACAGCCTATGCGCTCCCAAACCCGGAAATGCGCGAACGAGACAAAACACCGTGCGAAGAAAAAGCGCATCTCGAAAGACGCAAAAAAACCCGGTAAAAACCTACCGAGAAAAACTCAAAGAACCCATCGAGAAAAACTCAAAGAACCCATCGAGAAAAACTCGCAAAAACCCATTGCATTTTTCCCGCAAATCGTTTATAATATGAACACGCCGAGCGCCAAAGCCGCACAAGGCCGCCAATGCCACGCCGCCGAAGCTGCTCCGTTTCCCAAAAAGGAATGAAACATCCGGGTTTAGCGAAGTTTGGTATCGCGCTTGGTTTGGGACCAAGAGACCGTGGGTTCAAGTCCCGCAACCCGGACCAAAAATCCTCTGGAATCGATGATTCCAGAGGATTTTTGCTATTTAATTGTTTACGGTGACGAAAAAACTGCACATTGGAAAAGTGGAGGCGGGGAAAACCAGTATTATTGATGTTTGCGACCAGCTCCTTGATCCGGAGCTCATCCATGGCGGTACTGTCTCCGCCGCTGAAATAGATGGCGGCGTGCTGTTTCAGCGCTTCCATGACCTGTTATTTCAAAACATTGTTTGCGTCAGGAATTCGCATCCAAATGGGAGGCTAATTCTCCTAACCCGGACATCATCTTTTCTCCTCTTGAAGTTTAGATCTGCACAGACGGTTATATGCGAGAATCTGCTTAGACTAAAGCTTTCCCATTTCTCCAATTGCAACGAACATAAGCATTAAATTCATCTTTACAGTCGAG
The DNA here is from genome assembly GCA_017543225.1 of Oscillospiraceae bacterium. Taxonomy (GTDB): domain Bacteria; phylum Bacillota; class Clostridia; order Oscillospirales; family Oscillospiraceae; genus JAFRPC01. The sequence goes on from JAFYGM010000010.1 coordinate 17,688, forward strand.
ATCCTTCCCATCTACATGATCAACAATAATGATTTGTGGCAGGATTCCTGTATTCGCCCCGATTAAATTGATCTCATCGAAGATTGTCTTGTACATCTTACTAACTGCAGTAATATCTGCTGGTGTGGTTTCCGATGCTGCTTTGTCCCCTTGAGGAAAATATACTTGACTTGGTTGGTCAAAGAACATAATAAGCGGCATGGGTGACTTTTCTTGAGTAGAGAAATAATGCAAGAAGCTCAAGAACAAAGCAATGTGGCAGGAGACCCAATTCGCACCGCTGCCCATTTCATATAAATATATTTTCTCCCTGCCGTTTTGATGCTGGTAAATATCAAATGTTTCATCAAGAAGCCCAAAATTGAGATTGATTGGTTGGTATTCTTTTTCAAAATCTAATGTTTTAGCCAAACGGTTCATATTATTTGACAAGAAAACTTGGGCCCTTGCTTTTTTGGCCTCCACATCGAATCCTTTGATTTTTTCTTCCAATGCTTTTATGGCTTGTTCAAGGTCTTGAATATCCTCATCAACAGTTTCAAATATGCCAGAACTGCTCATTTCAGCATATAGCATTATTTTTGCTTTAGCATAGTTTATTTTTTCCCTATTAGAAACGAGCTCTTTGGAAGAAATGAACTTTTTTTCAATGGTTTTAATTTGCCTCCATACATCCCGGATTTGCTCCCCAATCTGCGAATGGATTTCATTAAGCTCGCGACGCTCTTCTGAGAAATCTGAGGTGTATTTTTCTGTTAATTGGAGTTCTTGATCAAGCCATTCGGCTGCTTCGACTATTTTCAAATCTGCCTCAGCTATTTCGCGACAATCATGTCCACATAATGGACATACATACTCAACGTTTGCTATTTCTGCTATATCTGTTTGTTGCTTAAGTTCCTTGAGCATATCTGAGAAGTTCTTTCCAGTATCCGACACATTCTCTAATTTTTGAATCCTTAAAAGAATTTCCCTTTCCTCATCGCGCAATCCTTCTAATTGGGTGTTTAGCGCATTATACCGTTCAGTTATTTTTTCTTGACCAAACAATTGGGAATCGTCATATTCAGGCAATTCCGAGGCAAGCCTAATCATTTTTTGTACGGGCATACCCTCATTGAAGTCCCGGCCAAGCAGTGCATAATAGTCTTTGATAAGAGGAGTTAAATTCTCACGGATATAAGCAGTACTCTTTTCATTGGTTTTTTGCTTTTTATATTTCCTTTTAAGTTGAGATTTTAGATTTCCCAGTTGAATTAAATCACTATAGTATTCTTGGCCAATTATTCCTGCAAAAACCGGAAACTGTTCAATAACATCTTTCCTTTTATAATAGTCAGAAAAACGATAGAATAATGCAAATTTGCTGGCCATGAGATTTTGGTGCTGGAACATATATGAGACCATATTTCTCAATGATGCTTTTTTACCTGCATCGTCATCTGTAGAGGCCATATTTGTAACCAAAAGTCCAAGCGCACATTCTATCTCAGTTTGAGCCTCCTTGGGAGGAAGCGGAGTCATCCTACTAAAATAGTCGAGTTCAAGTTGATCTGCTGAATAATTACGATCTTCTTTTGAGAAAAACATTTTATTGCCGTCTTCCCATTTCTGCCTGGCAACGATATATGTGTGCTCGTTTATTACTATCACAAGCGCGTACAAAACAGCGAAATCTGTTATCCTGCCCTTCGGAATAGTGCACCGTGTACTGCAGAGGCAATAATCGATTATTTCAACTAAAGCACTTTTCCCGGTCTTCGATTGCCCTGTAATAATATTTACGCCTTGAGTTAATGGAACAGTTCTCTTCTCTCCGTCTTTATCGAACAGAATTATAGCCTTAATATAACTTTTCATATTTATGCCTCAATTCCTAAGAAATAGGATAAATGATCCACGGTTGCTTTTGAAAAAATGACCCCCAAATAGAAAGCGCACCTCATCCATTCTTTGACATTGCCGTTAAACTTTTTATAGTCAAGTTTTTGAAGTAAAACAAGGTTTTTGCCTTTGATTACGAGTTTCTTCTCTGAAGCTAAAATGATTAGTGCCTCTTTACAATATGGTTTAAGATAATCATATCGTTCTAAAAAACCTGACAGTCGAGTCTTTCCTGAAATACTTATTTCTCGAATAACCAGTGGAGAATTATATAGCGTATCCATTCTGCTTGCCTTATTTGCGTTTTTTAGTTTATCTCTTGAGTCTGAATACAGTAGGATGGGGATAGACATAAAGGCCAGCCTTAATTCGCAAGGTTTTCCATATCCAGAAAGAAAGCTCTGCATCAGCAAGGAATAGAAATGCGGATTCAAGGAGAGAGTTTTGATTTTACTAATGCTCAACTTCTGCATCCACCTTCCATGTAAAATCTGATTCGTCTACGATATTATGTATCACGCCGCGCTGGAAAAAGCCCCTATTTCGAACAATTGATCCAAAGTCTTTTGGGTCCCACGCCATTACATCAACATAGAATTTCTTTGAGATTCGTAGGGCTTCTTGTTCTGTTTTCCCTTCTGCGTCTAGTCTGCGTGAATCTTTTTCATATCCTAATTTTATAGAGAGCTCCTCCATGTATGGATCAAGACTTTCCCAATAGAGCAAATTATCTCTAAAATACCTCGCAACTGTCATGTCTGCTTTCCAATAATCTGACATAGCGTCTGGGATTTTATCCTTGAACTCTATTTCGCGAATAGCTTCAACAAATCTCTTCTTGTCAAGCGCTGGAACTTGATCTTTCGGTAAATCTGCCTTTTCAAATTCACTAGGGAGCGGGACTTCCCCTTTAGTACCGTGTTTTGCAGATTCAAGTTGAAGAATATTGTCAAATTCGGATCTCGTAATCTCCCATTTATATGGAGGGTCCTTTACTTTAATCAAAATTTGACCTAATAGTGCGCCTATAAATTGATCTCTATTCTCTTTCGGAATATGTCTTATATATATCGAAAACTCGGAAGAGAGTCCCGCTATAGTTGTTTGTGCTGGCACTATGGAAAACTTACTTAAAATTTTTAAAATGCGCTCTTTACTAAATGTGTCGTTAAAGATTCTGGAGTATTGCTCTCTAAAGGTTTTTTCGTTATTCTTCACCTCAACCCCAATTGCCTGGATTCTTTCAAGTTTCTTTTCTGCGTCAATATTCTCCCATCCACTAAACGTGGACTTAGGCGGGATAACCGCAGTCGTGTGTAGGATTAAGTTTGTAAAGCCTTTTATCCTATCAAACTCGACATACCAATTCGCCAGGGTCTTCCAGAAGTCAATATCTCTGTCAGTAAGTTTTTTCTCACCGAAATGATGTTTAACTTCTTTTTGGAATTTGCCCCCGGTTTCGTTCAGTATGCTGACATCTCCATTAACCTCAATTTGAAGTTTTTCATCATCATTCAACTCAAAGCAGTCTTTTAAGGCGATAAGGTACTGGTATATGTCACCTGCTTTAGTAAGCGTCGCATCATTAACAGGTCTCTTCTCCATGTTATCATTCATATAAATCAGCCTTTCATGACCGTTATTGAATCCAAGCCAAAACGGATATGCTATCATATTAATACCGGGACAAAAAATTTCTGACACCTATCGGTTCTTTACTTTCGGCGGGCAGACTGGTTTTTTTGACTTTTAATAATTTGGATGACAATAGTATATCATAAAACAACAAGTTTTTCCAACAACTTTCAAAAAGTATCTTATTTTTTGTTTTAGAATATTGAAAATATGCGATTACATAGTGTATAGGAAGGTTTCCATGAATCTTGTTCGAACGAAAAAACAGCGCTACCACATATTTATGAGACCATTCCGACTGTATGGCTGAGCTAAAAAATAACAAAATAACAATAGCACGGAATCGGAATCGTCCTTCCAGTTCCGTGCCGTTTTGCGGTTATAGGCTTTGGGGTTCGCGGGCTTGCGGGTCACCGGGTTGATGGTCCAGGTCCCGCGGCGGGCGGCGTTCAGCTCCCGCTGCTTCTTTTTCGAGAGCTTCTCATAGGGGATGAATTTTTCCATGTGTTCTCCTTTCATGGGTCATTTGGTTTTCCGGGAGGCTGCGCGTCATTCAGAGGCGCGGCCTTCCATC
>JAFYGM010000080.1 GCA_017543225.1 Oscillospiraceae bacterium
CGGCACGTTGGATTTGCCTGCGGCCCACGATGGAAACGTCCTGCGACCTTCCTGCGTGGAGGAGAACGCGACGTTAGATTTGCCTGCAGCAAATTGCATTCGTTCCGAATGCCGGACGAGCAATGCTCGTCCCTACGTTTCAATCGAAACGTTGCCGCGTGCGTCACCTCCATTGTCAACTATCAACTGTTAATTCAACCACGCCCTGAACTGTTACAAACCAAGGAAAATAACCTGAGAAAACCACGGCAAACCTCTTTACAAATTCTAAGATTTCATGTAAAATAGGAAGACTACCGTATGATTGCGGTTCTGTCGCCCTTTGGCAGCCGCCCGTTTTTCCTTGAAAGAAAGAGAGTTGCGTCATGCCCTACAAATTTCTGCATCTCCACGCGCCGCACCACCATCACCGGGATTCCACTCTGCTGACAGAGGGCTCTCCCCGCAAGGTCATTACCGCATTCGCCTTTCCTATTTTTCTGAGCCAGCTCTTTCAGCAGCTCTACAACACCGCCGACGCATGGATCGTCAGCAAATATCTGGGCGACGAAGCCTTCTCCGCCGTTACCTCCTCGGGCAGTCTGGTCTTTCTGATGATCAGCTTTTTCGTCGGTGCGTCGATGGGCGCAGGCGTGGTGATCAGCCGCTACTTTGGCGCGGGGAACGAAACGCGCCTTTCGCAGGCCACGCACACCGCCGTTCTCGTCAGTCTGCTCTGCGGTCTGACCCTGACGTTGATGGGCTCGGTTCTGGCCGCCTACATTCCCGGCTGGATGCAGCTTGATCCGGTGGTGCAGCCCTACGCCGTTCCCTATCTGCGCTACTATTTTCTCGGTTCGCTCGCCCTTGTGATGTACAACACCTTCAAGGGCATTATGAACGCGGTGGGCGACAGCCGGCGGCCGCTGTACTTTTTAATTGTCTCGTCCGTCACCAACGTCTTTTTGGACTGGCTGTTCCTCGGCCCGATGGGGCTGGACATCCGCTGGGCGGCCATTGCCACCACGATCTCTCAGACCATCTCCGCCCTGCTCTGTCTGCGCCAGCTCTCCAAGCGCGGCACGGTCTATGCGCTGAGCTGGTCCAAGCTGCGGATGGATCGATGGTCTTTGCGGGAGATTCTCCGTTACGGCCTGCCAACCGGCGTGCAAAACTCCGTCATCGGACTGGCGAACGTCATGGTGCAGTCGAACATCAACACCTTTGACAAGGTCGGCACCGCCGCCTGCGGCGCATACTCGAAGATTGAAGGCTTCGCCTTCCTGCCCATCACCTCCTTCTCCATGGCGCTGACGACCTACATCGGGCAGAACCTCGGCGCAAAGGCCTATGACCGGGCAAAGCAGGGCGCGCGCTTCGGCATTTGGTCAGCCATGCTGATGGCCGAGCTGATCGGCGTCACTGTCTTCGTCTTTGCCAAGCCTCTGATCTCCGTTTTTGTCACGGATCCGGAATCCATCGCCATTGGCGTTCGGCAGGCGCACATCGAGGCACTGTTCTACTGCCTGCTCTCCTTCTCGCACTGCATCGCGGGCATCTGCCGCGGCGCAGGCAAGGCCTTTGTGCCGATGTTCATTATGCTGGCAATCTGGTGCGTGCTGCGTATCATCTACATCACCATCGCCATGCACATTGACCACAATATTATCTGGCTCTTCTGGGCCTACCCGCTGACCTGGTTTATCAGCTCGGTGATCTACCTGATCTACTATCTGAAATCCGACTGGATTCACGGCTTCGAGCATTCCAGGCAGCTCGCTTAGCCACGGCAATACGATTACTTTGAAGGGGAGGCCGCGGCCTTGAGAATCGGTTTTCTGCATCGAAAATTCAAAAATCGCACGACCTCTTCGTTTCAGGTCATTCTCTTCGGCTTTCTTGTTTTGATTCTTCTGGGGGCTCTGGTTTTGATGCTTCCCGCTTGCAGCCGCGACGGAACGGCGACACCCTTTGGCGACACGCTCTTTACCGCGGTCTCCGCCTCCTGCGTCACGGGATTGGTCGTGCGCGATACTGCAACGCACTGGTCGCTGCTGGGACAGGTCGTGATCCTGATCCTGATCCAGATCGGCGGTCTGGGCGTCATCACAGTTGCCGTGACCTTTTTCCGCCTCTCTGGGCGTCGCATCAGCCTTGCCCAGCGAAATATGATGCAGCAATCCATCTCCGCACCTCAGGTGGGCGGAATCGTCCGGCGGACAGGCTTCCTGATCAATGGCGCGATTATAATTGAGCTGACCGGGGCTTTGCTGCTGCTTCCGGTCTTTGCACGGGATTTTGGCTTCTGGAAGGGGCTTTGGTACAGCCTGTTTCACAGTGTCTCCGCCTTCTGCAATGCTGGCTTCGATCTCATGGGCGTGCGGGAGAAATACGCCTCATTGACCGGCTATGCCGCCGATCTGTGGGTGAACACCGTCATCATGCTTCTGATCATCATCGGCGGAATCGGCTTCCTCGTCTGGGAGGATCTGCGCCGGAACAGGCTTCGCGTTCACCGGTATCGGCTCCAGACCAAGCTGGTGCTTGTCACCTCGACCATTCTGATTCTGGTTCCCGCTGCGCTCAATTATCTGCTGGAGTATCGGACGCTTCCGCTGGGAGAACGGATTTTGACCTCTCTGTTCCAGTCTGTGACAACCCGTACAGCGGGCTTTAACACCGCCGACCTCACGAAAATGTCTGAGCCGGGCATTCTGCTTATGATTGTGCTGATGCTGATCGGCGGCTCTCCCGGCTCCACCGCAGGCGGTATGAAAACCACAACGGTCGCCGTCCTGTTTCTGGCAGGTGTGACGGTTTTTCGCCGCCGGGACGACGTGGAGTGCTTCCGCCGCAGAATCGGGCAGGATGTGATCCGCAATGCCGGTACCATTCTCTTTTTGTACCTGATGCTGTTTGGCATCGGCTCCGCCGTGCTCTGCCGGGCAGAGGGCCTGCCGCTGCTGACCTGCCTGTTTGAAACCGGCTCCGCTGTGGGAACCGTCGGTCTGTCCCTCGGCATCACGCCCGGCCTGCACCTGAGCTCCCGCATTGTCTTGATGATTCTGATGTTCCTCGGGCGCGTCGGCGCTCTGACTCTGGTTTACGCGCTGCTTCCCGGCGGAAAGAATCCCCCCGGTCGAAAGCCACAGGAAACAATCACGGTCGGATAACATCGGCGGTGGTATGACCGCTCAACGGAGGTAGCTTTTCTATGAAATCTGTTTTGATCTTAGGCGCCGGAAACTTCGGCTCCATGCTGGCCCGGCAAATGAACGCGCAGGGTTACGAAATCATGATTGTAGACGTGCGGGAAAACCTGATTAACGCAGTCATGCCCTTCGTCACCGACGCGCAGATCGGAGACTGCACCAACCCCAACTTTCTGCAAACACTGGGCGTTGACAATTACGATCTGTGTGTCGTCACAATCAGCGAAAACTTTCAGACCTCGCTGGAAACGACCTCTCTGTTGAAGGATCTCGGCGCAAGGCAGGTCATTTCCCGCGCAAAGAACGAGATTCAGGAGAAATTCCTGCTCCGCAACGGGGCGGACGAGGTGGTTTATCCGGAAAAGCAGGTTGCCCTGCGGCTGGCAACAAAATACGCCTCAGAGAAGATTCTGGACTTTCTCCAGTTTGACGGCGGCTACGCGATCTATGAAATGGTTGTTCCGCCGCAGTGGTTTGGCAAGACGCTGTCTCAGCTTGATATCCGCAAAAGGTTCGGCGTCAACATCATTTCCCTGCGCCGGGAGGGACAGATCCGGGTTCCCCATCCGGAGGAACCCTTTCTGGACGGCGACATTGTGTTTGCCGTGGGCGATATGAAGCAGATTCAGAAGTGCTTTTATATTCGCTGAGCCGTGTCCCGGGCTTTTTTTCGTCCCATTTCACATCCCAAGGAGTGTTAAACACCATGAGAATCATTCTTGTGGGCTGCGGTAAAATTGGCGTTGCTCTGCTGAGCGCACTGGTTGCCGAAGGTCACGATTTGGTTGCAATGGATAACCGTCAGGAAGTGCTTGACGATCTGACAAACCAATTCGACGTCATGTGCGTCAACGGAAACGGCGCCGACTGCGAGGCTTTGCAGGACGCCGGGGTAGATAGAACCGACCTTGTCATTGCCGTGACCGGCTCGGACGAGCTGAACATGCTGATGTGCTATCTCTCCAAACGGATGGGCGCGGCACACACCATTGCCCGCATCCGCAACCCGCAGTATCACGACAAATCGCTGAGCTTCCTGCGTCAGCAATTGGATCTGTCCATGTCCATCAACCCGGAGCTTCTGACCGCGCAGGAGCTTCTCCACATTCTGAAGCTCCCTGCCGCATCCAAGATCGAGACCTTCTCCCGCCGCAACTTTGAGATGGTCGAGCTGCGACTCAAGGCGGACTCCCCGCTGGTTGGGCAAAGGCTGATGGATCTGCGTGACCGCTTCAAGGCCAAGTTCCTGATCTGTGTCGTGCAGCGCGACTCCGAGGTCGTGATTCCGCGCGGCAATTATGTATTGCAGGGCGGAGATCGCATCGGTCTCACCGCCGACCGCACAGAGCTATGGAAGCTTTTGAAGGCTACCGGCCTTGCCAAGCGGCAGGCCAGGAACATCATGCTCATCGGCGGCAGCCGCATTGCCTTCTACCTGTCCAAGATGCTGCTCTCGTCCGGCTCCAATGTGATCCTCATCGAATCCGATTCCAACATCTGCCATCGGTTTGCCGACGCAATGCCCGGTGTTTCCGCCTTCTGCGGCGACGGGACACATCAGGAGCTTCTGCGGGAAGCCGGTTTGTCCGATCAGGATGCGTTTGTCTCTCTGACCGGAATGGATGAGCAGAATCTCCTGCTGGCCTACCACGCCAGACTTCAGCACGTCAGTCAGGTCATCGCCAAGATCAACCACGACGAAATGGTGCGCATGGCGGAACAAATGGGTCTGGAAAGCGTCGTATCCCCAAAGGACGTTGTGGTAAACGTGGTGCTGCGCTATGCCCGCGCGCTGGAATCCTCCAAGGGCTCGTCCATTGAAAACCTCTATCAGCTCATGGACGGCAAGGCCGAAGCGCTGGAATTCGTCGTCCGCAGCGCGGCTTCCTTCACCGATGTCCCGCTCAAGAATCTGCATCTGAAGAAGAATATCCTGATTGCCGGAATTCTTCGGGATCGCAAGGCCATCATTCCCACCGGCGACGACGTGATCCTTCCCGGCGACCGGGTTGTAGTCATTGCAGGGCATCGCAGGCTCAACGCCCTGTCGGATATTCTGCTGTAGGAGGCCTCCATGAATCGGAAAATGGTCTTCTACACGATTGGCCGTATTCTGCTGCTGGAGGGTGCGCTGCTTGCCCTTCCGCTTGCGGTGTCGGTCTACTACTGGGACGGGGGACAGCTTCCCCTGCTGCTGACCATTGCCCTTTCGTTGGGGCTTGGTCTGCTGTTCATCAGGCTGTTCCGCCCGGACAGTCAGGTCATTTATGCCCGCGAGGGCTTTCTGATCACCGGCCTGACCTGGGTGATCGTCTCCGCACTGGGCGCGCTGCCCTTTGTGCTGAGCGGAGAGATTCCGAGCTATGTGGACGCGTTCTTTGAAACCGTCTCCGGCTTCACGACCACCGGCGCCTCCATCCTCACCAATGTGGAATCCATGAGTCGCTCGATGCTCTTCTGGCGGAGCTTTACCCACTGGATCGGCGGCATGGGCGTGCTCGTCCTGATGGTTGCCGTCATGCCCAATCTCTCCGGGCGCACCATCCATATCCTGCGTGCGGAAATGCCCGGACCGACGATGGGCAAGCTTTCTCCCAAGCTTGCAGACACGGCAAAGCTGCTCTATCTGATCTACATCGCGCTGACCCTTCTGGAGCTTTTTCTTCTGTTTGCAGGCGGAATGCCGCTGTATGACAGCGCGGTTCACACCTTCGGCACCGCAGGCACCGGCGGCTTCGGAATCAAGGCCGACTCCGTCGCCGGGTACAGTCCTTATCTGCAATGGGTCATTGCCGTCTTTATGATGCTCTTCGGTTTGAATTTCAACATCTTTTTCCTGCTGCTTATGAAACGGTTCCGGGCGGCCTTCCAAAGCGAAGAGCTGTGGGCCTACGTTGGGATTGTGTTCGGCTCCACCGCTCTGATCTGCTGGAACATCCGTCCGCTCTTTTCCAGCTTTTCCGAATCGCTGCGTCAGGCATTCTTTCAGGTCACCACGATCTCCTCGACCACCGGCTATTCCACCGCAGACTTCAACACCTGGCCAACCCTGTCCAGGATGATCCTCGTCCTTCTGATGTTTATCGGCGCATGTGCAGGCTCCACCGCAGGCGGACTCAAGGTTTCGCGTTTGGTGCTCCTGCTTAAGAACTATCGGCAGGTGGTTCGTCACCTGCTGCATCCGCGCGCTGTGACCGCGACTCGCTTCGAGGGCAAGCCTGTTGACAGCAGCACCCTGACCAGCGTCAACAATTATTTTGCCCTCTATATCGGGCTGTTCGTCGGGTTCTGGTTTCTGGTTTCCTTCCAGCCCGGCTACGACGGTGTTTCCAATTTTACCGCAGTTGCCGCCTGCTACAACAACATCGGCCCCGGTCTGAATCTGGTCGGCCCGGCGGCAAACTACGCGGGATATGCGCCGTTTTTCAAGGTTCTGTTATCGTTTGCAATGCTCTTTGGACGGCTGGAGCTCTACCCCATGCTGATTTCGCTCTCCCCTGGCGTCTGGATGAAGAAATGACTACGGAAAGGACGGTATTCCCATGGCTGACCATTCTACCTCGCATAAACGCTCCAAGCAGCTTTGGGTCATTGCGCTCGCTCTGTCCTTGCTTCTTTTGCTTGGCGGCCTCACTTATTGGATTGTCTCCCATCGCTTGTGGGAGGCGCCCCTCGATCCCAGCGAATTTCACACGACCTATCCTTCGATCACAACCGTACTTCCGACCACCACGATCCCAGTCGTGATCCCCTCGGACACCGAAACGGAGACGGTCACAGAGACGACACAGCCGCCGCTTGCCGACAATCCGGTGGACTTTTCCTCCCTGAAGGAGATCAACCCCGACGTCTACGCATGGATTTACATCCCAATGGGGCCAGAAAAGCCGGACATTGATCTGCCCGTGCTCCAGTCCCGCCCGGAGGACAATGACAACTTTTATCTGCATAAGGACATCCATCGCAACTACCTCTTTGCCGGGTGCATCTATACGCAGAAGGCCAACGCAAAGGACTTTTCGGATCGGGTCACCGTGGTCTATGGGCACAATATGCTGGACGGAACCATGTTCTCCAATCTGGTCTACTTTCAAAACGACGACTTCTTCGACAAGCATGCGTTCTTTTACATCTACACGCCCGGTCACATCCTGACCTACCGCATTGCAGCCGCCATCCAGTTTGACACACGGCATCTGCTCAACTGCTTTGATTTTTCGGATGACCGGGTGTTTGACAACTGGATTCAAAACTACATTCTGCATCCGAAGTCCATGATCCGTTCCGTCCGAAAGGACATCGAGGTGACGACGGAGGACAAGCTGGTGATCCTGAGCACCTGTCTCGAGCACGGCGCCAGCCGCTATCTGATTCAAGGAGTGCTGATCAACGATGAGCCAACAAATTAGAGGCCGATTTGAAGCGCAGCCCGACGCTTCCCACGTCAGGCCGCGCCGCCTTGTCCGAAGCGCTGTTGTTGTTGCCGTGCTGCTCCTGGCGCTGGCTCGGATCGGGACGGAGGCCATCAAGCTTCTGACCTACGCAGATCTGCTGCTGGGCGGCGGACGAATGCTGGTTTACGGCGATGTCCAGAAGGTCGATCTCGGCGCGTCCATTGCGCGAAACGGGTTGTCCATTCCAATCCTGACGGAGGTTCCCGAGGAGGCTCCGACGGAGGATTACATTCTGAAGCTGAACGACGGAACGACCATTGTTTATCAGGGACACACCTACGAGCTCAATCGCAACCTCACAACGGTCTTGCTGCTCGGCATTGACCACACGATTCAGGATGAAACCCTTCCCGGCAACGGAGGACAGTCCGACGTGATCCTACTGGCGGGACTGGACACCGTCACAGGCGAAGCCAATCTGCTGGAGATTTCCCGCGAGGCCAATGCCGAGGTGGATGTCTACTCCATCAGCAATCGTTTCATCGAAACGCGATTTGAGCAGATCACGCTCGCCTACGCTTATGGCAACGGACGGGAAACGAGCTGCGAAAACACCGTCCGGGCGGTTTCCCGCCTGCTCTTCGGCCTGCCGATTAGCGCCTATCTCGCCATTGATTTGGACGGTCTCATGGAAGCCAACGAGGTGATCGGCGGCGTCACCGTGAAATCGCTGATTGATGTTCAGCTCCCGGACGGCACCAACGTCAAAGAGGGCGACATGGTGGAGCTGCACGGCAAAAATCTCGAACGCTACATCCGCACCAGAACAGAAGCGCTTGACGGAAATCAGAAGCGAATGGAGCGGCAGAAGCAGTTTCTGCTGGAATTCACAAAGCAGGCGGTGGCGCGTGCCAAAGAGAACCTCACCTTCCCGGTAGAGCTGTTCTCCGCCCTGTCTCCTTATACCGTCACCAATCTGGACATTTCCGACGTGACCTTCATCAGCTCCGTTTTCCTCAATCACGGGGCGCAGTTCAATCTTCGCACGATTCAGGGCACCTTGGAACAATACAACGAAAGCTCGATCTACTATCTCGACGAGGTCGATCTCTTTGAGGCCGTGCTACAGGTCTTTTACAACCGTATCGACTAAGCCTGCAGAGATTTCATGGAAGAGGTAAACCAATGAGCTACAGACCTGTTTATCACGCATCCGTGCCTTCCGGCTGGTCAAACGATCCAAACGGAACGATTTTCTATCAAGGCAAATTCCATATGTTCTTTCAGCACTATCCGCACAAGGCTGAATGGGGCACGATGCACTGGGGACATCTTGTGACCGAGGATCTCGTACACTGGACGGCCCTCCCGGTCGCGCTGGTTCCGGATCAGCCTTATGAGGTGCTGTGCGGCTGCTGCTCCGGCTCCGCCATTGAAAAGGACGGAATGCTGTATCTGCTCTACACGGCGGCCCAGCCCGAGCTGCAGCGCCAGTGCCTTGCCTTCTCCGACGACGGCGGAATCGTCTTTCAAAAAGCGGCAAACAACCCGATTCTGACCGCAGAAATGTTGGACGACGAGGTTTCACCGCTTGATTTCCGGGATCCCCGCCTCTTTCAGAAGGACGGCATGTATTATTTCATTGCCGGTGCGCGGGTTCGGACTGCCGAGGAGATTGCGGCGGTTCAGGCCGCACGCGCCGTGCAAACCGGCAGTTCCTTGAATGCTCCCTCCCAATCCGCCGATTCCTCCGCCGCACAGGGGGATTTGCTGCTGCGCTCCCCTTCCGCATCGGACGTTTCCGGCACGGAGTCGCCCCGGCCCGGATTCGGCAATCTGATCCTCTGCCGGAGCCGCGACCTGCTTCACTGGGAATATGTGGGACATCTGATCCACCGCCAGCCGGAGCTGCCAGACGCCTTCTTTGCCCTCAACGGCGTCTACGAATGCCCGGATTATCTGGAGTTAGACGGAAAAGAACTTCTGCTGACCAGCCCACAGAATCTCCCGCAAATGGGAAATCACTATCAGAACGTCCACTCCGCCCTTTATCTGCTGGGAAGGCTGGATTTTGAAACCGGGCGCTTTGCCATTGAAACAATTGAGGAATTGGATCACGGCTTTGATTTCTACGCGGCGCAGACCGTTCGGATGCCCGACGGTCGGGTGATTCTAATTGCGTGGAAGGAAATGTGGGATCGCAATTATCCCACCCAGACGGAGGGCTGGGCCGGAACCTACTCCTTCCCGCGGGAGCTGCACGTGGCGGAGGGGCAACTGCTCCAGAAACCGGCGCGCGAGCTGGACGCCTTCTGCAAGAACCGCATCTGCTGCAATCTCAGCGTCGATGCAAACACCGAGGTTTCCCGCGCGGAGCTCAGCGGAACCGTCATCCGGCTGCGCTTCCTCCTGAAGCCGGGGACCTCCAAACGCGCCGGCGTCCGGGTGTTCGCCGGGAAGGAACACGAAACCGTCGTTTGCTACGACCGGGCGGCAGGGATCGTCGAAATTGACCGCAGCCGTTCCGGGCTTTCGTTCCGGGGCTGCGAAGACGATCTCTACGTTCGCCGCTGCGAGGTCGGCAGCCACGACACACTCGAGATGGAGCTTCTGCTGGACGTCAGCTCGCTCGAGGTCTTTGTGGACGGTGGGAAGCATGTGATGACCGCCAACGTCTACCCCGAAGCGGAGGATCGGAACCTGATCTTCTTCGCCGAGGGCGGCGCTGCCGCATTTGAGACAGTGGAGAAGTTCGACGTTGTGGTGTAACTGCCGCCGAATGGAACGCGTTCCATTCGATCATACGGAAAACCGAAAAACAGCACGGAACTGGATGAACGATTCCAATTCCGTGCCGTTTTTTGATTATCAAGCCGCTGAAAAAGAAGAAAGCCGCGCTCGTCCTTCCCGCCCGGCAACGGCGCACAGTGTGCGCCATAATTCTCACTATGCGAGAGCAGCCAAGGCAACGTGGCCTGTTCCGTCCGGCAGAACGAGGATGGATTCCCGCCCGGGGCGGCACACGCAAAGACAGCGGACGAGGCCGCCTTCCTCGCCGCAGCCGCCGATGTTTTCCAGAAAGGCGCGATCCGCCAGCATATCCGTCACGAAATTCTCATAGTCTATCCCGCCCAGGCAAACCGTGGACACGATCTGATAGGGACGGAGCATTCCGATCCCAAAGTCCCGCAGCTCCTCGATCCGGCGCGGCCGGGAGATAAATCGCGCAGTCTGTTCCATAGTGTCCTCCAAATATTGTGTACTTAGAATAAGTACGTTTCCTTAATTATACCATGTACTTGAATTAAAATCAATTTAAGTACAAAGAATCATTGGGAGGAACCAAAATGGAGCAGAAAAACAAGCATCTGGGCATCCATATCGACCCCGAGCTGCACTACAAGCTGAAATACCTGGCGGCCTACGAAGGCCGTTCCATCAACGGCGAGGTCCTCTACCTGGCCCGCCGCGAAATCGAAGCCTTCGAGAAAGAGCACGGCAAGATCGAGCTGCCGGAGACTGCGGACGAATAATCGCAGTGCGTCAGTAGTATGATTTAGAGTAAAACGTATCTGTTCAGTCGGGCCGTAGGGAAGGCTCATGCCCGCGAAGCGGGACGAGCCTTCCGCTCCGCCGCAGGCGGAGAACGATACGCAGACGCGCATCGAAATCGCCCTCCGGGCGATCGGAAGGCTCGTCCCCGCCGTGAGGCGGGGCATGAGCCTTCCCTACGATGCGAGGCAACTGAATAATTACAGTAAAACGAAGAAATAATAGTTGACAAAATGGGATATATCCCATATTCTATAAATAACACCTAAAGGGATTACCAAAACGCCGAAGGAGGTGACCGATTTGTTTCATAAGGCAATCGACCTGCGTTTTCTGGAAGGGACAGCCCTGACTGTTACCTTTGAGGACGGCACCGTAAAGCGATACGATATGAAGACGCTCTTTCCCAAATATCCTCAACTCCGGGCATTGGAAGACCGGACGCTCTTCCTGTCCGGCAAACTGATGGGAGCATACGGTATCTTTTGGAATGAAGACCTGGATCTTGAGGCGGAGACCGTTTATGAGGACGGCGAGACGATTCAAACAGAGCCGGTCCGCATTCAAAAGACCTCCTCCCGAGCTGTTGCGGCAGCCCGGGCCGCAGCGGGGATCTCCCAGAAGCAGCTCGCAACCCTGACAGGGATCGACCAGTCCGACCTTTCCAAGATTGAACGAGGCGTTGCCAATCCCTCTGTCTCGACCCTGGAACGAATCGCGACGGCCTTGGGCGGGAAGCTGTCAATCACAATTGAGTTGCCTGCCGATGCAGGCTGAAAAAGTGGCCCTATGGAAAAATTCATCCCCCACAAGAAGCTCTCGAAGAAGAAACAGCGGGAGCTGAACGCTGCCCGCCGCGGGACCTGGACTATCAACCCGGTGACCCGCAAGCCCGCGAACCCCAAAGCCTATAACCGCAAAACGGCACGGAACTGGAAGGACGATTCCAATTCCGTGCCGTTTTCTATTATTTCTTCATGAGTGCGGCGCCGGCGTTCCAGGCCTTGCCGACCTGCTCGCCGGTCACATAGTAGCCGCTCTGGAACTGATCGAACATCAGAGCATTCAGCTTCGCGGGATCGACCTTGCCGTTCTC
>JAFYGM010000081.1 GCA_017543225.1 Oscillospiraceae bacterium
CGCCGACGCGCTCCGACCCTCCGAATCCGCATGTAGGGACGCGCATTGCGCGTCCGCCGACGCGCCGGGGCGTCCCGATTCCGTCATTCCGAGCGGAGCGAGGAATCCGTCTGCTCCGTCCATCGGACGCTGCACGTCGCTGCGGAGGGGGGCGGCGCGCACCGCGTCACGCAAAGCCTGACTCGGCTCCGGCCTCGGCGCGGCATGCAGCACTGCGGCGATCTGTTCGTACTCCTGCCGGGACACCGTATGTACCGGAGCTTGCGGACGCGCCGGGACGGACGCACGCCCCGATTCCGAACGCAGGGACGCGCATTGCGCGTCCGCCGATCCGCTCCGACCCTCCGAAGCCGCATGTAGGGACGCGCATTGCGCGTCCGCCGATCCGCTCCGACCCTCCGAACCCGCATGTAGGGACGCGCATTGCGCGCCCACCGATCCGCTCCGACCCTCCGAATCCGCATGTAGGGACGCGCATTGCGCGTCCGCCGATCCGCTCCGACCTTCCGAATCCGCATGTAGGGACGCGCATTGCGCGTCCGCCGATCCGCTTGCGCGTGTCGAAACGGACTGCGCCCCTGCAGGGCGTTCCTTCATCACAAACGGCACCTGACCCGGCGTGCGGTTGAGGGTGCCGAGCACACCGTAATGAACGCAGTCGAAGATTTCCCGCTCGTTGAGGAATTTGACCTCGGTTTTGGCCGGGTGGACGTTCACATCCACACTGGACAGGGGCATGGAGAGGTTCAGCACACAGGAGGGAAAGCGCCCGACCATGAGCTGATTGCGGTAGGCCTCCTCCAGCGCGGCGGTGAGGGTCTTGGAGTAAATCAGCCGTTGGTTCACATAGAAAAACTGGTTGGCGCGGGTGCCCCGCGTTGCGGTGGGTCTGGAGACAAAGCCGGTGAGCCGCAGCGACTGCCACTGGCTCTCGACCGGCACCATCTCCAGAGCCGCCTGACGCCCCAGCACCGCATAGACGGCGGACAGCAGCGCGCCGTCGCCGGGGGTGTGGAGCTGGCTCTGTCCGTCCTTGATCAGCCGGAAGGAGATTTCCGGGTGGGCGAGGGCCTGCTTCTGCACGGCGCTTGCCGCAGCGGAGCCCTCGACGGAATCGCGCTTCATAAACTTCATCCGGGCCGGGGTATTGAAGAAGAGGTCGCGCACCACAATCGTCGTGCCGACAGGACAGCCCGCCTCCTCGCAGGACAGGAGCTTCCCGCCCTCGAGGGTCAGATGGCTGCCCGCCAGGGTGTCGGCGGTGCGGGTCAGAAGGTCGATCCGGCTGACGGCTGCCGTCGCCGCCAGCGCCTCGCCCCGGAAGCCGAGGGTACCGATGGCCTCCAAGTCCTCTCTGGTGCGAAGCTTGGAGGTGGCGTGGCGGAGGAAGGCCGTCTTCGCGTCCTCCCGGCTCATGCCGCAGCCGTCGTCGCTGACGCGCAGGAAGGTCATGCCGCCGTTTTGCAGCTCCACCGTAATCGTCTTCGCCCCGGCGTCGATGGAATTCTCGACCAGCTCCTTGACCACGGAGGCAGGCCGCTCCACGACCTCGCCCGCAGCAATCAGATTCGCCAGATGCGGCTCCAACTGGATAATCTTCGGCATAAGTACCTCCTGTTTTGCATTACAAGACAAGCATTTGCTTCAGCTCATAGAGCGTATTCAGCGCCTCAATTGGCGTCATGGTGTCCACGGCAAGATCCTCGATGCGCTTTTTGAGATCCTCGGCGGTGGGGTCTCCGAGGGCGGTCTGGAGCATTGGCAGCTCGACGCCGCGCGGGGCCTGCACAGGCACATAGATGCGGCTCGGCCCGTTCTCCTCCAGCTCCTTCAGAATCTCCCGCGCCCGATTGACCACGCGCGGCGGCAACCCGGCAAGCTTTGCGACCTCGATGCCGAAGCTGCCGTCGGCAATGCCGGGGACGATCTTGCGCAGGAATACAATGTCGTCCTTGCGGCGTTTCACGCAGATATTGTAGTTGTGAATCTCAGGTTTTTCCTTTTCCAGATGGGTCAGCTCATGGTAGTGGGTGGCGAACAGCGTCTTGCAGCCGAGGCGCAGCGGGTTGCAGACGTGCTCCAAAACCGCCTGTGCAATCGCCATGCCGTCATAAGTCGCCGTGCCGCGCCCGATCTCGTCGAGGATCAACAGGCTCCGGGGCGTGGCGTGCTTGAGAATCTCCGCCATTTCGGACATCTCCACCAGAAAGGTGGACTGGCCCGCCGCCAAATCGTCGGACGCGCCGATGCGGGTGAAGAGCTTGTCCACCACGCCGATGCGGGCAGCCGAGGCCGGAACAAAGCTGCCCATCTGGGCCATCAGCACAATCAGGGCCACCTGCCGCATATAGGTGGACTTGCCCGCCATGTTCGGGCCGGTAATCAAAGCGACGCGCTCGGTGTCGCCGTCCATCCGCGTATCGTTCGGAACGAACATCGCGTCGGTCAGGGTCTTTTCGACCACCGGATGCCGGCCTGCGGTAATCGAAATCGAGGACGAAAGATCGACCTCGGGCATGCAGTAGTTGTTCTGCACTGCCAGCTCCGCAAAGCAGCAGAGCACGTCGGCGGCGGCAATCGCGCGGGCGCTGCGCTGAATGCGCTCCGCATTGGCGGCGACCTGATCGCGCAGGGCGGTGAACAACTCGTATTCGAGGGCGTTCAGCCGATCCTTTGCACCGAGGATTGTGTTTTCGAGCTCCTTGAGCTCCTGCGTGATATAGCGCTCGCCGTTGACCAGCGTTTGCTTGCGGATATAGGTATCGGGAACCAGATCAACCTGCCCCTTCGCCACCTCGATGTAGTAGCCGAAGACGCGGTTATAGCCCACGCGCAGGTTCTTGATCCCGGTTTTTTCTTTTTCGGCAGCCTCGATCCGGGTCAGCGTGCCCTTGCCGCCGGACATGATCTCGCGCAGCCGGTCCACCTCCTCCGAACAGCCGGGGCGGATCAGTCCGCCCTCGCGCAAAGAGAAGGGCGGCTCGTCGGCAATCGTCTCGTCGATGGCCTTGCGCAGATCGTGCAGATCGTCCAGCCCGTCGGCAATGACCGCCAGCATGGAGCTTTGAAAGCGCGAAAGCTGACCCTTCAGCGCGGGCAGCCCTGCGCTGCCCTGACTGAGCTGCACCAGATCGCGGGCATTGGCGACGCCCGTGACGATCCGCGCAGTGATCCGCTCCAGATCGGTCACGGTCTTGAGCGTCAGCAGCAGCTCCTGCCGGGGCAGGGTGCCGTCGAACAGCTCCTTCACCGCGTCGAGACGCTGGCGAATCTCGTTCGGATTGCGCAGAGGCTTTTCCATCCAGGCGCGGAGCATCCGCGAGCCCATCGGGGTTTTGGTCTTATCCATGACCCACAGAAGGCTCCCGCGCTTTTCCTTGCCGCGCAGGGTTCGGGTCAGCTCCAGATTCCGCCGGGCCGCCGGGTCGAGCTCCAGATAGCGCCCGGAGAGATAGTATTCCACATGGCTGACGTGGTGCAGGTCGCTCTTTTGCAGGTCGCGCAGGGTCTGTACCAGTGCGCCGAGGGCCAACTGCGTCGGCTGCGGCAGGGCGGAGAGGTCCTGCCCCGCAAATTGGGCAGCCAGCAGCTCGGAAACCGCAGACGCCTCATAGAGATAGCGCTTGCCGACGTTCACCGGGCAGTGCAGACGCACCTGCACGTCGAGGGCGAATTGCCGCCCCTGCGCCAGCGCCTCGTCCACGATCAGCTCCTTCGGCTCAAAGCGGCCCAGCTCGCTGAAGGCCTTGTCCCGCGCATCCTCCCCGTCGGACAGGGTGGCGCAGGCTTCGCCGGTGGAGATGTCGATCAGCGCCACGCCGATGCCCTCAGCCGTCTGACAGAGGGAGGCGTAGTAGTTGTTGCTGCTCTCGTCGAGCATGGAGCTTTCCACCACGGTTGCAGGGGTGATGATGCGGATCACGTCCCGCTCCACCAGCCCCTTTGCCAGCGCGGGGTCCTCCATCTGCTCGCAGATGGCGACCTTGTAGCCTTTGGCAACCAGACGGGCAATGTAGCCCTCGGCGGAGTGGAAGGGGACGCCGCACATCGGCGTCTGCTCCTCGGCGGACTTGCCCCGATCCCTTGTGGTCAGGGCGAGATCCAGCTCCTTCGAGGCCACGCGGGCGTCCTCGTCGAACATCTCATAGAAATCCCCCAGCCGGAAAAACAGCAGACAGTCCGGGTGCTGGGCGTGCAGCGCCTTGTATTGCTTCATCATGGGGGTCAGTTCGGCCATGGTATCTCTCCTGTCTATATTCTACGGGGCGTACGCACCGGAAGTATGCTGTGCAACCGTATGATTTTTGTAGGTACTCCAATTTGGTTCATAGGCGGCGTTCGCCTGATTCCCCCACATATCCCATCCTGCGCGATCTCCCCGCGCAAACAATTCCAGATACGGGCCGGGCGAACAGCTTTCAATCAGCGAAATGATTTCATCCGGCTTGCGGCTGTGTTCTCGTTTCATGGTACGAATCAGATTGACCTGCGATCTTGCGGGCGCCAGGGTTCGATTCTTTTCGCCTTTGATTCCAAACAGCAGCAGCTCCGTCACATTTCTGAAATAGAAGCCCACGCCTCTTCCGTCGGGCTGGCCGTCCTTGCGAATTTTCTCCCATACAAGATTGGTCTTGTACGCAAAGCCCCAGGCCTTCATCACTGCCAGCCCTTCCGGAAGCAGCGCATTCGGAACCCAAAGATACAGGTGGCTCTTCTGATCTGCGATGGAGGAAACGGGAAGCTGTGCAATATCCTCCAGCGTCATCGTTTCATATCGGTTCAACCGTTTATGCTCCGGGGCGACCTTTCCGGTTCGGTTTTGAAACTGCCAGGGCGGGTCGGCATAAATGGTGCTGTACTTTTTCCCGTCGGTGAACGCAACCAGACTGGAAATTGTTTCTTCAAGCTGGCTCATATGAGATCCCCTTCCAGACAGCCTTTTTTGATTCCTATCGCAAGAATCGGACATCCTCCGTTGCGCCGAGATTTCAAACGATACAGGAGCTTGCCCATCCATGTGGTAGACGCGCCGTACTTTCCTTTGATTCCGAGCTCGTCAAACACGCTGTTCAATTCCTCGGATCGGGTGACAATCACGCCGACGTCAATCAAGCCGCAATCAAAATAGGTTCGCATCGCAACCAAATCGCGGTCAAAGGTCTGATCCTTGCTGTTCCATTCCAGATCGAACGCAACGCGATTTTTTACGAAATCAATGTTGTGTCCGTCAATATACCCTTCAATCACATGCTGATCGGAAGGATTGTCTGCAAAATGTCCTTTTTTGCCCCTGCGCGGGTAGAGCTTCACAATCAAATCCCCCGTAATGCGAAGCTCTCGCCACCCGTGCGGATACAATTGTTGATCGAATTTTTTGGGAATCGAGCTTTCGTTGCCGCCCGGTGCAAGCAGATCGTCTTTCGTAATCGTAAAAGCGGAGAGGCATTGCAAAAGCTCCTCCCATTCCTCCGTACATGCGCTTGTGAGGATTTCCAGCGCGTGTCCATAGTTATGAAGCTCATATTTCTCAGCAATCTTGTCAGGGATGGAATATGAAAGCATGTGAAACCCTCCTTTTTGATTCCAAGATACAGCGCAAAAGCGATTGATGCGCCTTCCTTCGTCGCCGTTCCCGTGGGTTGCGGGGCGGGTGCGCGGGCCGGGGGATCCGTCCCCTACGGGGCGGCCGTGCCCACCAGCGACCATGTGGTGCTGTCGGTAATCGTAACATTCGCAAACTGCCCGATCAGGTCGTCGTCGCCTGCGAAGCGGACAAGGCGGCCGCCGTCGGTGCGGGCGGTGAGGAAATCGCCGTCGCGCCCGTCCACCAGCACGCGCAGGGTCTTGCCGACGTAGGCGCGGTGCTTTTCCTCGGAAATGGCGTTCTGCACAGCAACCAGACGGTCAAAGCGGCGGTTTTTCTCCTCTTTGGTCGTCGGGTCTGGCATCTTCGCCGCCGGGGTGCCGGGGCGCGGCGAATAGATGAAGGTGAACAGGGCGTCGAAGCGCACCTGCTCGATCAGAGAAACCGTGTCCTCGAACTCCGCCTCGGTCTCGCCGGGGAAGCCCACGATCACGTCGGAGGTGAACACGATGTCGGGCATCAGGCTGCGTCCGTATGCAATCAGCTCCAGATACTGCGCCCGGTTGTAGTGCCGGTTCATCTCCTTCAGAATCCGGTCGTTGCCGGACTGGAAGGGGAGGTGGAACTGCTTTGCAATCTTCTCATGGGAGGCCATCACGTCGAAGAGCTTGTGGCTGGCGTCGCGGGGATGGGAGGTCATAAAGCGCAGAACAAAGTCCCCGTCCAGCTCCGCGATCTGCCCCAGCAGGTCGGCAAAATCCGTACCGAGGCCGAGATCCTTGCCGTAGGAGTTGACGTTCTGCCCCAGCAGGGTCAGCTCGCGGTAGCCCCCGGCAATCAGCGCGCGGCACTCGTTCAGGATGTCCTCCGGCAGACGGCTGCGCTCCCGGCCCCGGACGTAGGGGACGATACAGTAGGTGCAGAAGTTGTTGCAGCCGTACATGATACTGACCCATGCCTTGCGCTTGTTCGTTCGCACGGTCGGCAGGCCCTCGGCAATCGCGCCGGCGGAGTCCTCGACGGCCCATGCCTTCTTGTGCCGGATCAGGACGCGGTAGAGATGCTCGGGAAACTGCCAAAGATGGTGGGGCGAGAAGATTCCGTCCACATGGGGATAGGAATTCTTCATCCGCTCCGAGATCTCCGGCTGGCCCATCATGCAGCCGCAGACGAAAATCTTCTGCCCCGGATGGCGGCGCTTGGTATGCACCAGCGCGCCGACGTTGCCGAAGACCCGCTGGGCCGCGTGCTCACGAATGGCACAGGTGTTGACGAGAATCAGATCCGCGCCCTCGGCGGTGTCGGTGAAGCCGTAGCCGCAGCGCTGCAAAAGGCCCCGAAGCTGTTCGGAGTCGGCTTCGTTCTGCTGACAGCCGTAGGTTTCCACATAGGCCACAGGGGTCTTGCCCTGCTTCTGCCAGAATTCATGAATGTATTCGGCAATCTCCGCCTGCCTTTGCAGGTCCTCAGCGGAAATCAAGGGGGTTTTCCGTTCCATATCGCATCCCTCCGTTGCATGGGGTCAGGATTGTAGTCTATTCAACATATTATAGCATTTTTCAGCAGAAAAATCAATGGCGGTTTTGCCGCCCGAACCGTTTTCACCTTTTCAAAAGTGACGGTTCAGGGCGTGGTTGAATTGACAGTTGACGCACGCGGCAACGTTTCGATCGAAACGTAGGGACGAGCATCGCTCGTCCGGCATTCGGAACGAATGCAATTTGCCGGAGGCAAATCTAACGTCGCGTTCCCCTCCACGCAGGAAGGTCGCAGGACGTTTCCATTGTGGGCCGCAGGCAAATCCAACGTCCCGTACTGCCGCAACGCAGGGGAATCGCCCTGCCGGGCGATTGTTTGCTTCGCAAACGCGGACGCGCAATGCGCGTCCCTACATTCTTTCCGTGATGCTGCGTAGGGACGAGCATTGCTCGTCCGGCATTCGGAACGAATGCAATTTGCCGCAGGCAAA
>JAFYGM010000082.1 GCA_017543225.1 Oscillospiraceae bacterium
TTCCTGGATCCCCCGCTGCATGAGTTCGTTCCCACCGAGGAGAAGGACATTGAGATGCTGGCTGCGACCCAGTGCAAGTCTGTTGCCGCTGTCAAGGCCCTGATTGAGAGCCTGAAGGAGTTCAACCCCATGATGGGTCACCGTGGCTGCCGTCTGGCTGTCACCTATCCCGAAATCGCCCGGATGCAGACCAAGGCTGTCATCCGCGCTGCAATCAACGTCAAGAAGAATCACCCCGACTGGACGCTGGTTCCCGAAATTATGATCCCGCTGGTAGGCGAGGTCAAGGAGCTGAAGTACGTCAAGCAGGAGGTCGTCAAGACCGCCGATGCAGAGATTGCTGCCGCCGGGATCGAGATGAAGTACGAAGTCGGCACGATGATCGAAATCCCCAGAGCTTGCCTGACTGCGGACGAAATCGCAAAGGAAGCAGAGTTCTTCTGCTTCGGCACCAACGATCTGACCCAGATGACCTACGGCTTCAGCCGTGACGACGCCGGGAAGTTCCTGAACTCCTACTACGACGCCAAGATTCTGGAGAACGATCCGTTCGCCAAGCTCGATCAGGTCGGCGTTGGCAAGCTGATGCAAATGACTATCAAGCTGGGCAAGCCCGTCCGTCCGTCCCTGCACGTCGGTATCTGCGGCGAGCACGGCGGCGACCCCTCCTCTGTGGAATTCTGCCATCGCATCGGTCTGGACTACGTCTCCTGCAGCCCCTTCCGTGTTCCCATCGCCCGTCTTGCCGCTGCGCAGGCCGCCATTAAGGACATTGAGGCGAAAGCCGCTGCCGAGGCCGAGCGCAAGGAAGAGGTCGAGGATAAGGTCGAGGCTGCCAAGACTGCGCTGAAGGAAGCTGCAGAGAAGCTTCAGACTGCCGCTGCAGACGCCGGTACCGAGCTGAAGGACGTTGCCTCCGCCGGCTTCAAGAGCCTGCTGGCAGGTTGGGAAGAGTTCAAGAAGACCTACACGCAGGAGAGAAAGAGCGATAAATAATCCTTTGGTAAAACCTGAAAGGAGAATTCCCATGTTTGATCGCATTTCCACTAACAAAGCCCCCGCAGCGATTGGCCCCTATTCGCAGGCTGTTTGGGCAGGTGATTTTCTGTACCTCTCCGGCATGATGCCGATTGACCCCGCGACTGGCGCGCTGGAGCCAGCAAACATTGCCGCACAGGCCGCCCGTATTATGAAGAACATTGAAGCGGTTCTCTCCGAGGCCGGACTGACGCAGGAGAACGTCGTCAAGACCACCTGCTTCCTCTCCGACATGGCGAACTTTGCTGCCTTCAACGAAGTCTACGGCGCGTATTTCACCTCCAAGCCCGCGCGTTCCTGCGTGGCTGTGCGCGAGCTGCCGAAGGGTGCGCTCGCTGAGGTCGAGGTCATTGCCTGTCGCCGCTGATCCGCACAAAAAAACGTCAGGGAGAAGGCCGCAAGGCTTTCTCCCTGATTTCATCCAAAAAAGCTTTTCTGCGCGTAACAGTTCAGCCCTCACCCGTAGGGCAGGCTCATGCCCCGCCGGAAGGCGGGGACGAGCCTGCCGGTCGCTCGCAGAGCGACAACGCTCCACTGGTACACGTCGTTCTCCGCCTGCGGCGGAGCGGAAGGCTCGTCCCGCTGTGCGGGCATGAGCCTTCCCTACCGATCAGCTGAACTGTGTTACTTCTGTGCTCATTCCCCGGTTGCCGGTTCCAACAGGGTCAGCGTTTTTTGATCCGCGTCCAGTCTGCAACGTGCGCCGATGGGCAGGACGCCGATGGGCTCCGCATGTCCGAAGTTGACGTTGTAGAGAATGGGCAGGTCGGGACGCCCGGCCTCAAAGCCCACCACCTTCTGCCAGACCTCCTTGTAGGGTTCATACTTGGAGCGACGGGCGGGCTTGCCCACAAGGATGCCGGAAACCACGTCAAAGATTCCCTGCGCTGCCAGTCCGCGCAGATACCAGAGCAGATAGTGCTCCGGCATGTCCACTTCACTGGTTTCAATAAACAGCAGCTTGCCCCGCCATTCCTCCTTTGAGGGCCAAATCGGGGTTCCGATCAGCTCCGGGAAGACGTCGATACAGCCACCCAGCAGCTCTCCCTCGACGACACCGCTGCCTTGCAGAAGCTCATAGCCGATCTCTTCCGGGTGGTATTGTTTTAAGATGTGGATGTTTTCCTCCTTCCACCAAATCTTCTCGTCCTCGTCATCGTACCAATAGGGCGCGGAGGGAATGTCCAGCGTGGGCTTCGGCTCGAACAGCGTATCCCGGATCGCCTTGGCGGTGTAGTCGTTGATTTTGACATACTCCGAGAAATTGGTCAGAATCGTGGCGCCATAGTAGGACATCACGCCTGCCTTGTACATCATAAAGTGGTTGGAGGTCGTGTCGGAAAAACCGGTGAAAATCTTCGGATTCTGCCGGAGCAGGTCGAAGTCGATATAGGGCAGCAGACGGATGGTATCGTCGCCTCCGATCGCGCTGAAGATTGCCTTGATCTCCGGGTCGCGAACGGCCTCCATCCAATCAGAAGCGCGCGCTTCTGGATGCGCATAGAGATAATCCCGCCCCTTGAGGGCATTTGGCATGACGCGCACCTTGAGCCCATAATCACGTTCCAATCGTTCCTGGGCGATATAGAGCTTGTGGATCGCCCACGGCTCGCCCAGTGTTCCGGAGGACAGGCTGACAATCGCAACCGTATCGCCCGGGCAGAGATGCTTAGGTTTTATCATCGCAAGAACCTCTCGTTCGTTCCTTTTCAGCTTCCCTGCGGCAGATTCGCTGTCTATATTGCTGTAAGGGAACTGATTTGAAAAGATTGTAACACAAACAAAAAGACAACACAAGAGGGAATCATGGAACTTTGGGATTTATACAACGAAAAACGAGAACGCACAGGACGCGACCACATTCGCGGAGAGGAAATCCCACAGGGGTATTATCATCTGGTCGTCCACGTCTGGATCCGAAACCGGCGCGGCGAATACCTGATCTCCCAGCGCAGTGCGGACAGGCCGACGTATCCGCTCAAATGGGAGTGCGTCGGCGGCTCCGTACTGAAAGGCGAGGACAGTCTGACCGGCGCGGTGCGTGAAACCCTGGAGGAGGTCGGGCTGAGCCTGCCGCCAAGCGAAGGCCGGCTGATCTACTCCGTCGTAGGCAGGGTCGTGAACGGCCTGAGGTATCAGGATATTGTGGACGCCTGGCTGTTTGAATATGACGGTCCGGTTTGTCTGGAAAACGCAACCACAAAGGAAGTGGCCCAGACTGTTTGGATGCGAAAGGATCAGATAAAAGCTCTTTTTGAAAGCGGCGAATTCATCAACACCCTTGGATATTGCTTTGAAATCTTGGAATAAATCCGGGGGTGTCGTCTCCCTGCCCTGCGAAAAGCAAAATAAAACCGCCCCCAGCACCAGCCAGAAGCGGTATATAACGCGAGCACCAAACGGTTCTCACACGTTCATTATACACCAATTTCCCGATATTGCAACTATAAATTTACAAATCGTTCATTTTTGTCGGATCGTCCTGTTTCATTTTGACGCAAGCGGATTATTATGTGCATATTGCTTTATACTTTGAAGATTCATTAAGAAATGTTCGCATCCATGTCAGAACCCCCCGAAACACCGGACCGCAGCCGTGTGTTTCGGGGGGACGTTGCTCAGTCTTCGATCTTCACAACCTCTGCTTCCGGCGCGTTGCGCTTGACGCTGTCGATGCCGTTCAGACAACTCGGCTTCTGCTTGTA
The DNA here is from genome assembly GCA_017543225.1 of Oscillospiraceae bacterium. GTDB lineage: Bacteria > Bacillota > Clostridia > Oscillospirales > Oscillospiraceae > JAFRPC01. The sequence continues at coordinate 3,744 of JAFYGM010000082.1, forward strand.
GCCCTCGGAGACAGCAATGATCTCGCCGTTTCTGGCCTTCAGACGGAAGCGGAACTCCCCTACCTTGTCCACATAAACCTCGTACTTGGGATGCTTCTGAACCTCGATCGGCTCTACGGTCTGATCCTCGATGGCGGAAAGGGCATTGGTTCGAACGCTCTCAATGCCCTTCCGGCAGGCTGCTTCGGAGGTGTAAACCTCGCTGGTCGCAATGACTTCGCCGTTGTTGGCCTTCAGGTCAAACTTGATCCCAGTTTTCGTGGCTTTGATAACGAATTTTCCCATGGTCAATCCTCCTGTTTGTTGTCTACAATTTGGGGTGGTCGCACCCCTCCGATGTTGTAAGTTTACCACAATTTTTTATAAATTTCAATCACTAATCGCAGAAAATCCCAAATTTATTCAAAAATTGCAAAAAAATAATGCTTGACAAGGCGCGTTAACTATGCTATGATATGCAGGCAATCGGGGAAGTCAATATCGCGGGATAGAGCAGTTCGGTAGCTCGTCGGGCTCATAACCCGGAGGTCGGGGGTTCAAATCCCTCTCCCGCAACCATGTTGTGCAACCAAAAAAGATATTGCACCGGAAAACCCAGAAGCCACAACGGTTTCTGGGTTTTTTCGTACCCCGATTTTCAAGTGCAGACAAAAAGATATTTTTCTTTGCCCGGAGGACTTGAACTACCGACCCCCACTATTTCAGGCGGCTTTTGAGAGATGTATTCTCCCGAAAGCCGCCTTTATTCGTTTCCCAAGAAAA
>JAFYGM010000083.1 GCA_017543225.1 Oscillospiraceae bacterium
GACAAGCTCTACGTTTCCATCTATCAGGATGACGACGAGGCGTTCGACATCTGGACCAAGGAGGTCGGCGTCGACCCCTCTCACATGGTTCGTTTGGGCCAGGAGGACAACTTCTGGGAGCATGGCTCCGGTCCCTGCGGCCCCTGCTCGGAAATCTATTATGACCGCGGCGAAAAGTACGGCTGCGGCAAGCCTGACTGCACGGTAGGCTGCGACTGTGACCGCTATATGGAGGTCTGGAACAACGTCTTCTCCCAGTTCGACAACGACGGGCACGGCAACTACACCGAGCTGGTGCAGAAGAACATCGACACCGGCATGGGCCTCGAACGTCTGGCAGTGGTCTGTCAGGACGTGGACTCTCTCTTTGACGTGGACACCGTGATGAGCATCACCCGCCGCGTCACCGAGCTGACCGGGGCCAGCTACGGCAAGTCCCACAAGATGGACGTGTCCCTGCGCGTCATTACCGACCATATTCGCTCCGCCGTCTTTATGATTGCGGACGGTGTGCTGCCCTCCAATGAGGGCCGCGGCTACGTCCTGCGCCGTTTGCTCCGCAGAGCTGCCCGGCACGGCAAGCTGCTGGGTGTGGACAAGCCCTTCCTTTTCGACGTGGTGGACACCGTGGTTCATGAGAACGAGGGCCACTATCCCTATCTGCGCGAGCGGCAGAGCTTCATCACAAAGGTCATCCGCTCCGAGGAGGAGAGCTTCCTCGCCACGCTCGACGCGGGCCTGAAAATTTTCTCCGAAATGCTCGACGCGCACAAGGCCAAGGGTGAGACCGTCTTCTCCGGCGAGGACGCCTTCAAGCTGTCCGACACCTACGGCTTCCCCCTCGATCTGACCGTTGACATGGCGGAGGAGGCGGGCATGACCGTCGATCAGGAAAGCTTCAGGAAGCTCCTGCAGGAGCAGAAGGTACGCGCCCGCGAAGCCCGCAAGAAGCTGGGCGATCTGGCTTGGGAGGGCATCGACCTTGGGCTGGACAACACGCCCACGGAATTCACCGGTTATGAGCAGGACGAAAGCGATGCAAAGGTGCTTGCCGTCGTGGTGGACGGCGAGGTTTCCGGCGCGATTGCAGGCGGCGAGGACGGTATCCTGGTGCTGGACAAGACTCCCTTCTATGCCGAAATGGGCGGTCAGGTGGCCGATCACGGCACGATCACCGCAGGCAGCTCCGTATTCGAGGTTCGCAACGTCCTGAAGGACAAGGGCGGCAAATATCTGCACCACGGACATCTGGCCTCCGGCGAGATTAAGGTGGACGACACGGTACACGCCGCCATCGACACCGCGCGCCGTCAGGCCATCCGCCGCGCGCACTCCGCCACCCATCTGCTCCAGTCTGCGCTGGAGTCCGTGCTGGGCGACCACTGCCATCAGGCCGGTTCTCTGGTGGAGCCGGATCATCTGCGCTTTGACTTTACGCACTTCTCCGCCATGACCCCCGAGGAGCTTGCGGCGGTGAACCGCCGCGTGCTGGAGCTGATTCTGGCAGGCAACAGCGTGGAAACGCTGGTTCTCCCGATTGCAGAGGCTCAGAAGCTTGGCGCAACTGCGCTGTTCGGCGAAAAATACGGCGACATCGTGCGCGTTGTGAAGATGGGGCCGTCGCTGGAATTCTGCGGCGGTACGCATCTGGACAACACCGCCAAGGTCGGCCTGTTCCGCATCACCTCCGAGGGCTCCGTGGCCTCCGGCGTGCGCCGGATTGAGGCCATCACCGGCCCCGCTGTTTTGGATGAGATCGACCGCTTCCAGAACACGGTTATGCAGGCTGCCGAAACCCTGAAAACCACGCCGGGCGAGCTGCTTCGCAAGGCGGAGTCCACAGTGAACGAGCTTAAGGAGCTGCGCCAGCAGCTTGACGCCATGAAGGACAGACTCCTGTCCGGCGAGCTGCAGCAGCTCACCGCCTCCGCACAGGAGATCAAGGGGCTGCACGTCCTGACGGCCATCCGCAGCGGCATGGAGGTCGCGGATCTGCGCAAATTCGGCGATCTGCTCCGCGACAAGGATCCCAACGTAGTTGGCATTCTGGCCTCCGAGAACGGAGAGAAGATTTCCGTCCTGGCGGTCTGCGGCACGAACGCTGTCAAGCAGGGCGTCAAGGCCGGTGTGCTGGTCAAGACGATCCTCTCCGCCTGCGGCGGCAGCGGCGGCGGCAAGCCCGACTCCGCAATGGGTGGCTGCAAGGACATGGAAGCTTTGAAGGAAGCCCTCAAGAAACTGCCTGAACTGATTTAAGGAGACATGAATATGAACGACTGCTTATTCTGCAAAATCATTGCCGGGGAAATCCCCTCGAAGAAGGTCTATGAGGACGAGCTGTGCTTTGCCTTCTATGACATTGCCCCGCTTGCTCCCACGCATTTTCTGGTTGTCCCCAAGAAGCATCTGGCCTCCGCTGCCGAGATCGGAGAAGAAGACGCCGCCCTTGTGGGCCATATCTACGCAGTCATTGCCAAGCTCGCAAAGGAGCTCGGCTTTGCCGAAGGCTTCCGCGTTGTGACCAACTGCGGCGAGCGCGCCGGACAGACGGTTCACCACCTGCACTTCCATGTGCTGGCCGGAAAGCAGCTCGGAGCGTTCAACTAATTTTTCACAATTCTCGGCTGTCCTCATTCGTTTTCGGAATGGGGACAGCCGTTTTCAAAGGGAGGTAGCAGAATGCGCAGACTTCTTTGGTTTTCCGTTGGATTCGCCTGCGCGTGTCTGGCCGCCGCCAGCGTGCTGCCGGAAGCCGCGCTGTGCTGGGCAGCCTTGCTCTTTGCTGCGCTGACTCTGGGGCTCCGGCTCCTCGCAAAGCGCAGCAGGCAGGGCGGCGCGCTTCCTGCAAGGCAGCGCCGGAGACGGATTGTTCGGGTTCTGGCGCTTGGTACTGCGGTCGGCCTGCTCTGGTGCTGGGGGTATCAGGCATGGATTCTTGCCCCCGCGCAAACGCTGACCGGAAGCAAGCAGACCTTGACTGCAGAGGTCTGCGGCTATGCGGAGGAAACCGAATTCGGACACCGGACAGACGGTCTGCTCGATCCCGACGGTCTGCGCATTCGCACCCGAATTTATCTCTACGGCGATGTTCCGCCGCTGCGCCCCGGCGACCGTATCACCGGAAGCTTTTCCGTCCGGCGGGCAGATCAAACTGCCGACGGCAGGACAGACCTGAGCATTCAGGCCAAGGGGCTTCTTCTCGTCGCATCGGGCCGAATCGCGGCGGTGGAGGACGGCGATGCACCGCTCCGGTATTTCCCGGCGCGGCTGTCGAGGGCCGTATTCTCCCGGCTGGACGCAGTCTTCCCCGCAGACGTGGCAGGGCTGCCGCAGGCTATGCTGACCGGGTCCCGCTCGGGTCTCTCGGTCGCGGCGCAAAGCAGCCTTTCGACTGCTGGAGCCTCGCACATTGTCGCGGTCTCCGGCCTGCATGTGGCGATGCTCTTTGCCATTGTCCTGCTTGTGCTTGGCAACCGGGGCTGGATCACCGCGACGGTCGGCGGTCTGCTGCTGCTTCTCTATGTGTTGATGACAGGCGCCTCGCCTTCTGTGGTACGCGCCGCGCTGATGCTGGGGTTGTTCCTGATTGCGCCGCTGATTGGGGAGGAAAACGACTCGCCGACTGCGTTGGCGCTGGCGGCCCTGCTCATCCTGATGGACAATCCCCGGTCCGTCTGCAATCTGAGCTTTCAGCTTTCTTTTGCAGCGGTCGCAGGACTTCTTCTGGTCACCCGTCCCCTGCGGGCCACCCTGCTTGCCCAGCCTCGGATCAAGGCTTTGCTGAAATGGAAGGGGTGGAACGCCCTTCCGCGCCGCCTCAACATTTTCCTGCTGCGCGCGGTGCGCGGGCTTATCCGCTTTGTCTGCTTCAATTTTGCCGCCACCCTCGGCGCGCTGGTGTTCACCACGCCGATCTCGGCGGCTGCCTTCGGCTCCGTGCCGGTCTATGCAGTCCTGACCAACCTGCTTGTCCTCCCGCTCGCCTCCGTCTGCCTTGGCGGGGCGCTGACCGTTCTGGGTCTCAGTCTGCTTTCCCCTGCGCTGGGCACTCTAGCGGGCTGGGTTGCCGCATGGCCCATGCGGGCCGTCTTTTGCATCTGCCGCACGGTCGCCCGTATGCCGGGGAACACCCTGTATCTGGACGGCTATGGGCTCAGCTTTTTGGTGTTTGCCTATTGCATGCTCTTGCTTGCATGCCTGCTGCGGGAGCGCCACGTTCTGCGCCCGCTGCTGAGCTTGACGGCTGCTCTCGCGGTGGCGGTAAGCCTGCAGCGGCTTGACGCGGCCTCCGCAGCTTTCACCATTGCCGCGCTGGACGTGGGACAGGGCCAGTGTATCTGCGCGGTCACGCCGGATTATACTGTCGTTGCGGACTGCGGTGGTTCCGGCGGAAGCGCCGTGGGAAAACAGACAGCGGATTGGCTGCGCCAACACGGAGCGGCGCAGGTGGATGCGCTGATTCTCTCACACTACGACGCCGACCACACGAACGGCGTGGAAACCCTGCTGTCTCTCATGCCTGTGAAAACGATCTATCTGCCGGACGTTTCCTTTGATGCTCAGACCCGCGACCGGCTGGAGCAGGCTGCGCTGGAGGTTGGCGCTGCCCTGTGTTATGTGACGGAGAATCAGACTCACGCATTTTCCGGCGGGACGCTGCGACTGTTTGCCCCGGTTTCTGCACAGAACGACAACGCGGCCTGCGTTTCTGTCTTGTATTCTGTCGGGGAATATGATATGCTTATCACCGGGGATTTGGATCAGCGCGGCGAGTTCGCGCTTTTGGAGCAGGAACCGCTTCCCCATGTGGAGCTTTATGTGGCAGGACATCACGGTTCGGCCTCCTCCTCGTCGGAGGCGCTGCTGCAAGCCGTTTCGCCGGATACGGTTTGGATCAGCGTGGGACGGCACAACAGCTTTCATCTACCCAGTGACAAGACGCTGGCGCGGCTTCTCGCGTCCGGCGCACAGGTGCTCCGCACAGACATTTACGGCAATTTGGAGATTGGACGGTGACAGGATGGCGCAAACCAATCTGGATCGGCTAAAGGCCGATCTCAAACAGAACACGCCCGCAAGGTTCTACGTCTTCTACGGCGAGGAGGCCTATCTGCGCAGCTACTATCTGGACAGTCTGCACAAGCTGCTGATAGACGACTTTGCCGAGGCCTTTAACTATCACCGCTTCAACGCGGACACGATCAGCCCACAGGGGGTGCTCGACAGCTTGGAGGCGCTTCCCATGATGGCGGCACACTCCATGCTCCAAATCGACGACGTGGATTTTTTCCGCATGGGCGAGGACGCAAACGCCTATGCCAAATTCTTTTCCGACATTCCCGATTACTGCACCGTGGTTCTGGTCTATGAAACGGTGGAATACAAGATTGACCGCAGAAAAAAGGCCCTTGCCGCGGTGTTTGAGCAGGCCGTGGAGGTCGAATTCGCCCAACCCTCGGATCGGGAGCTGATTGCATGGGTCGGACGCCACATGAAAAAGCAGGGCAAGCAGATCTCCGTGGACGACGCGCAGTATTTGATCCACCGCACCGGGGGCAGCATGACGACCCTGCTCGCCGAAATCGGAAAGCTGACCGCCTTTGTCGAGGACGACTGGGTACGGGCCGAGCACATCGACCTGCTGGTGGAGCCGGTTTTGGAAGCGGAGATCTGGGATCTCACCGTGGCGATTTCCACGGGACGCTATGAAACTGCCCTGCAAATCCTCCGCGCCCTGCTGGACAAGCAGGAGGAGCCTGTTGTCATCCTCGGTGCGATTGGCAGCCAGATGCGGCGGATTCTCGCGGCAAAGCGGCTGACCGACGCAGGAAAGCGGCAGGCCGATCTGATGAAGCTCTGCACAATGAGCAGCTATCCGGCCCAGAAGACGATGGATGCCGCCAAGCGGCTCTCCGAACGCTTCTGCACGTCGGCAGTGAAGCTCTGTTTGGAGGCGGATGTCCGGCTCAAAACCTCCTTTGACAGCCCGGATCGGGTGCTGGAGCTGCTGGTTTTGGAGCTCGCGGGGGAGTCCCGCAATGGTTAGGCTCCAACAGGCCCTTGTGGTGGAAGGCCGATATGACAAAAACACCCTCTCGCAGATTGTGGATGCGCCGATCTTCGTCACCAACGGCTTTGGAATCTTCAAGGATCAGGAGATGCTGGCGCTGCTGCGCACCGTGGCGGAAAAACGGGGCCTGATTGTCCTGACCGACAGCGACGGCGCGGGACTGGTGATCCGCAATCGGCTCAAAAGCGCCATCGCTCCCGAATATCTGCTTCACGCCTATACCCCGGATATCTACGGCAAGGAAAAGCGCAAGGCCGCCCCCGGTAAGGAGGGCAAGCTGGGCGTGGAGGGCATGTCGCCGGAGACACTGCTGAACGCGCTGCGCAACGCCGGGGCAACCTTTCTGGACGCAGACGTTGCAGCGCCTGCCGAACGGACGTCAATCACGAAGGCCGATCTCTATGAGATGGGCCTGTCCGGAAGGCCGGACAGCCGCGCAAGGCAGCTTGCGCTGAAAAAACAGCTCGGTCTGCCGGAAAACCTGTCCTCGAATGCCTTGCTGACAGCGCTGAATTGTATTACCACGAAGAAAGAACTGGAGGAGCTGCTATGGCGTCCAGAATCATCCACCTTGCCATCGCCAACGAGGTGATGAAGGCCCATCCCCTGCCGGAGCCGGAGCGGTTTCTCTTCGGTTCGGTTCTGCCGGACGCCTGCGCGGACAAGCAGGCGCATTATAAAAAAAATCTGGCAGACGGGATTCGCAAAACCCACGATCTGACCGGCTTTCGCCGTCTTTACGGCGACCGACTGCAAGCAGATACGCTGTATTTGGGCTACTACCTGCATCTGCTGCAGGACGTGCTGTACCGCTATGAGATGTTTGAGGTCGTCGGCTTCGACCCCAATCCGCCGGAAAACATTCCGCGGCTGCATCAGGATTATATACTGACCAATCAATATGTGATCCACCGATACGGCCTGACAAATACGGTTCGGATTCCGAAGGGACTGGAGGCAGAACCGTTGTGGCGCGCATGGAAGTTTACGCCGGAGCCCTTTCTATCGGAATTGGCACAGGATTTTTCCGCAGCGCCGGAAGGGCAGACCAAATTTTTTACCGAAGCCCAGGCAGACGCGATCATCCGGCGCTCCGTGACGCTCTGTTTGCAAGAGCTGGAGCGCTGAAGCGCGGCACGGGGTTTTTCGATGAAGTCCGCTTTGCCTGGAAGCGGCACGATTGAGAAAGAAGAAAATGATTGAAATCAGTGTACAAAACATCAAAAAGTCCTTTGAAGTGGGCCAGATCCTGCTGGACGGACTTTCTTTTGAAATTCTGACCGGCGAGTGCGTCGGCATTATGGGGCGGAACGGCTGCGGCAAGACTACCCTCTTTCGGATGCTCACCGGCGAGCTGGAGCCGGACGACGGCGTGATTGTCTTTGCGCCGGGGCGGAAGATCGGCCTGATCTCTCAGATTCCGGTCTATCCCGCCGGATATACTGTGGAGAACGTCCTCCGCTCCGCCTATCGGGAGCTGTTTTCCATAAAGCAGAAAATGGAGGCGTTGGAGCGGCAGATGACCGTTTCGGCAGATCATGCAATGTTGTCGGAATATGACCGGCTCTCCAACGCCTACGAGGTGGGCGGCGGCTATGAGATGGACACGAATGTGGACAAGATCTGCAACGGTCTCGGCATTCCCATGCTGATGCGCGACCAGCTTTTCTCCTCCCTCTCCGGCGGAGAAAAGACCCGCGTAAACCTTGCACGCCTGCTGCTCGAAAAGACCGACATTCTGCTTTTGGATGAACCGACCAACCATCTCGATCTGCACAGCGTGGAGTGGCTGGAGACCTACATCAAGCAGTTCAAGGGCACGACCCTGACGATCTCCCACGACCGCTACTTTCTGGACAACGTCGTGGATCGGATCATTGAGATTCAAGACGGCAAGGCGGAGCACTACAGCGGCAACTACTCCTTCTATCTGGAGGAAAAGCAGGCGCGCTTCAACCTCCAGCTCAAGCACTATGAGCAGGAGCAGGCCAAGATCAATCAGCTCAGCTTCACCGTGGAACGGATGAAGGGCTGGGGCATCAACAACCGGGTGCTCTACCGCCGCGCTATGGCAATGCAGCACCGGATCGACCGCATCCGCAAGACCGAGCGGCCCAAGACCGAGAAGACGATGAAGGCCCGCTTTGGGGAGAAGGAGTTCTTCGGAGACTCCGTTTTCTCCGTGAAGGGGATGGAAAAGTCCTTTGGCGAAAAGCACCTGTTCTCCATCGAGGAGTTACAGGTAGAGGGCGGCGAGCGGATTGCCCTGCTGGGCGACAACGGTGCCGGAAAGACCACCTTCATCCGCTGTCTGCTGGGCGAGGAGCCGGTGGACGCCGGACGTATTCGCTTCGGTCCGACGGTCAAGACCGCCTATCTGCCCCAGATCATGAAGTTTTCCCACCCGGAGCGCACGCTTTACGACACGATGCTCTATGAAAAGAACTGCACGCCGCAGACGGCGCGGGATCGGTTGGGTGCCTTCCTCTTTTCCGGCGAGGACGTTTTCAAAACGGTTGGCACCCTGTCCGGCGGCGAGCAGTCGCGGCTGCGCCTGTGTATGCTGATGGACGAAAAGGTGAACCTTCTGATCCTTGACGAGCCGACGAACCATCTGGACATTGCCTCCCGCGAGTGGGTTGAGTGCGCGATTGAGGAATATGAGGGAACCCTGCTCTTTGTCTCCCATGACCGCTACTTTGTGGACAAATTCGCCACCCGCATCTGGGAGCTGGAGGATGGGGTCATCAAAGACTATCCCTGCGGCTACGCGAAGTACCGCAGCTTGAAGGAAAACGCCGCCATTCGTCCCGTTCCGCAGGTGGAAAAGCCCGCAAAAAAAGAAAAGCCCGTGCAGAAGACGGACAGTAAGGCGCTGGAGAAGGAAGTGCGCCGCTTGGAGCGGGAGATTGAAAAGCAGGAACAGGCTGTCGCCGCGTTGGACGAACAGCTTCTCGCCGCCGCTTCAGACTACAAGGAGCTGATGCGGCTGACCGGAGAGAAGGAAACCGCCGAGGCAGAGCTTGCCGCGCTCATGGAAAAATGGGAACAGGCTGCCGGGCAGCTTGAATGAACAGGCGGCCCGATCATCCCTTGCAGGATGGTCGGGCCGTCTGTTTCTGTCAATGGAACAGATTCAGGAAGCTGTCCAGCAGGCCGCCAGAGGAGGATTCCTCCTGTTGCTGCGCATTGTCCACGATCTGAATCGTGTTCTGCGCATTTTGCTCGGCGGCATCCGAACCGCCGCCCAGGAGGGAGGAGAACAGGCCGGAGGCCAGAGAAGCGTTGCTGTTGGAGGAGCCGCCGAACAGAGAGCCGAGCAGATTCGTGCTCTGCTGGGGCTGGGGCTGCTGACCGCCGCCCAGAAGACCGCTCAGGAGCCCGCCGGAGCTTTGCTGGGTCTGGGTCGGCTGGCTGCTTCCGCCGAGGCCGAGCAGACCGCCCAGCATTCCGAACAGGCCGCCGGAGCCGCTCTGGTTGGAGCTGCCAAGCAGAGAGAGAAGCAGGGGGGCGACAAGGGCAAGGATGGTTGTGGTCTTGGCTCTGGTGACGCCGGTGGCCCCGGAGATTTCCTCGACCAGCTCGTTTTGATCGTCGCCCAGCACATGCGCGAGAATCTTCCTGCCGTCCTCGAGGTCGGCGTTTTTCAGGAACTCGCCCGGATTGGAGGTATCTGCCGCACTGTGATCGGACAGGGCGCGGCTGAGAGATTCCGCCCCGGCCTGTGCGCCGGCATTGCGGCGCATCCCGCCCACAAGCGCCGGAATCCCGGCGGAGAGAACCTTGGCAACGTCCTCCCGGTTGACCTTTGTGCGCCTGCTCAGCGCGGACAGGCCGGAGCCGGAAAGCAGGGAGCCGATGGAATTCAGATCAAGTGCCATCGTTATCCCTCCGTGCTGTCTGCCGTCGCGGGCGTCGTATCGACCGGACGCTCCTGCTCGGTGTCTTCCGCGTCCTCGACGTTCAGGCTCTGAAGCTGGAGTCCCATTTCCTCGGCGTAGTGCGCCGCGCAGTAGGAGCAGATGGTGGTACGGCCAGATTCGATGGCCTCGGTCACGCTGCCTTCGTAGACAGTAGAGGTGCGGATGTAGGGACAGCCGTTTTCTTCGTCCGCGTTCAGGTGATACTTGTGGCCAAACTGCGTCCAGTAGACATTGGTGGTGATCTGCTGCTCGGCTTCTTCCTTCTGTTCGGCAGTGATGGGATGGTAGTCTGCGGAGGCCGCGCCTGTAATCAGGAGGGCCACAATCGCCACGATGGCGGCAATGGTCTTGGACTTCTTATCCAGCTTGTCGTTCTTCAGCAGGAGAACAATCAGCGGGATGAAACAGATGCAGGCCATGATGACGCCCAGCTCGTTCCAGAGGTAGAACAGGAGCTTGCCGCGCTTCTCGCTCATGGGCTTGATGCGGTTGGCCTTCTTCCAGAGCTGAGCAGCCAGAATTGCAAGCGCCAGATCCAGAACGATCATAATGATCAGAAACGCGAGCTGACTGAGGTGGAAGGGCGGGTAGAAGTAGCCCATCAGAGCCATGATGCCAAAGACCTCGCACACAATGGCAAGCAGCCAAAGCACACAGGCGCCGATGCGCAGGCCGACGGTGCTGCCGCCGGTGGGCTTGTTGGGCATGACGATGGTCTGCGCAGGCTTCTTGGCGGCTGCGGGCTTCTTTACCGTCCCGGCAGCCTGCTTGCCGGCTGCTGCCGCCTTTTGCGCGGTGGGAGCTTCTTTTTTCTCCGCATTGCGGACAATCTTTTCTGCCATGAAAATTCCTCCGTTTCTTTTCTCTAAATGTAGGGGCTTGCTACGGTCTATTATCTATATCATGGGGATTTTTGTCAATAGGGAAATTGTTTTTCTCATCGAATTTGTATAAAACACCGGTAAACCAGAATCCCAACATGGCCCCGCAGGTATTCAAAATCAGATCGTCCAGCTCGGAAAGACCGGAGCCGAGGACGAACTGCGCCGTTTCAATCAGCAGCGACAGGGCGAAGCCCGCCAGAACCGCCTGCCAGAATCGCCCGCAGCACAACCGTATCAGAATGCCGGCCGGCATGAAACAGACTAAATTCCCAACAAACAGATATGAAAAGTATAACCATTGCTGATATCGGATCAGCTTCCAATAATAAGCAAAGGCCTCCCACTCCACCCGTCCGGAAAACAGGCCGTGGGAAAAGCAGCCCGGGCGGAACACGGTGAGCCGCAGGAGGGCGGCCAGCCAGATAAGCGTCAGAACAAGAAAAAGCTTTTTCATGTCCGCTCCCTTCAAAAAAAGCATTGAAATATATCCAGCTTCATGATATAATTACTGCGCTACACGAAACATCATACGGAATCTGTAAAGGTGAGTTTTGCCCTTTGGCAAAAACGCACCTCCACTTCTCATCTTCGCAGATTCTGAGGGTTTTGTGTAGCAGCAAAATTGGAGCTATGCGTTTTTCGGTGTGTAGCTTCAATTGGAGCTACACACTTTTTTATTTGGAGGGGAATGTAATGGCAGTAAACCGAAAGTGTCCAAAATGCGGAAGTAACCACGTTCAACTATCGAATGAAAGAAGTAAACACGGTTGTCTTTGGACTGTTTTATTTGGTGTTTACTATCTCATGTGGATAGTTATCAAGTGGTGCATTGGATGTATCATTTTTTTCTGTTATGATTGGTGGATGGCAATCATAAAGAAGTGTTTGGGCAAGGGACATATCTGGCAGTGTCGCAAGTGGTTTTCTGGAAACAAACGCGTTTTTTATTGCCATGACTGCGGCTATAACTTCAAGGCATAGTCAGGTTGTAATAATACTAATCTTGATGAATCAGCAGCAGGTGGAGAAACCAACTCTCCGCCTGCTATTTTCTAATTCTTTCGATAGCCATTGAAGCCAGTTATTCACGCATCAGCAATTCAATTGTGAGATCCGCCGCTTCCTCGGCGGCCTGCGCACGGATCGCCATGCGGTCGCCGTCATAGCGGCGTTCGCGTATCAGCGTCCGCTGCCCGTCTGTGGCGGCGAGGTAGACCAGCCCGACCGGACGGCCCGTTTCGTCGCTGTTCGGTCCGGCGATTCCAGTGATGCCCACGCCGTAGTCTGCTCCGAGCGCAAGCCGGACCCCCTCCGCCATCTGCCGCGCCACCGGCTCCGAGACTGGGCCAAGCGTATCAAGCAGGGCCTCCTCCACGCCGAGGAGCGCCTGCTTGACGCGGCTGCAATAGCTGATGATCCCGCCGGGATAGACGGCGGAGCTGCCGGGGATGTCGGTGATGGACTTGCCCAGAAGCCCGCCGGTACAGGACTCGGCTGTGGCGACCGTTTTGCCCATGTCCTTCAGCCGACGCACCAGAACCTCAATCTGTGTAATTTTGTGGGGAAGTCCCATATCATTTCCCTCCGAGTTCAATCCAATACCGCTGGACGATCTTGCCGTCCGTGTGAATATACTCATTCTCCAGCACACCGCCGTTTTTCACGATGGATTTTGCGGAGCCGACGTTGTCTTTGTCACAGGTAATCAAGACCCGGTCGATTCCAAGCTTTTTGCATTCCGCAAGGGCAAGCCGAATCATTTCGGTAGCATAGCCTTTTCTCCTTTCGGTGGGCCGGACGCCGTCTCCGATATGTCCGCCCCGCTGCAGCAGAGCGTCGTTCAGCTTATGCCGGATGTTGACTGCACCGAGCAGCCGATCCCGATCCGCGTCCAGCAAAAAGAACGTGGAGGACGGTATTTTGCCCTGCACCTTGTCCTCCCGATCATCCAGCCCTTTCAGATAGGCGTCAAAATCGTGATAGTCGTTTTTGAAAATCGCCCAAGGAGCGTGATCGGTGTGATTCTGCTCCTGATCGGCTCTCCACTCGTCGATCATCTCGCCCAACTGCTTTTCGTAAGCTTTCGACAGTCTGATGAGCTTCAGGTTCATACGGTTTCCCTCCTGTCACAGAAGCTTATCCCTGATAGCGCACCTTGACCAGCTCGGTGTTCTCCAGAGCCCGTGCAATCAGCGCCTCGATGTCTAATTTTTCTTCAATGTGTTCGGCCTCTGCCAGCTTCGGCTTCGTCTTGGGGTGCCTGGGCGTAAAGACCGTGCAGCAGTCCTCATAGGGCAGGATAGAGGTTTCGAGCGTGTCAATCCGGCGGGCGACAGTGACGATCTCCTCCTTGTCCATGCCGATCAGCGGGTGGAAGACGGGAAGATGCACCACCGCATGGGTGACTGCCATAGCCTGCATGGTCTGGGACGCAACCTGCCCCAGATTTTCGCCCGTCACCAGACATTCACAGCCGTGATCCCCGGCAATCCGCTCGGCAATCCGCATCATAAATCTACGCATGATAATCGTAAAGTATTCCTCGGGGCAGTTGTCCCGAATGGCCTCCTGAATCTCTGTGAAGCCCACGATATTGACCGTCATTCTGCCGCAGTAGCGCGCCATGCGGCGGGCCAGCTCCAGCACCTTGTCCTTGGCAAGCTCCGAGGTATAGGGGTAGGAGAAGAAGTGAATCGCCTCCAGCTCTACGCCGCGCTTGGCAATCATATAGCCCGCCACAGGCGAGTCAATGCCGCCCGAGAGCAGCACCGCAGCCCGTCCGCCGACGCCGGTGGGCAGGCCGCCCGCGCCCGGCTCAGCAGGGCCGTGGACGTAGGCCGCATAGTCGCGCACCTCGACGTACACAGTGTAGTCGGGATGATGCACATCCACGGCGACCTCCGGGAAGGCCTCCGCCAGTCTTCCGCCAATGGCCTGCGAAATCTGGATGGAATTCAGGGGGAAACGCTTGTCCGAGCGCTTGGACTCCACCTTGAAGGACTTGGAAGCGGCCAGATCGTCGCCCAGATAAGCAAGGATGGCGTTGAAGATGGCATCCTCGTTCTTCTCACAGGGACGGCAGCGACAAAGGGACACCGCGCCGAAAACCGTATGGCAGGCCTCCCACGCGCCGTCCAGATCGCAAAGCTCGTTCTCCGGCTCCACATAGACCGTGGACTGGAGGATCGTCACCTTGAAGTCGCCAAACGGACGCATCCGCCGTGCGACGTTGGAGCGCAGCTTGTTTTCAAACTGCTTCTTGTTCGCCCCCTTGAGGACGATTTCGCCAAGTTTCAGAAGTAATATTTCGTTCATGTGCTTTCTCCTCGGTTTGGATTTCAACCCAAGCCTTCCCCTGGAGGGGAAGTTGGCATCGGGCGTCTCACGCAAGCCCGATGACGGATGAGGTGGCTTTCCGGCAAGCAATCGCCTTCAGAAGTCAAACCTCTTGTCCAAGATGTCTCAGAATATCCTCGCAGACAGCTCGAAAGTTCTGATTTACGTCGGTATTGGTGTAGTGCAAAACCGTCAAGCCCTGCCAGCGCAGATATTCATCTCGCTCTCTGTCATGCTGGAGGCCCGCCTGCTCATAGTGCTGGGATCCGTCCAGCTCTACAACGAGCTTTGCGGAAGCAATGTAGAAATCAACGATGTAAGGACCTATGGGTTTCTGCCTTTTTGCCTGCATGTGCATGGTTTTGAAAAAGTCATACCAAAGGTGACGTTCTTCTTTCGTCATTTCCCGCCGAAGACGCTGAGCGTTGCCCCGGCTGGCAGGGTTGTGCAAATGATTCATGGGCAAACACCTTCTTTCGCACGAATCAGTTTTCGCTACGCCACCTCATCCGGCGCTGCGCGCCACCTTCCCCTCGAGGGGAAGGCATTCTGGTTCACCGCCTGCGTAAGGGAAAGGTCGCGTCACTGTCGCCCGATCTTATACGTTCGATATTGGATCGCCTCTGCGAGGTGGGCGACGGAGATTTGCTCCGCGCCGTCGAGGTCGGCAATGGTGCGGGCGACCTTGAGAATCCGGTCATAGCTCCGGGCGGTCAGGCCGAGGGCGTCGAAGGCTTCCTCCATCAAAGCGGCGCAGCCGTCGTCCAGCACGCAGATCCGGTGAAGCTGATCGGGGCGCATCCGAGCGTTGGAATGCGTGTCGCTGCCCGCAAAGCGGCGGTGCTGGATGGCCCGCGCCGCGTTGACCCGCTCCCGAATGGCAGCGGAAGGCTCCCCTTCCCTGCGCTCGCGCAGCTCCTCAAAGGAGACGGCGGGAACCTCAATGATGATGTCGATACGATCCAGAAGCGGGCCGGAAATGCGGCTGACGTAGCTCTGCACCGACTGCTCCGAGCAGGTGCAGCGCCCGGACGGGTCGCCGTGCCAGCCGCAGCGGCAGGGATTCATTGCACACACCAGCATAAACTGGCAGGGATAGGTCTCCGTTGCCGAGGCCCTTGTGATGGTCACGGCCCCATCCTCCAGCGGCTGGCGCATGACCTCCATCGTGTCCTTGCGGAACTCAGGCAGCTCGTCCAGAAACAGGACGCCCCGATGGGCCAACGAAACCTCGCCCGGGCGGGGAACGGAGCCGCCGCCAACCAGACCGGGCGGCGTGACCGTATGATGGGGGCTGCGGAAGGGCCTGACCGTGACCAGCGGGTTCTCCGGGTCCACAAGGCCCATGATCGAGTGGATCTGCGTCACCTCCAGCTCCTCAGCGCGGGTCATATCCGGCAAAATGGAGGGCAGGCGCTTGGCAAGCATGGACTTCCCGGAGCCGGGAGGCCCGACCATGAGAATGTTATGACCGCCCGCCGCTGCAATTTCCAGCGCACGCTTGGCGTTCTCCTGTCCCATCACGTCCTTGAAATCCGGGGCAAAGTGCGTTTGCTCTGCTCGAACCCAGACAGGCTGCGGCTCGATCCGCGGGCCGCCCCGCAGGTGGGCGATGAGCTGGGCAACGGAGAAGACCGGAATCACGGTCAGCCCCTCTGCCAGCGTGGCCTCGCGGGCGTTCTGCATGGGGACGTAGAGCGTTTTGATCCCGCATTTTGTCGCGGCAATCGCCATCGGCAGGACACCGGGGACAGGACGAAGCTTCCCCTCCAGACTCAGCTCGCCCAAAAAGGCGTGCGTCTCGTCCGGGAGCTGCACCTGCCCGAAGGCCGCCAGAATTCCCAGCAGAATCGGCAGGTCGTAGACCGTACCGCTCTTCTTCGTATTGGCAGGCGCCAGATTCACGGTGATGCGGGAGGGCGGGAATTTGAAGCCAGAGGTTTTAACGGCTGCTCGTACCCGCTCGCGGGCCTCCTTCACAGAGGCGTCCGGCAGGCCGACGATTTCGAAATACGGCAAGCCGTTCGTAATAAAGCACTCTACCGCAATCCGATAGCCCTCGATTCCGTTCAGCCCCATCGTATTCAGGCGACTGATCATCCGCGCTCCCCCCTTTCTGGACAGTGGCTCTATTGTACTGCATTCGTCGGAAAATTACAATCCAAAACGGCGCACATCGCGCAAATTTTTTCATATTATGGGATTGAAAGCAATCGCTTTCCCATGAGCTTCCGTTCCGCCCGCGGCGGGGATCGGTCCCGCCGTCCGGGAAGCGCGGAACGGCTGCTTGCATTGCAAGGAGGAATCACTATGCCGGATCAAACCATTTCCGCCGGACGTCAGGCGCAGGAGACCAGAGAGCCGGTTCGGATCCACACACAGCAGATTGAGGACGCCTGCATCGACAAGGACTGCATCGAGGATCTGCGCGTCTATCTCACGGCCCCCTCCCAGACAGCGCTGGAAACAGCAGTCAACGCCCGGGCAAGGAGTGCGGAGCTTCTCCACGTCTACATAGACGTGGCTCCCATTGCCTACAATCCCGGACACTTCACCGCCGATTTAAGCTTCTTCTACCGCATCACCGGCGAGGCCATGTCGGGCATCACACGCCCCTCTGCGCTGGAGGGCCTTGCCGTCTTTACGAAGCGCGTCGTCCTCTTCGGCGGCGAAAGCCGCACAAAGGTCTTCTCCAGCGCCGACAATGAGCTTCTGCCAGACGCGCTCTATCAGACCCACACGCCCGACTGCGTGGTGGAGGCCGTAGACCCGATGGTTCTCTCCTCCCGCGTCTCGGAGGCCGGAGACGGCCCCGGAACCGGGACGCCGGAGATTCCGAAGGCCGTGCGCGCCCTCTTCCCCGAGGAGCCGGTGCTGAATGGGGGCCGCCTGCTCTATGTGACGCTGGGCCAGTTCTCCACCGTGCGGATGGAGCGTGGAACCCAGCTTCTGATCCCGGCGCTGGCTTATCCCATGCCGGATCGGAGCTGCTCTGACGACCCCGGCACCCCCGACGAGCCCTGCGACCTGTTTGCGCAGGTGGACTTCCCCACGCAGGCCTTCTATCCGGGCGCAAAGTAGCGTCCACCGACGCGGCCCCTCACCGGGCCGCGTCTATTTTTGAAGTGCGCAGCTCCGTTTCACGTTTTTTTCGGTTTTCTCTTGACAAACCCGCCGCATTATAGTACAATCAAAACGCAAAGTTGAACAATCGTTCAACGATTCAACCATATAGGAGGGCGTCACGATGCGGTTTTACGACGTGGAGCTGGATCGGGTGGACTGCTCGGTGATCCATCAGGAGGTTGTCGATCAGGTGCGCGGCAAGCTGCCGGACGACGATTTGCTGCTCGATCTGGCGGACACCTTTAAGCTGTTCAGCGATTCCACCCGGCTGAAGATTCTCTACGCACTGATGGAGGCAGAGATGTGCGTTTGCGACATCTCCGTTTTGCTCGGCATGAGCAAATCCTCGGTCAGTCACCAGCTTCGGGTGCTGAAGCAGTCGAATCTGGTGAAGTATCGCAAGGCCGGGCGGGTGATCTACTATTCCCTCGCGGATGAACATGTGCGCACCATCTGCAAGATGGGCATGGAGCATGTGCGCGAGGAAGAAGCTGCGGTGGAATGACGGCAGTACAAAACCAATTGAACCGCAGCACAAACGAGATGGAGGGAACCAAACAATGAAAAAGAAATTCAAGATGGAAGATCTGGACTGCGCAAACTGCGCGGCAAAAATGGAAGCGCTGATCAAGAAGATTCCCGGCGTACACGATGCAAGCATGAACTTTATGACGCAGAAGCTGACGCTTGACGCGGAGGATGAACGCTTCGATGAGATTCTGGAAGAGGCGCAGAAATGCTGCGACAAGGTGGACAAGGGCTGCCGGATCGTCAGATAGCTTGCCGCAAAAGGGAGGCAACGCAGATGTTTTGGAATCACATTGCGGCCGTCTATGATTGTTTCGAGGAAATCTACAACAAGAAGGTTTATCTCAACACGGGAAAAACCGTGATCGAATCCATTGAAAAAACGGACGACGTGCTGGAATGCGCCTGCGGGACGGGCGCAATCAGCGTATGGATCGCGGGCGTCTGCCGTCAACTCGTGGCGATGGATCTGGCAGAGAATATGTTGAAAAGGGCAGCAAAGAAATGCCGCAGCTTCCAGAACGTGCGCTTCGAGAAAGCGGATCTGACAAATCTGCCGTATGAAGACAATCGCTTTGACAAGGTGGTTGCAGGAAATGTCATTCACCTGCTGGAAGATCCCCGGCGTGCCGTCGCGGAGTTGGAACGGGTGACCAGGCCCGGCGGACAGATGATCATCCCAACGTACATCAACAGGACGAAAAAATCCAATGTGCTTGTGACTCGATTTCTGGAGCTTCTCGGAGCGGATTTCAAACGGCAGTTTGATCTGATGGCCTACCGTGCTTTTTTTGAAAGCCTTGGCTATCCGTCGGCAATATACAAAATTGTGGATGGCAAAATGCCATGTGCAGTTGCAATCATAAGCAAAGCATAAACAGGAATCAGTTGGAGGATTGCTATGACGAAGAAACAGAAGGGTGCGCTGCTCCGCATTCTCCTCGCTGGAGCGGCACTGATCGCGTTGATTGTGCTTGACCGTCTCGGCAGGCTGGAGCTTCTGCTTCCATGGCAAAGGCTGGGGCTCTATCTCGTTCCCTACCTTTTGGTGGGAAGCGGCGTTCTGTGGGAAGCAGTCGCGCACATTTTCCACGGACAGATCTTTGACGAAAACTTTTTGATGGCAATCGCCTCTATTGCCGCCTTTTGCGTGGGGGAATACCCGGAAGCGGCGGCAGTCATGCTGCTCTATCAGGTGGGCGAGCTGTTCCAGAGCTGCGCCGTGGGCAAAAGCCGCCGTTCCATCGCACAGATGATGGACATTGCGCCGGAATACGCCAATCTGGAAACCCCGGACGGTCTGACGGAAACAGACCCCGAGGAGATTCCCGTCGGCTCCGTCATTGTGGTCAAGCCCGGTGAGCGCATTCCACTGGATGGCGTGGTCATTCAGGGCACATCGCGGATTGACACTGCCGCCCTGACGGGTGAATCCGTTCCCCGCACGGCACAGCCGGGCAGCGAGATTATCTCCGGCTGCGTGAACGGAAACGGCACGCTGCGCGTTCGCACCACAAAGGCCTATGCCGACACGACGGTGACGCGGATTCTGGAGCTGGTGGAGAACGCCTCCTCCCGCAAGGCGCGGGTTGAGGGCTTTATCACCCGCTTTGCCCGCTGGTATACGCCGATTGTCACCCTGTTTGCCGTGGCGCTTGCCGTGGTTCCGCCGCTGGCGTTTGAGAAGGAATGGAGCGAATGGATTCGCCGCGCCTGCATCTTTCTGGTCGTTTCCTGCCCCTGTGCGCTGGTGATCTCCGTGCCGCTGGGCTTCTTCGGCGGAATCGGGGCCGCCTCCCGGCAGGGCATTCTGGTCAAGGGAAGCAACTATCTGGAAACCATGGCAAAGCTTTCCACGCTGGTCTTTGACAAGACCGGCACGTTGACGCGCGGCGAGTTCAAGGTCAGCGCCGTGCGTCCCGCTGTGGGAACCGAGGCGGAGCTGCTGGAGCTTGCGGCTCTGGGTGAGGGCTGCTCAACGCACCCCATTGCCCTGTCCATCCGGGAGGCTTGGGGCAAGTCCCCCGATTTGCGCCGGATGGGAGCCGTTCAGGAGCTGAGCGGTCTCGGATTGCTCGCCATTGTGGACGGCAGGGAGCTGCTGGTTGGCAGCGCGAAGCTGCTGGAGGAGCGCGGCGTCGCCTTCTCCCCTGTCGATGAGGAGGGCACGCTGGTCTACGTCGCGCTGGGCGGCGTCTATCAGGGTGTGCTGGTGATTTCGGATCGGATCAAGGACGGTGCGGCTTCGGCACTGCACGCGCTGCGCACCGCAGGCGTGGAGAAAACCGTCATGCTCTCCGGCGACCGGAAGCAGACCGCAGAGGCCGTGGGACGTGCCCTTGGTCTGGATCAGGTGGAATCGGAGCTTCTGCCGCAGGACAAGGTTACTGCGCTGGAGTCCCTGCTGGAACAGCAGCCGAAAACCCGTGCGCTCGGCTATGTGGGTGACGGCTTGAACGACGCGCCGGTGCTCTCGCGCGCGGATATCGGCATTGCAATGGGGTCGCTCGGCTCCGATGCGGCGATTGAGGCGGCGGACGTGGTCATCATGGATGATGATCTGGAAAAGCTCCCCACCGCGATGCGGATCGCCGGTAAGACGCTGCGAATCGTCCGGCAGAACATTGCGTTTGCGCTGGTTGTCAAGTTTGCCATTTTGATTCTCGGTGCGCTGGGCTATGCCAATATGTGGTTGGCCGTTTTTGGCGATGTTGGCGTGAGCGTGATCGCCATTTTGAACTCCATGCGAACCCTGCACACCGGGCGCGCCAAAGAAACCCAAAACTACAGGAGGCTGTCATGAAAAACGTCATTGATTTTTTGCGCTGCATTTCGGTCAACGCGCACAGCAGCGTGCGGATCGCGGCGGAGGGAACGGTCTTATACGTCGATCCCTTTTCGCTGTCGCACGCGCCGCAGGACGCGGACATAGTTTTCCTGACGCATTCACATTTTGACCATTTTTCGCCGCAGGATGTGGAAAAGGTCTGCCGCCCCGACACCTGCTTCGTTCTGCCGGCGCAGATGGAAGAGGCCGCAGGGCAGGCAACGGCAGGACACAGTGTTTTGACCGTCCGACCCAACGAAGCGGGCACGGTCTGCGGCGTTTCGTTTGAAACCGTTCCGGCCTACAATCCCGACAAGCCCTTTCACCCGAAGGAGAACGGCTGGGTTGGCTATGTGCTGAAGCTGGATGGGCTGCGCATCTATATCGCGGGAGACACCGACGCAACCGACATGGCCGCCGCCGTGCGCTGCGACCTCGCCCTGCTGCCAATCGGCGGGAAGTATACGATGGATGCGGAAGAGGCCGCCGCCCTTGTCAATCGTATGCGTCCGCAGGCCGTGATTCCGATTCACTACGGTTCCGTCGCAGGGTCGCTCGCAGATTTTGACCGTTTTGCCGCCGCTGTCGATCCTTCGATCCTCGTTCACCGGGTGATTTGAGGTTTTTCGCTTCGTTCGGCGCAACCACACAACCGGGAGGAAAGCCCATGACGCTTGAGGCGTTCTTTCTTGCCCATCCGGAAACGGCGATTGCATTTTCCGGGGGCGTCGATTCCGCTTATTTGCTCGATGCCGCGGCGAAATATGCAAAGCGGTACAGAGCCTACTACGTCCAATCGCCCTTCCAGCCGCGCTTTGAACGCGAGGACGCAGAGCGCCTTGCCGAGCTCCTTTCGGCAGAGCTGACGGTCCTGCCTATGGACGTGCTCGCCGTCCGCGGGGTCGCGGAGAACCCCGCCGACCGCTGTTATCTGTGCAAGACGGCCATTTTGTCCGCCATTTGGAAGCAGGCGCGCGCAGACGGCTTTTCGGTTCTGCTGGACGGGACAAACGCCTCGGACGAGGACGGCGACCGGCCCGGCATGCGGGCGCTGCGGGAGCTTGGGGTACTCTCCCCGCTCCGTCTCTGCGGTCTGCACAAGGCGGAGATTCGAAAGCGCTCCCGCGAGGCAGGGCTGTTCACATGGGACAAGCCTGCCTACGCCTGCCTCGCCACGCGCATTCCCACCGGCGAGGTCATCACCGCCGGGAAGCTGGAGGCCGTCGAGCGGGCGGAGAGCTTTCTCTCCGCCCTCGGCTTCACGGATTTCCGCGTGCGCACCCAAAACGGACACGCCCGCATCCAGCTTCGGCAGGCACAGCTTCCGCTGCTGCTGGAGCACCGGGCAGAGATTGCCGCAGCACTGCGGCAGTGGTATCGGACAGTTTCGCTGGATCTGGAGGTTCGAGAATGAAACAGGAGATTCGCTCCGTGTTGGAGCAGGTGCAGGCGGGCCGTCTCAGCATTGACGAAGCCCTGCTTGCGCTCAAGGAGCAGCCCTTTGCCGATCTTGGCTATGCCAAGGTGGATCACCACCGCGCCCTGCGGCAAGGGGCTGCGGAGGTCATCTACGGCGCAGGCAAGACGCCGGAGCAGATCGTCGGGATCGCCCGCGCCCTGCTGGACGCAGGACAGACGCCGGTATTCATCACACGCATGTCGGCGCAGGCCGCCGAAGCCGTCGGCGCGGTTCTGCCCCTGGACTACCGGGCAGAGGCGCACTGCGGCATCATCGGAACCCTCCCCGCCCCAAACGGGATCGGAAGCATTGTTGTTGCCACGGGCGGAACCAGCGATATTCCCGTTGCCGAGGAAGCCGCTCTGACGGCGGAGGTGCTCGGAAACCGGGTCGTTCGGCTCTATGACGTGGGTGTAGCGGGACTGCACCGTCTGCTCAAGCATCTGGACGAGATCATGGGGGCCAGCGTCATCATTGCGATTGCCGGCATGGAGGGCGCGCTTGCCAGTGTAATCGGCGGGCTGGCCGACTGCCCGGTGATCGCGGTGCCAACCAGCGTGGGCTACGGAGCTTCCTTCCACGGGCTCTCCGCCCTGCTGTCCATGCTGAATTCCTGCGCCAGCGGCGTCAGCGTGGTCAATATTGACAACGGCTTCGGCGCGGGCTTCGTGGCAAGTCGAATCAACCACATGCGCATTCCGTCTGCGGACTGCCGCCGCGATTCTGAAACAAACGGAGGTTGAACCATGCAAACCCTGTATTTTGACTGCGCCATGGGCGCTGCCGGCGATATGCTGACCGCTGCCCTGCTGGAGCTGTTTTCGGATCGGGAGGCTGTCGTTGCAGAGCTGAACCGCATCGGCATTCCCACGGTACGCTTTGCCGCACAGCCCGCCGTGAAGTGCGGGATCACCGGAACCTCGATGCGCGTCACCGTGGACGGTGCAGAGGAGGCCGACCATCCCCACGATCACGACCATCCCCACGATCACGACCATCCCCACGATCACGGGCACTGTCATGACCACGACCGTCATCACGACCACATTCACGGGCAGGGGCACCACCACAGCAACATGGCGCAAATTGAACACCTTGTCAACGAGCATCTGGTTTTGTCGGAGCCGGTTCGAGCTGACGTGCTGGCAGTCTATCGGCTGTTGGCAGAGGCCGAGAGTCAGGTGCACGGTGTTCCGGTCCCGGAAATTCACTTCCATGAGGTCGGCACAATGGACGCAGTGGCGGATATTGCCGCCGTCTGCACTCTGATTCACCGCCTTGCACCGGATCGGATCACAGCCTCTCCCATCCACGTCGGAAGTGGGCAGGTGCGCTGTGCGCACGGTCTGCTTCCGGTGCCCGCTCCCGCGACGGCCCTGCTGCTGCGCGGCATTCCGATTTACGGCGGCTGCATTCAGAGTGAGCTTTGCACCCCGACCGGCGCGGCCCTGCTGCGGCATTTTGTGCAGGACTTCGGCCCAATGCCGCCGATGCGGGTGCGGTCCATCGGCTACGGAATGGGCCGGAAGGACTTCGAGGCGGCAAACTGTGTACGCGCTCTGCTGGGCGAGTGTGCGCAGAAGGACGAAGCAATCTATGAGCTTGCCTGCAACGTAGACGATATGACCGGCGAGGCCGTTGGCTTTG
This sequence comes from Oscillospiraceae bacterium, assembly GCA_017543225.1. Classification (GTDB taxonomy): domain Bacteria; phylum Bacillota; class Clostridia; order Oscillospirales; family Oscillospiraceae; genus JAFRPC01. Next base: position 23,801 of record JAFYGM010000083.1, read on the forward strand.
CGGTGGAAACGCTGCTTGCCGCCGGGGCGCTGGACGTTTACACCGTCGGAATCGGGATGAAGAAGTCCCGGCCCGGAATTCTGCTGCGCGTCCTCTGCAAGCCGGAGGACCGTCAGAACATGGTGGCTCTGCTCTTCCGCCACACGACGACGCTCGGCGTTCGGGAATTCGCCGCAGGCCGGTATGTACTGGATCGGACGGTGACTGCACTGGAAACCCCGTATGGCGTTGTGCGGCGCAAGGACGCCGCAGGCTACGGCGTCAGGCGGCAGAAATACGAATTCGAGGATCTGGCGCAGCTTGCGCGGGCGGAGGGAATCAGCCTTGCGGAGGCCGCAGAACGGCTGGATGCGAAATAATTGCAGCAAGAAGACGCACGCCCCGGACAGGGTGTGCGTCTTCTTGCTGCAGGCGTCGGTTATCCGTTTACGACGTTCTGCGGATGTCCTTCGAGGAAGGCTCTGGCATTTTCTACGCTGCAATCCATGATCCGCTGGCGGCTCTCCTTCGGCGCCCAAGAGATATGGGGCGTCAGGATGCAGTTTTTTGCGCGAAGCAGCGGATTGTCCGCCCGGATCGGTTCGGTAGAGACCACGTCCAGTCCGGCGGCGGCAACCTTGCCGCTGTTGAGTGCGTCCGCCAAGTCCTGCTCCACGATCAACTGCCCGCGGGCGTTGTTAATCAGAATCACGCCGTCCTTCATCCGGGAAATTGCGTCTCGGTTGATCATCCCGGCGTTTTCCGCCGTCAGATTGCAGTGCAGGGTAATTACATCTGCACGGGCGTATAGCTCTTCAAGGCCGACGTACTCCGCAATCTGCCTGCCGGACGCGGTGGGATTGACATCGCAGGCAAGGACGTGCATTCCCAGCGCAGCGGCAATGCGTCCCTCCTGCTGTCCAATCCGTCCGAAGCCGATGATGCCGATGGTCTTGCCCTCAAGCTCGATCAGCGGATAGTCCCAGTAGCACCAGTCCTTGCTCCGCGCCCAGTCCCCGTCGTGAACGCTGTCGCTGTGGTGCCCGATGTGATGGCAGACCTCCAAAAGCAGGGCAATGGAAAACTGGCTGACCGAGGCCGTGCCATAAGCCGGGACGTTGGAGACCGGAATCCCCCGTTCTCTGGCGCAGGCTGTATCGACCACGTTGTAGCCAGTGGCCAGCACACCAATGAAGCGCATCTGCGGGCAGGCCTCCAGAATCCGCCGCGTGATGGGCGTCTTGTTGGTGAACACCAGCTCGGCGTCCCCAATTCGGTCAATCGCCGCCTGCTCGTCGTGCAGGTCGGTGCGATCATAGACCGTCAGCTCTCCGAGCGCGCCGAGCGCATCCCAACGCAGGTCGCCGGGATTCTCCACATATCCGTCCAATACCACAATTTTCATAAGGCTTTCTCCTCGTTCTCTTTTTTTGTCTCTTTGCAAGGCATTCCGTCTGCCAGCCATTGGGCCGCGGCTTCGCGCGTTTGGAAGATCTGAATCTCCTTTTCCGGATGCTGGGCGAGAAGCACCAACAGCGCAGGACGCGCCTGCTCCCGAAAGTCGCGCACCATTGCCGCCAACTCCGGATCGAGCTGCTGTTCCGTCCAAGGCATATCCTCGCGCGGCTTTCCAATTCGCTCCGTAATACCCTGCATACAGGTATCCTCGTCATAGTCGAGGAAGATCACCGTGTCGCAGGCGCGAATCCGGGGCGCATAGGTTCGCCTGTAATTCCCGTCGATGATCCAGCGCTCACCCGCCAGCACGGTTTCAAGCTTGCGGTCAAATTCCTCCTGTGTGACATGGGTTCGGTCAGGTTTCCACCAGAGATTGTCCAGATGAATCAGCGGCAGTCCCGTCTGCGTTTGGATTTTTCTGGCGAGCGTGCTCTTGCCGCTGCCTGGGCAGCCCAGCACCAGAATTCTCTTTCCCATCAGCGGGCCACCCCGTCGGTTGTCGAATGCGTCTGCGTCAGAGAACGCTCCGCCAGCACGACCGTGTATCCGTTGGTTTCATAGGTCACACCGGTTTCAACAAAGCCGTTCTTCTTCCAGAAGTGCTCCGCCTGCGGATTGCCGCGCACCCAACCAAGACGAACCGCCCGGAACCCGAAGCGCCCCAACGCATTGCATAGCTCGCAGACCAGAGCTGACCCGACGCCTCTCCCCTGCCGGGCGGCGTCCACCATGAAAAAGCCCCAGAAGGCAATCTCCGACTTGGGAAAGCCCGGAATCAAATCCAGCACGGCAGCCAGCTCCGCCCCGTCAAAGAAGCCGAGGTAATACTTGTCGGCAAGGGTCTTGCGCGGCGGCAACGCCGCCATATCGACACGGATGGAATCCTCCGACGGCGGGGGCGGACAGTGCCGATAATAGAGCGGGTTGCCCGCGCAGAGCGCCAGCACCGTCGAAATATCTCCCTGCGTCAGAAAACGCACCTGATACGTTGCGGAAAGGTACTCCGGGCAAAGGCCGTCCGCCCTGTCTCTGCCCTCGAAGCGGTAGCACAGGCCGAACGAGCGGGGGTTGACGTTCCCGGTCAGAGCGGAGACGGCGTCTTCCTGAAAAACCTTGAAGCCGACGTTCCGGTGGAAGGCCAGCGAAGCTTCGTTTTGTTTATGTACGCTGTCGGTCAGCTCGAAGGGGCCGTCCTGTGCCAGAGAGAAGAGCAGCAGCTCCATCAGCTTCCGTCCATAGCCCCTGCGCCGCAGATCCGGCGCGGTCTCCAGCGCCTCGGCATAGAAAGCGCCGGGACGTTCCGGCACCGGATAGAGGCGGACTGCAGAGGCCCAGCGTCCATCGTCCTCCAGCACGTAATAGCGGTTGCCGGGCGTGGCAAAGAAATTGGTTCGCAGATAGTCACAGAAGCCTTGCTCCACCCCGCGCAGGCCCCGTTTGAGATCCTGCTCCTCGGGGAAGAAATACTGGACATTGTCCAGATTGCTCTCCCGGTAGACGCCCATCAGCTTCGGAGCATCCAGCTCCTCCATTCGATCAAATCGCAGCAGCTTCATTGCTTCCTCCTTTTGAGGTGCGGCCCGGAAGGGGCCGCACCGGGTTTTCACGCAAAGAGCCTCTTATCAGATGAACAGATTCACGTCGGACTGCTCCGCATCCCCCAGATAGGTGCCGACGCCGCCGATTTCCACGCCGTCGATCAGCTCCTCGCGGCGAATGCCCATCACGTCCATGCTCATGGAGCAGGCGATGATCTTGACGCCATTCTCCATTGCTTTCTTCATCATGTCTTCGAGACTGTCAATGTGCTTGTCCTTCATAATCTCGCGCATCATGGCAGTCCCCACGCCACCCATGTTCATCTTGGACAGCTTGGTTTTCGCCGCGCCGCGCGGCAGCATCACGCCGAACATTTTTTCCATCAGGCTCTTGTCGACCGCCACCTTCTCTGCCTTTCGCAGCGCAGTCAGCCCCCAGAAGGTGAAAAACATCGTAACGGGGCGGCCCATTGCCAGCGCGCCGTTGGCAATCACAAAGGAGGCCAGCACCTTATCCAGATCGCCGTCAAAGACAATGATTGTTTTGCCCTTGGGCGCAGCGGACGCGGGAGCGGCTGCCTGCGGCTGCGCGGATGCTTCGGCTCCCTTGCGCAGAGTCGCAACGTACTCGTCCTTCTTCTGCTCCACGCCGACCAAAGTGTTTCCGGTGCGCTCGCACCACGATACAATGTCTCTGGCAAAGCCGGGATCGGAGGCCGTCACCTCCAGCAAATCGCCGTCCCGCATCGTCTTGACCGATTGGAAGACCTCCATGATCGGGCCGGGACACTGCATCCCGCAACAGTCGAGGCGGAGCTTTTTGGCGGCAGTCTTTGCGGGCGCTTGCGCCTGCTTCGGCGTCTGAACGGACGGCTGTTCCGCCTTCTTCTGCACCCCTTGTGCGGACGACTTCGTCTGTGGGTGGGTGGAGCCATAGAAGCGCGCGCCGCCCGGATAGACCTTCACCTGTTCAAACCCGTTCTGCGAGAGGATGCGGGCCGCATTGTAGGCCCGAACGCCCACGGCGCAGAACACAATCTGGAGCTTCGTGCGATCCAACTCGTTCAGCCGGTCCCGAAGCTGGCCAAGCGGAATATTGACCGCACCGGGAATCGCGTAAGCCATGACCTCCGCCTCCTCGCGCACGTCGAGCAGGGTGGCGTTTTCGGCCTTGTCCGGCTCATCCCACGCAGCAATCGAGACCAATCCTGTCCGGATGTTCTCCGCCACAAAGCCAGCCATATTGACCGGATCCTTTGCGGAGGAATAGGGCGGCGCGTAGGCCAGCTCCAAATCCTTCAGATCGGAAACCGTACCGCCGAGACGCAGCGCCACGCCCAGCGTGTCGATCCGCTTGTCCACGCCTTCCCTTCCAACAATCTGCGCGCCGAGCAGCTTTCCGCTCTCCTTCTCCCAAAGCAGCTTGAGCGTCATGGGAACCGCACCGGGATAGTAGCCTGCGTGGGAATTCTGGGTAATAATCAAGCTTTCATAGTCTCTGCCCTTTTCCATGCCCCGGCGGAGCAGAGTCTTCTCGTTTGCACCGGTGGCGGCGGCAGTCAGGTCAAAAACCTTCGCCACGGAGGAGCCCTGCGTCCCCTTGTAGCTGTCCTCGCGTCCTGCCAGCAGATTCGCAACGATGCGGCCCTGCTTGTTTGCCGGGCCAGCCAGTGGAACCATCGTCCGCTCTCCGGAAACAAAATCCTCGACCTCCACCACGTCACCCACGGCGTAAATGGAGGGATCGCTTGTGCGCATATGGTCGTCCACCACAATGCCGCCGCGCCGGTTCAGCTCCAGACCGGCTTCTGCGGCAAGCTGGCTGTTGGGCCGAACCCCGATGGAGAGGATCACCAGCTCCGCTTCCACCTCCGCGCCGCTCTTGAGCCGGATGTGCACCCGGCTGCCGTCGTCGGAGAAGGAGGCCACCGCATCGGACAGTCGAAGCTCCACCTCGTTCTGCCGGATGTTCTCATGCAGAAGCTGCGCCAGCTCAAAGTCCAGCGGGGCCATGACCTGATCCACAGCCTCGATCAGCGTAACCCTGAGTCCGGCATGGCGCAGGTTTTCCGCCATTTCCAAACCGATGAAGCCGCCGCCGATGACTGCGGCAGTTTGCAGGCCGCGCTCGATGCTTGCACGAATCTCGTCGGTGTCCGGAACCGTCCAGAGGGTGCGAATGCGGGGGCTGTCAATGCCGGGAATGCCGGGCCGCAGCGGAGACGATCCGGTGGCAATCACCAGCTCGTCATAGGCCTCCTCGTATTCCTCCCCGGTGTCCAGACGACGGACAGTGACAGTCTTCTCTTTGCGATGAATCGCCGTCACCTCGTTGCGCACCCGCACATCCACGCGGAAGCGGCGGCGCATCAGCTCCGGAGTCATCAACAGCAGGGCGTTCCGGCTGCGGATCACATTGCCCACATAGTAGGGCAGGCCGCAGTTGGCATAGGAGATGTTCTCGCCGCGTTCGAGCAGTACGATCTCCCGTTCGGAATCCAGTCGGCGCAGACGGGCCGCGCAGCTCGCGCCGCCTGCAACGCCGCCGATTATCACAGTTTTTCGTTTCATGTTCGTCCGATCTCCTTTGTTTCCGTATTTGATACGATTCTCAGATAACACCATTTCATATCTTTGCGGTCAGCTTTTGCTCCTTCGCTGTCGTCCTTGCCGGGCGTCAAGCCCGCCTGCGTCCCTGTCCCCGTCTGGCGCAAAGCTGCCTTGTTACTCTTTTTGAAGCGTTTGATCAGAGAATCGGATGAATCCCTGGGAGCGACTTCGGGACAGATTCATCGTCCTCTGCTTTCCACTATACACGATTTTGGACAGCGGTGCAAGATTAGAAACCTGTTTTCTGGATTTTGTGCATTCTGCATATATTCAGCACAAATAACTGTGCATAATTCATAAGTAATTATATTCGGTATATACTTGACTTTTATACGAACACATGCTATGATGTAACCACAAACAAACCAAACGATTTCCAGAAAGGAGGATTTCAAAATGCGTGATTTTGTTGCCCTGATCGACCGGATTCTCTCTCTGCATGAGGTGCTTCGTCTCCCCTACGACTTCAACACGAACGTGATCCGCTGAGCAGAACTCTGAGACATTCCACTCGCACACTGAAACGACCGAGAAAGCCGATTGGCTTCGCATGGCCGTTTTTTTGTGCTTTACTTCTGCACCTGCGCGGCATATAATAGAGGCAATTTGATTGCACAGGAGGCAAACCATGCAGGAACTGAAATACAAGCAGGTAGATGACGGAACCTTTTGCGTTTCCGGCTATGAGGGCGACGAAGCTGTGGTCGAGATTCCGGCCGCGCTGGACGGCGTTCCGGTCACCATTGTTGGGGACGGCGTTTTTCAGGGACACGCCGAGATCACGGAGATTCGTTTCCCGGAAGGGATCACCGATTTCGGCGAGTTCCTCTTTGACGGCTGCGAGAATCTGCGCCGTCTGGAGCTGCCTGCCAAGCTGGAGCGGCTGTGGGGCTGTACCTTTGTCCGCTGCGGTCTGGAGGAGCTCCGGCTTCCCGACGGTGTGCGTTCGATCCCGCCCTACTGCTTCAAGGATTGCAAATCGCTGCAGCGCGTGATCTGCGGCGCGGGGCTTCGCAAGGTTCACGCCTGGGCCTTCGGCGGCTGCGACAAGCTCTCCGCACTGGACTGCGGGCCAAAGGTACAGATCCATCCGATGGCCTTCTCCAAACGGGAAGCCTCAGCAGATTCCACAAGTAAAACCTGAAAGAATCCGCCCGGTGGAAGCGCAAATCTTCCACCGGGCGGATTGTCATTGCGGTCGCAAAAACACTGCGGCGCGATATAGAATCGTAACGGCCTGCGCACGGGTACAGGCGGCATGTGGGGAGAAGATTCCCTCTGCGGTGCCCTTGACAATTCCCCGCTCGGCGGCCCAGAGAACCGCGCGGCGATAGTAAGCCGAAGCGGGCAGATCCAGAAACGGCCCGTCCGTTTCGACTTCCGGGGCGTCACTCCCTGAAACACGCCAGAGCATTGTCAGAAACTCGGCGCGTGTGCATGGCTCGGAGGGAGAAAATGTTGTCTGGCTTGTTCCGCACACAACTCCGGCCTGTGTCGCCCAGACGACGGCCTGCCGATACCACGCACTGTCCGGGACATCCAAAAACGGGCAGCCTGCGCCGGGAAGTGACTCCGGCTGTCCGGCGGCGTTCCAGAGGAAGCAGACCGCCTGCGCTCTGGTACAGCGCCGGTTGGGAGAGAAGTGCCGCGCATCGGTTCCGGCGGTGCAGGGCGGGTCGCTGTGCAGCGCCCAATAGACCGGCGCGTAGTAATAGGCCGCCTCGTTCTGCACGTCGTCGAACCGGAACGGGATTTCCTCGGTACGCGTGATTCCACAGCGGGTGCAGGTATATAGCAGGGTTCCGGGGCAGTGCTGGGTCGGCTCCTCAACGACGACGCCGATATCCCAGTCATGTCCCAGCGCACAGGGATCGATCAGGCCGAAGTGTACGGTCAGCTCACAGTCCTGTCGCAGCTCGGAAAGCGTGAACCGCGTCTGGTTCTGCGTGACAACCGCTCCGTCCTCCGGCTCCAGAGACCAGCCGGTGATTTGATAGCCTTGGTTCGCCACAGCGATCACAGTCCGGTCCGCAACCGTCACCGTGCCGCCCTCCGGCGGGTCCGCAACGGCGGAAACGGTACAGTAGAGACCATGCGCCCAGCCCGAGGGCGTGGGCATATCAGGAATCTCGCGGTCAAACAGACACCAGCAAAGCTCGGGATAGTCGATGAACACATTGCGGTTGCCCTGCAGGGCCTGCACGGTATCATTGCGTCCCATTTCCCATGTATCCACCGGGTCGCATCGGCACCACTCCAAAAGCACCTCTTTGGAGGCGATCACGCGCTGGCCCTCGTTCATCTCGTATCCGACGCCCGAGGGCGGTTGATCCACCCATAGATTCTGGTTCTCTCCGTCCGCGCCGCCGTAGACCGACCAGACGTAAAGCAAAATCCTTGCCACGTCGCCTTTGACCTCGTCTCGCACCTCGACCATTCCGGTGCCGCCGGCCCAGCCTGGATCGACCCAGAGCACCGGTGTTCCGTTGTATTGCACCACCTGCCAGCTCTGGGACTGGGTGCGCACGTTGCCGAAGGTCATGCTGCTGCGGGCCACGTCTACCTGTGTGTCCGCAGGACGAAGGTGGTGCAGATCACAGCCCGCGCCTTCGTGATAGAAGTTTCCCTTTGCATTCGCCCAGACCTGCTCACGCTGGTACGCTCCAACGCCGTCGGAATAGAACAGCAGAGGCTCCGAAGAGCCTCCGCTGGCGTCCGTGAGCGGAAAGAGTGACCGCGTCTGCTGGAAGGTGGGCAGCTCCGTCCGTGTATCGGTCATCAGGGCATGAAGAGCCGCACACAGCGGGCTCTGCCAGACCTCGACCGGGGAATCCGAAGTGCTGCCTTCCAGTGCGGAGAGGGTCTGGAGCGCATAGGAACCGACATAGTAGTCCTTTGCGGCATCGGAAAGCGCAAGAGCCGTCTCATGCCGGGTTCCGGAATTTGGGACAGCGGTTCCGAGTGCCAGCACCAGAAGTGCCGTCAGACGTAGAATGCGCTTCATTCCGCCTCACCTCCGATCTTCGATCAGGCTTCCAGCTTTCTGGCAAGCTCCTCAAGGGCTGCGCCAAGCGCTTCCTCAAAGGTCGGATGGGGACGAATGGATTTGAGCATCTCCTTGACCGTCAGGCCGTTGGCCATGGCAACGGTGAGCTGAGAGATCATATCGGTAGCACGCTCGCACATAAAGGCCGCACCGATCAGCTTGCCGGTCTCCGCATTGGCAACCAGCTTCATAAAGCCGCGCTCGCCTTCCAGAATCATGGTGCGTCCGTTGGCGGACATCAGGCCCTTGGCGGTCTTGACCGCAATGCCGCGATCCTTGGCCTCAGCCTCGGTGATGCCGACGGTGGCGATCTCAGGACGGGTGTAGACACAGCCGGGGATCAGGCTGAGATCTTGACCGGGGGTATGGCCCGCGATCTCGTCCACACAGGCAAGGCCCTGCGCAGTGGCAACATGGGCAAGCTGCACGGGGGAGGACACGTCGCCAATGGCGTAGACGCCGGGCAGAGAGGTGCGGAAGTGCTCGTCCACATGCAGACGGCGGCGGTCATAGGCCACCTCCAGCCCCTCAGCAAAGAGATCCTTGCTGTAGGGAGAACGGCCAATGGCGCACAGAACAGCCTCGGCCTCGACAGCGCCGGGCTTTCCCTTCTGCTCGAAGCGGACGGTCAGACCGTTCTCGCTCTTCTCCACACCCTGCACCATCGCGCCGGTCTGGATGGAAACGCCGCGCTTCTTCAGCAGCATGGCGAGGTTCTGGCCCAGCTCCTTGTCCATGTTGGGCAGAAGGCGATCCAAGCCCTCCACGATGGTCACAGGGCAGCCGAGGTCTGCATAGAAGGTAGCAAGCTCCACGCCGATGACGCCGCCGCCGATGATAATCAGGCTCTTATAGAGCGTCTCAGCGCCGTCGAGCAGCTCGTCGGAGGTCATGGCCAGCTCCAGTCCGGGAATGGGCGGGCGGGCAGGTACGGAGCCGGTGGCGGCAAGGATGTTGGTGCATTCATAGTCTTCACAGCCCTCGGCGTTGGTCACGCGAACCTTGCCGGTGCCGAGAATGGTGCCGGTACCGCGCAGGACATCGACCTTTGCAGACTTCAGCAGGGACTCCACGCCGCCGCGCAGCTTCTCCACCACGGTCTGCTTCCGGGCGAAGATGGCAGGCAGGTTGAAGCCCACGTTCTCGGTGTGGATGCCGAAGGTCTCAGCTTCCTGCGCCTCATGGTAGACCTCAGCGGAGTGCAGCAGGGTCTTGGTGGGGATGCAGCCCCGGTTCAGGCAGGTGCCGCCCACGTCGCGGCGCTCGACCAGCGCAGTTTTGAGTCCCAGCTTCGCAGCATGCAGGGCAGCCTCATAACCGCCGGGGCCCGCGCCGATCACGATCAGATCATAGTGGTTCATATCTTGATCTCCTTTTGGTTCAATCTTGATTGCTGTTTCATCAACGCAATTGCCTCTTCCACAGAGACACATTTTGCAAAGTAATCCGGCCACAGTCCTTCGTTGAAAAACCGACAGGCCGTTTCTCCCGTCATGTATTCATTGTCGAAGGTGGAATTTGTACCTTCCGGAATGATCATGTGATAGCCCCGGTCAAAGCCGGATTTCACATTGGTATCCACGCAACCGTCGGTAACCAGCCCCACGAGCATCACGGTATCCTCCCCGGCCTGCTCCAGATACTTCCGCAGCTCGGGGCTTCCGAAGCAGCTTCCGTGATGCTTGGAGAAGCGTTTCTCCCCTGCCAGCGGCAGAAACTGAGAGGCGATTTCAAAATCCTCGTCCCCTTGGGAGAAGCCGGAACCGGGGCCGTCGTCGTGCTGAACATAGATCACTTCGACGCCGTTTTCTCTGGCTGCGTCAATAATCTTTTCGGTGTTTTCAAGGAAATGTTGGAAATTGTAGAGGCCCTCGTTCACAAGTCCCTTTTGAAGATCCATTGCGATCAGTTTCATCTGCGGTTCTCCTTGATTGCAGATTATAACGCCGTTTCCAAAAGGGAAACCAGTTGTCCCTCCTGCTCCGCAGGCAGACAGATGCCTGCAAGGGCGCTTTTCAGCGCTTCCCCGCGGAAGGCACAGCCAGACAGTACAGCCTCCACTCTGGGGGCAAGCGTATCGTCCATCGCGTCGGTGTAGACCTTGGCTGCACGGATCACGCCCTCGTTGACGTCCAGTTGAAGCTCCACGCCGCCCCAGGGGAAGCGTTCCTCCACCGATGCGGTGAAGGGGAGCTTCTGCCCATAGAGCCATTCTTCGGAGCGATATTTCTCTGTCAGCGCACGGAGATCCAATTCGTCCACGTTCAGCGGAAGAACTGGGGTCGCAGGGGCGGATTCTTCGCTGCGCGCAGAATGACAAATCTGGAGGGGGTCGCAGGTCGGCGGACAAGCAATGCTTGTCCCTACATTCATATCTGAACAGTAGACCTCCGCCAAGGCCGAAATCAGGGCGTCGGACAGGTGCTCGATCGTCAGATCCGGGACGAACTCGCGCAGGTTGACGACGCGGGAGCGAACAGAGTCCACGCCCTTTGCCGCCAGCTTGGCTTTGGAGGGGCTGAGATAGCGCTGAACATTTTCCATATTCACGTCCACCATCAAGGTGCCGTGATGGTAGGACTTTCCGGCGTGAGAATAAAACGCATTGCCGGAAAACTTCCGGCCATCGGCCAGCAAATCGTTTCGGCCGGAGCGCTGTGCGGGGATTCCCAGACTTTGGCAGGCCCGTTCCAGCACCGTGAGCTGACGGGGCAGATCATAATCCCCGGCAGACATCAGAAAGGTAAAATTCAGATTCCCAAGGTCATGAAAAACAGCGCCGCCGCCGGAGAGGCGGCGGGCCAGATGACCGCCCTCCTCCTCGAGGAGGGCGGTTCTGCATTCTTTCCAGGGATTTTGATTCTTCCCAATGACCACAGTGCGTTCGTTCTGCCAAAGGTAGAGGATCAGTTCCCCTTCTCCAACCCGGTGCAGGAGGGCTTCCTCCAGCGCCAGGTTTTCATAGGGATTCGTTCCCCGTGCGCGGCAAACAAACAGCTTGTGAATCATGCGCGAGTCCAGCGAACGATGGGGTTGCGGGCAGCGCCGACCTCGTCGGGACGGCCGATCTGCGCATGATGGGGCGCGTTATGCATATACTCGGGATCCTTGTGCGCCAGATCGTAGAGCTTGCGGAAGATCTCGGCGGCCTCGTCGAGGGTCTCGCGGCTCTCGGTCTCAGTGGGCTCGAGCATCAGGGCCTCATGGACAATGAGGGGGAAGTACATTGTGGGCGGATGCATCCCGTTGTCGATCAGGGTCTTGGCAACGTCCAGAGCGGAAACGCCGGTCTCCTTCTTGAACTCGGAGAGATCCAGAACGAACTCATGCATGCAGACACGGTCAAAGGCGGGGGTGAAGGTGCCCTTAATCTTTTCCATCAGGTAGTTGGCGTTGAGGACTGCATTGGTGGAGGCCTCAGGAACGCCTTCCTTGCCGAGCGTCATCAGGTAGGCCAGCGCACGGACGACAACCAGGAAGTTGCCGGCGAAGCCGCGCACCTGAATGCTGCCCTCGCCTTCCATCAGGGCGGACTTGGGCAGGAACTTCTTGAGGAAGTCCTTGCAGCCAACGGCACCGGCGCCGGGGCCGCCGCCGCCGTGCGGGGTGGCAAAGGTCTTGTGCAGGTTCATGTGGATGCAGTCAAAGCCCATGTCGCCAGGACGAACGTGACCCATAACCGCGTTCAGGTTGGCGCCATCGTAGTAGCACAGACCGCCGCACTCATGCACCAGACGGGTGATCTCGAGGATGTTCTTGTCGAAGATGCCGACGGTGTTGGGGTTGGTGAGCATCAGGCCGGCAATGTCGGGGCCGAGAACCGCCTTGAGAGCGTCGAGATCGACGCAGCCGTCGGGAGCAGAGGCCACGTTCACCACGTCATAGCCGCACATTGCAGCCGTGGCGGGGTTGGTGCCGTGGGCAGAGTCGGGAACGATGATCTTGGTGCGGGCCGTGTCGCCGCGGGACGCATGGTACTGCTTGATCAGCAGGACGCCGGTGAACTCACCGTGCGCGCCGGCGGCGGGCTGGAAGGTCATGCCGTCCATGCCGGAGATCTCGCACAGATACTTGGCGGCCAGCTCCAGAACCTCGCGGCAGCCCTCGACGGAAGCGGCGGGCGCCAGAGGATGGATGTTGGTAAAGCCGGGCAGTGCAGCCATTTCCTCGTCGATGCGGGGATTGTACTTCATGGTGCAGGAGCCCAGAGGATAGAAGCCGCAGTTGACGCCGTGGACGCGCTGGCAGAGCTGGGTGTAGTGACGGGAAACGTCGTTCTCGCACAGCTCGGGCAGATCCAGAGGCTCCTGACGCATCTCGGGCAGCTCATAAGCAGGAACGTCGCAGGCGGGCAGAAGGCTGCTGTGACGACCGGGAACGCTCTTCTCAAAAATCAGCTTCATTTCGCCAGCACCTCCTTCACAATGGCAACGGTTCTGTCGAGCTCGGCACGGGTATTCTTTTCGGTAGCGCACCACAGGATCTCGTTCTCACCCATGGGCAGACCGCCGAGGATGCCCGCCTCTTCCAGAGCGGCAAGCACGCAGTCGCGCTTGGGCATCACGGTTACGAATTCCTGATAGAACTCGCCCTTGTACTTCAGGGACACGCCCTCGAGCTTGCAAAGCTCGGTCTGCAGATAGTGCGCCTTGGCAGTGGTCTGCCGGGCAGCTTCCTTCATGCCCTCGGGGCCCATCGCAGCCATATACAGGCCGGCGGTCAGCGCGCAGAGCGCCTCGTTGGAGCAGATGTTGGAGCTGGCCTTCTCGCGGCGGATGTGCTGCTCGCGGGCCTGCAGGGAAAGCACATAGGCCTTGTTGTCCGCATCATCGGTCGTCTCGCCAACGATACGGCCGGGCAGCTTGCGGATGTGCTTGCTGAGGGTCGCCATAATGCCGAGGTAGGGACCGCCCCAGGCAATGGGAAGGCCGAGGCACTGGCCCTCGCCTACCATCACGTCAGCGCCGAGTTCCTTCGGCGTGGGCAGGATGGAGAGGCTGAGCGGATCGCAGGACAGGATGAACATCGCCTTGGCAGCGTGAACCGCCTCGCCGATGGCCTTGGCGTCCTCGAGCTGACCGAAGAAGTTCGGCTGCTGGAGCACCAGAGAAGCCACGTCAGGGGTCAGCATTTCCTTGAGCGCGTCCATGTCGGTTTTGCCGTCCTTGCAGGGGACGATGCGCAGCTCGGTGTTGGAGCCGTAGCAGTAGGTGCGGATGGTATTGATGGCGTCGGGATGCACAGCGGCGGAAACCAGCGTCACGGTGCGCTTGCGGTCGCGGCACATGGCAGCGGCCTCGGCAGCGGCAGTCGCGCCGTCGTAGACGGAGGCGTTGGAGGCGTCCATGCCGGTGAGCTGGCAGATCATGGTCTGGTACTCAAAGATGGACTGTAGAATGCCCTGGCTCATCTCGGCCTGATAGGGGGTATAAGCCGTCAGGAACTCTTCCTTGGCGGGAACATACTTGACAATGCTGGGGATGAAGTGGTCGTATGCGCCGGCGCCGCGCAGAATGGTCTTGTACAGACGGTTCTTCTCGGCAAGCTCCATCATGCGGTTGCGCACCTCGAGCTCACTCATACCGGAGGGGATGTCCAGCGGCTCACGAAGCAGCATCTGCTCGGGCACGTCGGCATAGAGCTGCTCTTCGCGCTCCATGCCGATGGCCTTCAGCATTTGCTCCCGTTCCGCTTGGGTCCCGGGAACGTAGCTACCCATTCAGATTAGCCCTCCTCGGCGCAAAGAGTCTCGTAATCATCGGCGTCCAGCAGCTCCTCACGGTCGGTGACCTGCTCGACCTTGATGATCCAAGCGCCGTAGGGATCGGAGTTCAGCATCTCGGGAGCGTCGATCAGCTCTTCGTTGACAGCCTTGACAATGCCGGACACGGGGCTGAGCAGATCGGAGACAGCCTTGACAGACTCAACGTCGCCGAAGGACTCACCGGCAACGACTTCGTCGCCAGCCTCGGGCAGGTTGATGAAGACCACGTCGCCCAGAGCGTTCTGAGCAAAGTCGGTGATGCCGATGACGGCAACGCCGTCTTCTTCCTTGAGCCACTCATGATCCTTGGTGTAGCGCAGTTCGTTGGGAATAGCCATTGTAATATCCTCCTAAAAATGTTTATTGTTTTCGTTGTGTGGGAAAACGGTTTCTCAGGGTCGGAGGAGCGGCACGGCCTGCTCCCCGTTCCCTGCTTTCCATGAATGAGAGATTACACGCCCAGAACGCCCATCAGATTGCCCAGCGTCTCGTTGAACTCTTCGTCGCTGAAGCAGTACTGCATGACGGTGTGCTCGGCGCGGAGCTTTTGCACTTCCTCTGTAACATCCTTCTCGCGCAGGATGCAGTCAGCCATGATCGCAGCCAGCTTTGCGAAGTCGTCCTTGGTGAAGCCGAAGCGGGTCATTTCCTCAACGCCCATACGCAGAGCGCCGGAAGCGGTGAAGGACTCTTCCTCGGGGGTCGCCTGATAGTTGACAATGATGCCGTTGGACTCGAGACGCTCAGCCACATCGTAGCCCATTGCGTAACCGACGTTAACAATGACCTGATGGGTCTCGGTGAAGGAGATGGCGGGATCGCCGGCCACGTCCAGACCCTCGGCCTTGAGGCACTTGGCGAAGTGCTTGGCGTTCTCAATCACGTTGCGCTGATACTCGTCCTTGAAGGTGTTCATCTCGTAGGCCGCCATCAGCAGGCCGAGCTGGGTGCCGAGGTGGTGGTTGGAAACGGAGCCGGGGAAGGCACGGGCCTCGATGGTTTTCCACAGGTTCCACTTCAGATCCTCGGGCTTGTAGTTCACGCCGACAATGCCGCGCTGGGGCCCGAAGAAGGTCTTGTGGGTGGAGCCGGTCACGATCTCGGCGCCCTCTTCAAACGGCTTCTGGAAGTGGTCGCCCACGAGACCGAGGACGTGTGCCATGTCGTACATAATGGTGGTCTGCAGGCCCATCTGATCGACAAACTCGCGGATCTCCTTGACAGGCTCCTTGTGCAGAACCATGGACTTGCCGAAGATGATGAACTCGGGACGGTAGCGGTCGATGACCTTCTTCGTCTCCTCGACGTCGATCTTGTAGTGGTTCTCTGGCAGAACGGGGAAGGGAACGACAGCGTTGCGCTCGGTGACGGGATCAACGGCAACGTAGTCGTGCAGAGCGCCCATGGGCTGTGCGGACAGGTGGCCGCCCTTGGCAATATGGTTGTGCAGAATGTAGCCAAGACGCTGCGGGTTGACCTTGCGGTTGTTGCGGTTCTTGAAGTCCATCAGGGAGGAGAAGACGGCGGTGTTGGACATCTGACCGGAGATCACGCGGGTCTCAACCTCGGTCGCGCCCAGATACTGCCGCATCTGCTCCACCAGCAGCTCTTCGACGTGCTCGATGAACTTGGTGCCCTGATAATAGAAGATCTCGTTGTCGTAGAAGGAGGCAATCTTCTTGTGCTCCGCGTAACGGAACGCAGGATCAGAGGCGCAGAGCATCTGCACAGCGCGGCTGGGAGTGTTCTCGGAGGGGATCAGGTTGATGCACTTCTTCTGGCGCCAAAGGTGATTCTCGATGGACTTCCTGATCAGCTCAAGCGCTTCTGCCCGGTAACCAGTGCCGTCAGCGGGCTTGCCTTGAAAAGGGGGTGTGTAGAGGATCGGACGGGCATAGGGAGGCGCCATGGTGCTCATGTGCATACGGGGAACAACCGCCTTGACCTTCTTGCCGCGAAGATCGACATAAACGATGTCGTCGGTCTGGATGTCGGAGTCGAGCATCGCAATACCGATGGAGCGCTTGGCAGTCTCCTGGGTGTAGGTGGTCGCCATGCCTTCGCCGTCAGCCACATAGTAGGGCACCATGGTGCCGGAGGTGATGTAGCCAACCAGCTTGTCGTTGCGGTAGACGGGCATATCCTTACGGATAACGCCGCGCTCCAGCAGGGTGATGGGCATCATGCGGCGGGGCAGAACAGCGATGTCCTCGAAGTTCCGATCCTGAATCTTCTTGAAGGCCTCGAACTGCCTGGCCAGCTTCTCACGGCCGATGAAGTTGCCCTTCAGCTCGGAGAAGGAGACCGCAAACTTTGCCAGAGGAACGGCGAAGATGGGGATTTCCTTGCCTTCGATGTCCACGCCGAACTCATGACCGTAAAGGGGCATCATGGCTTCCATACGCAGGGTGTCGCGTGCGCCGAGACCGGCGGGACGGCCACCGAGCTCCAGCAGGCGGTTCCACAGCCATTCTGCGTCCTCGGACTTGACAAAGACCTCGTAGCCCAGAGGCTCACCGGTGTAGCCGGTCTTCGCCAGACGGACGGTGCGGCCTTCCATGGTAACGGTGCCGAGTGCGTTCTTAACCAGCTCGGTGAGCTGGACGCCTTCGGCCAGCTTCTCCAGCATTTCACGGCTCTTGGGGCCCTGAACAGCGATGGAGGCAGTCTTGTCGGAGATGTCGGTCAGGGTGCAGTTAAAGGCCTTGATCTGCTCACGCAGATGGACAAGATCCTTCTCGGTGTTGGCCGCATTAACGACCAGCAGGAAGCGGTCTTCCTCAAAGCGGTAGAGATAAGCGTCGTCGATGGCGCCGCCGTTCTCATTGGGGATGATGCAGTACTGGGCCTCGTTCACATCCAGCGCCTGAACGTTGCTGGAAAGAACGTGCTGCAGGAACTGCACGCGCTCGGGGCCCTCGATCAGCAGTCTGCCCATGTGGGAGACATCGAAAAGGCCGCAGAAGTGACGGGTGTACAGATGCTCAGCCACGATGCCGCTGGGGTACTGGATGGGCATTTCCCAGCCGCCGAAATCCACCATAGTGGCCTCGGCTGCCAGATGGGCGTTGTACAGTTGGGTGCGTTTGAGTTCGCTCATGGAATTACCTCCTGTGTATTGTAAATGGAATTGCGTGCAATCAAAAAACGGCGGCACAAGCCCCACAGGGCACCTGTGCCACCGTTTGAAGCCTGAGAGATTCCCCGCCGACGCGGGTTGCACCTACGGCGTGCGCAGGGACGCACTTTACGGTGTTTCGTCCGAACCCGATCCTTTTGCCTGAGAGCTTTTGCTTTCCCCTTCGGCGCCGCGCCCAGCGGACTCTCTCGGGTCCTTCATCCGACGATATTTCGGCATGGTACAATCCACGCATTACCTTTTACAAAGTACCATATTCCCCCTCGGATTGTCAAGGGTTTTTTGCACCAAAATCGCTTTTTTTCGTATTGACGCAGGCCCATCCACGCGATATAATAATCATACAAAACAAAAGGAGGTACGACATGGATCAAAACATTCTCAAACGCAACGAGCTGTTGGCGCAGAAGGTTATCAAGGGACTTGAATCCCGGAATATGACCGGTTATTATGCAGCCACGAAGGCCGATGCGCTGAAGCTTGCGCTCTCTCTGATTCCCAAGGGCAGCTCCATCGCAATGGGCGGCAGCGTGAGCGCCGCAGAGATCGGGCTGGTTGACGCCGTCAAGGGTCCCGACTACCGCTTTATCGACCGCAACGCGGCCACAGACAAGCGGGCCGCCATGCTTGCCGCCTATGACGCCGACGTATTTCTGACCTCCGTCAACGCCATGACGGAGGACGGCGTGCTCATCAACATCGACGGCAACGCAAATCGCGTCTCCGCCATCGCCCACGGGCCGAAGAAGGTCGTGATGATTGTCGGGATGAACAAGGTCTGCAAGGACGCCGACGCCGCCATGAAACGGGCCAGAAACGTCGCCGCTCCCACCAACGCCCAGCGCTTCGGCCTTTCCACCCCCTGCGCGAAGACCGGCTCCTGCATGGACTGCAAGAGCCCCGACACCATTTGCTGTCAGTTCCTGATGACGCGCTTCTCCCGGCACGCGGACCGCATCCATGTGATTCTGGTCAACGACATGCTGGGCTTCTGAGGCAAGTTCGCACAGCCCCATCTCAACACATTACTAAATTTTAAGGAGCGTAATACAATGACTGTTACCAAGGACATTCGCTATATCGGCGTCAACGACCATCAGATCGACCTGTTTGAAGGGCAGTATGACGTGCCGCTCGGCATGGCTTACAACTCCTATGTGATTCTGGACAGGAAAATTGCAGTCATGGACACCGTCGATCAAAATTTCGGCGCACAGTGGCTCACCAACCTCGCCGCCGCCCTCTGCGGACGCAAGCCGGATTATCTGATCGTCCAGCACATGGAGCCGGATCACAGCGCCAACATTCAGACCTTTATGGAAACCTATCCCAACGCCACGCTGGTCAGCTCCGCCAAGGCCTTCCCCATGATGAAAAACTTCTTCGGCACCGAGTTCGAGGATCGCCGCATCGTGGTCAAGGAGGGCGACACGCTGGAGCTGGGCGAGCATGTGCTGCACTTTGTGCAGGCGCCGATGGTACACTGGCCCGAGGTCATTATGACCTATGACGCAAAGGATAAGGTTCTGTTCTCCGCCGACGGCTTCGGCAAGTTCGGTGCGAACGACGTGGAAGACCCGGAGGGCTGGGATTGCGAGGCCCGCCGCTACTACATCGGCATCGTGGGCAAGTACGGCGCGCAGGTGCAGGCCGTGCTGAAGAAGGCCGCCAAGCTGGACATTGCCGTGATCGCTCCCCTGCACGGCCCCGTGCTCTCCGGCGATTTGAGCCACTATCTCAAGCAGTACAACACCTGGTCCTCCTATTCGACGGAATCCGACGGCATCTTCATCGCCTATACCTCCGTCTACGGACACACGAAAAAGGCCGTGGAGCTGCTGGCGGTAAAGCTGAAGCAGAAGGGCTGCCCCAAGGTCACGGTCAGCGACCTTGCCCGCGAGGATATGGCAGAATGTGTAGAGGACGCTTTCCGCTATGGTCGCATCGTACTGGCAACGACCACCTACAACGCGGAAATTTTCCCCTTCATGCGGGAGTTCATTCACCATCTGACTGAGCGCAATTTCCAGAACAAGACCGTTGCCCTGATGGAAAACGGCTCCTGGGCCCCCCTCGCCGCCAAGGTCATGCGAAGCATGCTCGAGGGCTGCAAGAACCTGACCTTTGCCGAGACCACGGTGCACATCAAGTCCGCGCTGAGCGAGGAGAGCGAAGCGCAGATCGAGGCGCTGGCAGAGGAGCTCTGCAAGGACTACCTCGCCCAGCATGACGAAACCGCCAACAAGTCCGACCTGACCGCCCTGTTCAAGATCGGCTACGGCCTGTACGTCGTCACCGCGAAGGACGGCGCAAAGGATAACGGCTGCATCGTCAACACCGTGACTCAGGTGACCAACACCCCGAACCGTATCGCGGTTTGCATCAACAAGGCGAACTACACGCACGAGCTGGTCAAGAAGACCGGCATGATGAACGTCAACTGCCTGTCCGTGGAAGCCCCGTTCAAGGTCTTCCAGCACTTCGGCTTCCAGTCCGGTCGCGACGTGGACAAGTTTGCCGACTGCACGCCCATGCGCTCGGACAACGGACTGGTCTTCCTGCCGAAGTACATCAACGCCTTCATGTCCCTGAAGGTGGAGCAGTATGTCGATCTCGACACCCACGGAATGTTCATCTGCACCGTGACCGAGGCCCGCGTCCTGTCCGACAAGGAGACCATGACCTATACCTACTACCAGAGCAACGTCAAGCCCAAGCCCGAGACCGACGTGAAGAAGGGCTGGGTCTGTAAGGTCTGCGGCTACGTCTACGAGGGCGAGGAGCTGCCCGAGGACATTGTCTGCCCGCTCTGCAAGCACGGCGCAGCAGATTTCGAGCCGCTTGGCTGACAATCCATCCTGCAACACCGCCGCTTCCCTGTGCGTGAAGCCCATGCTTCTCTTCCGCTCCGGAAGCTTTTCCGGATGAACCGCCCTTCCCTGCCGACCGGCAGCAGGCGAAAAGCAACGCCGCACCGTTCCGGTGTGCGGGTTGCGCTGTCGGAAGCTTTCCAAGCGCGTGATCCCTCGCAGGGAATTCCTTCGGGTTTTCAAGAGACTTTTGCGGGTCAGGCAGAGTCCTCAGCCAGCTGAGTCTACGCAAAGGATGCGCGGCATTGCCGAAAATGATATTGAGAACGCTCGCCCGAATCAGGCCGCAAGGTCGGCCTGATTCGGGCGATTTGATTGTCGGCTCTTTCTGATCCGAAGCCTTGACTGATACGATTCTCAGATAAAACCATTCCATCTCTTTGCGGTCAGCTTTGTGTGATCCTTCGTTGTCGTCCATGCCGGGCGTCAAGCCTGCCTGCTTCCTTGGCCTCGTCTGGCACAATTGCCACTTGGAACGCTTTTGAACTCTTTTATCAATTCCTGCCGGACACGCTCAATAAACTTAAGATAATGAAAAAATTTTAGAAAAAAAATAAGATAAGTGTAGACATTTTTGGGAAAATGTGCTACAATTCAGTCGAGGAGTGTGGCAGCGCCACACACAATTCAACAATAATAAATGATAGGAGGAGATAGTATGAAAAACGCCAAAAAGCTGATTGCGCTCCTGCTTGCGCTTGCCATGGTCATCGCATTGTTCCCCACTGTGGCTTTTGCTGAAGGTGGCATCGGACGCGAAAAACTGAACGTCGAAGATCGTCCTCCGGTTACCGGTTGCATTCACGTTGACCTTCCCGGTGGCCGTGCAGTGACAAATGCGTACCTCGAACGTCAGGCACGCGGCGCAGACGAGACGAACGGCACCGGAGAAACCCTTCCCAGCCGTTACGACAGCCGCGACTACGGCTACATCACTCCGGTCCGCAATCAGGGGTTCTACGGCACCTGCTGGGCCTTTGGCACGATTGCTTCCATCGAAGCTTACATGATTAAGCATGGCATCGTGGATCAGGCGACCGGCGAGCCTGCCACCACCGCCATTGATCTGTCCGAGTACCATCTGGCATGGTTCGCCTACACCAATGCGTACGACAAGCTCGGCCTGCTGAACGGCGACTCCACCTTCGCTATCGGAGAAAACTTCCTCGACAGAGGCGGCACCAAACACATGGCCTGCTACACTGTCATGCGTTGGGAAGGCCCCGGTTCCGAATCCACCAGCGCTCTGGCTTACAGCAACGCCAGCGCGAACGGCCTGAACTCCGCTTATGCTTACAACCACGACGTTGCCCACGTTACGGACTCCATCTGGATCCCCGTTGCCAACCGCGACGCCGTCAAGCGTGCCATCATGGAGCACGGTGCCGGAACCCTCAGCTTCTATTGTAACGAATTGATGAATTATTCCACTAGAGCCTTCTGCTACAAGCAGGAGCCTGTCCCTGAGACCGTCGAAACCAATCACGCTGTTGCGGTTGTCGGCTGGGACGACAACTACTCCAGAAGCAACTTCAACTCCCGCTACGGTCCCAGCGACGACGGCGCCTGGATCATCAAGAACTCCTGGGGCTCCAGTTCGGGCGACAGAGGTTACTTCTACCTCTCCTATGAAGACACTGCTTCCCTGAAAGGGCTCTGCTTTTTCTACAAGGTTGCCCCGGCTGACAACTATAGCAACTGCTATCAGTACGACGGCACCTCCAACGCCTTCTCTTACGTTTCCCTCGGCAACAACTGTCAGGTTGCCAACATCTACACCGC
>JAFYGM010000084.1 GCA_017543225.1 Oscillospiraceae bacterium
CCCCGTAGGGGTCGGCGTCCTCGACGACCCGGTGCGGCGTATCGTTGCGTTGGCACGGTGCGTCGAGGACGCCGCACCCTACGGCGGGATCGTTCCGTGATCCGCATACCCCCGTGGGGGGCGTTCCGTGATCCGCGTTACCCCGTGGGGGGCGTTCCGCGATTCGCAGCCCCCCGTGGGGGCGTTCCGCGATCCGCGTTACCTCGTAGGGGTCGGCGTCCTCGACGACCCGGTGCGGCGTATCGTTCCGTTGGCACGGTGCGTCGGGGACGCCGCACCCTACGGTGGGGGAAAGACCGGCCACGCGCACTCGGCTGCCGACCCCTTTTATACCGCAAGAGCGCTCCGTGCGGAAACACACGGAGCGCTCTGATTCATCAAAGCCGTTTTTCTGTTTTCTGGGCCGATCCGGGCGCCGGGGCTTCTGCTCTGGCGAAGCGGAGGCCGAGCGCGGTTGCCTGCTTTTCCGGATAGACCGCGTCGCTGCGAATCTGCCTGGTGCGGCGGCGACGTTGGAGGGCCGGGGTTCCCGCCCAGATCAGAGAGGGCAGACCGACTGCCAGCAGATAGAGCGGGCCGAAGCAAAGGGACTGAATCGTGTGTCCGTATTCATGGGCCAGCAGCCGTTGGTTGCGCGGCGTCCATGCGGGATGCAGAAACAGAAAACAGCCCATCGACATTGAGCCGGCCTTCTGCCGCCAGATCACAGCCCAGGCTCCCTGATAGTGAAAGTGCGGACAGCCCTTGAGACGGTAGTAGAGGTAGATTCCCGCACCGATCAGAGTTTGGGGCAGGCCCCACGTCCACTGGCAGAGCAGATAGAGCAGGCGCTTCATGGTCGGCTTACAGCAGATGGGCGCGCAGCTCTTCGCCGGACAGTGGGCTGAGATAGGCGGGCGGTACGTCCAGCAGGGTCTTGCAGCCGGTCATGCCCTCCTTTGCCATGCGGTGAACCGCACGGGCGCAGGCTGCCAGCACCGAACCGGTGAACTCGGGGTTGGAGTCCAGCCGCAGGCTGAATTCGACGGTGTGGGTGTTCGCGCCGTCCCAGCCGGTCACACCGCTGCGCAAAACGGAGCCGCCGTGGGGCAGACCGGCGTGGTCACGTGCCATCTCCTCGGCGGAGATGAAATGCACGGTCGTATTGTATTCGTCAAAGTAGTAGGGCATCGTCTTGATTTCCTGCTCAATGCGCGACAGATCGGCGCCCTCGGCGGCGACCACATAGCATTCGCGCAGGTGCTTGTCCCGCGCCGTCAGAACAGGCTGTTCGCCCCGACGCACGGCGTCCACGGCGGCGGGAATCGGAACGGTGTACTGTCTTGCATCCACCACGCCATCAATGCGGCGAATCGCATCGGAATGGCCCTGACTCACGCCGCGGCCCCAGAAGGTCTCGTCCTTGCCCTGCGGCAGCATGGCGGAGGCGTAGACCCGCGCCAGAGAGAACAGGCCGGGGTCCCAGCCGCAGGAGATCAGACTGAGCTTTCCGGCGGCGCGGGAGGCCGCGTCGGCCTCGGCAAAGTGGACCGGAATCCGGGCGTGGGTGTCGAAGCTGTCTACCACATGGAACATGGCTGCGAGCTGCGGGGTCTGAAGGGGCAGATCGGTTGCGCTGCCGCCGCAGAGAATCATCACGTCCACGTCGTTGCGGTGCTCTTCCGCCTGCGCCGCAGGCAGAACCGGAACGCCGGGGGTGCGAAGCTGCAGCGTGGCAGGATCGCGCCGGGTAAAGACGGCGACCAGCTCCAGATCGTCGTTTTGGGCAATGGCTGCTTCCACGCCTCTGCCAAGATTGCCATAACCGTAAATTGCGATTCGAGTCTTCATAGAACTCGCCTCCTTAAATTGATTTCAGAATTCCGTTCAGAACGTCCTGCATGTCGTACATGCCGCCGGATCGGCTTATCAGCCAGTTGGCGGCGGTCAGGGCACCCTCGGCAAAGAGCGCGCGGTCATGGGCCTCATGCCGCAGGGTCAGGGTCTGCGTGTCGGTGCAGACGTGAATCTCATGGATTCCGACGACGTTGCCCATGCGCAGGGCGTGAATGTCAATGTCAGTGCGTTCGCGCTTGCCGTTCTCATGCCGTCCGATCACAAGACGGCTGCCCGGACGGACGGACTGCACGGCCCGGCCCAGCGTCAGGGCGGTACCGCTCGGCACGTCGAGCTTGCGGTTGTGGTGGGTCTCGACGATCTCAATGTCGGCCTCGGGGAAGGCCTGTGCCGCCTGCTTTGCAAGCGAGGTCAGCACCACGATCCCCAGCGAGAAATTGCTGGCAAGCAGGACGGGAACGACCTGCGCGGCCTGATGAATGGCAGCCAGCTCCGCCTCAGTCTGTCCGGTGGTCGCAATGACCAGCGGCAGCTTCCGCGCCGTGGCGTAGGCAGTGAGCGCGGTCGTGGCGCTGTGGTGGGAGAAGTCCACAATGCAGTCCGCAGGGCCGGTGTAATCGGTCAGCGCGGCGTAGGCCTCGCCGTCGCTTGCCATTGGGTCAACGGGAATCAGGTCTGCGTCCGGGCATTTCGCCCGGAAGACGGACAGAACGACCTGCCCCATCCGTCCGCAGGCGCCGTGAATGATGTACTTCATCTGCCGTCCTCCCTCAGAGCAGGCCCAGCGCTTCCATCCGGGCAAAGAGCTTCGTGCGGAAGGGCTCCTCCATCGGCGTCAGCGGCAGGCGCAGCCGATCCTCAATCATGCCCATTTTCGCAAGGGCGGCCTTTGCGGGAATCGGATTCGTCTGGCTGAACAGGGCCTGAATCAGCGGCAGCAGATCGAGCTGGAGCTTGGCGGCCCCGGCCAGATCCCCGGAGAAGAACTTGTCGCACAGAGCGACGGCCTGCACCGGAACGACGTTTGCCAGCACGGAGATCACACCCTTACCGCCCATAGCAAGCAGGGGGAGAATCTGATCGTCGTTGCCGGAGTAAATATCCATCCGCCCATCGACCACGCGGAAGGTCTCCATGATCTTCGGCATCCGTCCGCTGGCCTCCTTGAGCGCGCAGATGTTGGGGTGATCTGCCAGAATCCCACAGGTTTCCGGCTCGAGATTCGTTCCGGTCCGGGAGGGGACGTTGTAGAGAATCACCGGAGCCGTGGCAGCGTCGGCAATCGCGGTGTAGCTGGCAATCAGGCCGGACTGCGTGGGACGGTTGTAGTAGGGCGTGACGCAGAGAACTGCGTCCGCGCCGATGGCGCAGGCGAACTGGGTCATCATCACGGCGTGGCCGGTATCGTTGGAGCCGGTTCCGGCAATGATGGGAACCCGGTGTCCGGAGCGCTGGATGGCGAACTCCAGCACCTTGCAGTGCTCGTTGTCGGTGAGCGTCGGGGCCTCGCCGGTGGTCGCGCAGACGACCAGCGCCTTGACGCCTGCGGCAATCTGCCAGTCGATCAGCTTGCCGAGGGCCTCATAGTCCACGCCCGCCTCGTTCATCGGGGTCACCAGCGCAGTCGCAGTGCCGGTGAAAATATGTTTTTTCTCCATGACCATTCTCCTTCATAGGCTCGGTGCATTGTCTTTTTCAATTCTGCTATTATAGCAGAAAACCGCAGGAGGCGCAAGTGCCCTTTTGCAGTTTTTGCGATTCATCCCTTCGGCAGCCGATTTGTAGGGAAGGCTCATGCCCGCGCAGCGGGACGAGCCTTCCGCTCCGCCGCAGGCGGAGAACGACGTGTGCCAGCGGATCGTTGTTGCTCTGCGAGCAACCGGCAGGTTCGTCCCCGCCTTCCGGCGGGGCATGAGCCTGCCCTACGGGCTGAAGCGTTCCTTCGGCAGCCGATCCGTAGGGAAGGCTCATGCCCGCGCAGCGGGACGAGCCTTCCGCTCCGCCGCAGGCGGAGAACGACGTGTGCCAGCGGATCGTTGTTGCTCTGCGAGCGACCGGCAGGCTCGTCCCCGCCTTCCGGCGGGGCATGAGCCTGCCCTACGGGCTGAAGCGTTCCTTTGGCAGCCGGATGGTCAGGACGACGGCCTCCTCGGTCTCCTCGCGCTGCACCTCGGCGGGAATTCCGGCCTGCTTCAGGGTTTCCAGATGGCGGTCAACGGAATTGAGAAACAGCCGCAGATCCCGCACCAAAAGCTTGCGCTGTCCCTGCCGTTCCCGGTGGGGGCGAAGCAGCAGTTCGTCCACATAGGCCTCCGTTTTTGCCACGTTCAGATCCCGCCGCGCAATGACGGCAATGGCCTCCAGCCGCTGCGACTCCTCGCTCAGGCGCAGCAGGGCGCGGGCGTGGCGCTCGGAGAGGCCGTTGGCGCGCAGAGCGGCGCGGACAGCCGGGGAGTGCTTCAACAGCCGCAGCTTGTTCGCCACAGCGGAGGGGCTCTTGCCCAGCCGCTTTGCCGCCTCCTCCTGATTCAAGCCGTAGAGCCGCATCAGCCGGGCGATTCCCTCCGCCTCCTCCCAGCAGTCCAAATCCTGCCGCTGCAAATTCTCCACCAGCGACAGCAGGCCGCTCTGCTCCTCGTTCAGCGACAGCAGGATGCAGGGAATCTCCGCCAGTCCCGCCATGCGGGCGGCACGCAGCCGCCGTTCCCCGGCGACCAACTCATAGCAATCTCCCTGCCGACGCACGGTGATGGGCTGGAGCAGCCCGTGTTGGGCAATGGAGGCCGCCAACTCCTGCAAGCTCTCCCGGTCAAAGGCGCGCCGGGGCTGTCCGGGATTGGGGCGAATCTGCTCCGGCGGCAGGAGCAGAATCTGGCCCGCCCTGCGCGGCGCAGGAAACAACCGCTTTTGCATGCACATTCCTCCGGTTTCCGTGATTGGGTTTCACCTTCATTGTATTCCGCAAACGTGCCGGATTCCCGCGAAGACGATGCGTGCGGGGATTATTTTTTCTCCGTGCATTGACATTTCGTACAAATGAGAGTATGATATAAACACAACAAACTGTTGTTGTACCAAAATCTGAATTTGAAACGATTGGAGGAAAGACTATGTTCTGTGAAAAGTGCGGTACCCACGTAGACGACGGTCAGCCTTTCTGCCCCAACTGCGGCAACCGCATGAGTGAATCACCCGCCGAGGCCGCGCCTGCCGCAGCCGCGCAGACCGCTGCGCGTCCCGCCAAGGCGGCGCCTTCCGCCGATGGCTTGCTCGGAAAGCTCAATGCCATGCAGGGCCTTGAAAAAACCTTCTACCCCATCGTCGGCGGTCTGTTCGTTTTGAGCTTCCTGCTCTCCCTGCTGAAGGTGTTCTCCATTGGCTACGGCAGCGTCCAGTTTGCATACGGCTCTCCCTTCTTTGCCACGGTGATGACCGTGCTGTTCACCCTGTGCATCACCTTTTATGTGCTGGACTATTTCAATCAGTTCACCTTCAAGTGGCTGTGGTTTTTCCTCGCCGGCGCTGCTGCGGTCATCCTTCTGATCTTCGTCATCGTCTGGATCGACTGCTCTACCAGCCTGTCCGCCGGCGGCTGGCTGCTTCTGATCTCTCTGGTCGCTCTGGCGACGCTTTCGATTCTGCTTCTGATCGAGAAGCGGAAGAAGTAATCT
Organism: Oscillospiraceae bacterium; assembly: GCA_017543225.1. GTDB lineage: Bacteria > Bacillota > Clostridia > Oscillospirales > Oscillospiraceae > JAFRPC01. The sequence continues at coordinate 5,508 of JAFYGM010000084.1, forward strand.
GCAAAAAAGGAAAGTCGGTTCGCGGGAAGCTGCGAGCCGACTTTCCTTTTTCTCTGCTTCCTTTTCCAAATTTGTATAATTCTTCCGTGGGCGGGCATACTGTCAGCGGAGGTGCATACGCATGAAATGGAAACAGGAATTGAAAGCAATGGCGAAGGAAAAGGGTTATCTGCTGGCGCTGAGCGTCTGTCTGGCTGCAGTGGCGATTTCCGGCTGGCTCTTTGTCCGCAGTCTGCGTGCAGACGAGAACACATCGACCCCAACGGATGCGGTGCAGGCCGCGGTTCTGCCCACCCTGCCAAAGTCGCTGGAGACGGCGCGGCCTGCGGGTGACGCGGAGAAGAAGCCCGGAAAGCGCACCGGGCAGCAAGCTGACGCGCAGACCGATCTTCTGACCCCGACGGAGCAGCCTGCGTCCGCACAGGAAACGCCCAACCGCCCAGGGCAGGTGCTGTGCCGCCCTGTGGACGGTACGATTGTGGCGGGCTACAGCATGGACAAGCTGGCCTATAACGCCACGACAAAGGACTGGCGCACCCACGCCGGGATTGATCTTGCCGCGCCGGAGGGCAGCGAGGTGCACGTCGTCGCGGAGGGGACGGTGCTTTCGGTGTTCGCAGATGATCTGCTGGGGCAAACCGTGACCGTGGAGCACACCGGCGGCTTCGTGACGCATTACGCGAATCTGGCGGAGGAGGTTCCCGTCGCCGCCGGAGATCACGTTGCCGCAGGGCAGACGATCGGAACCGTCGGCAAGACCGCGCTTGGAGAGGTCGGTGACGCGCCGCACCTGCACTTTGCCGTCTACAAAAACAACGTCCCTCAGGACCCGAGCGCCTATCTTCCGTGAAAAAAGTGGCCCGTCCCCGCGCGGCCCGTTCCGTAGGGCAGGCTCATGCCCCGCCAAAGGCGGGGACGAGCCTGCCGGTCGCTCGCAGAGCGACAACGATGCGCGGACACGGAGCGTTCTCCGCCTGCGGCGGAGCGGAAGGCTCGTCCCGCTGTGCGGGCATGAGCCTTCCCTACGAACCTTCCGCAAAGAAATGGCCCGTTCCCGCAGATGCGCGGGGACGGGCCGATTTTTACAGGATTGCAAGCAGGTATTTTGCGTAGAGCTTTTTCCAGAAGCCTGCGATGGAGACGCGGGCCGACTGGTATTTCAGCGCAAGGCGCAGCTCTTCCAGCTCCGGCGGGGAGATTGTATGCTGGCTGAAGGCTGCCTTGTTTGCAAGCGCTTCCACGTTCTCCGGAATTCCGGCACCGCTCAGGCGGCTGAGCCGCTGCATCCGACGGTACATCATTTTTGCGCGCGCATTGCTGTCCACACGGCGCAGCCGTCTGTGCCAGCGGCGCAGCAGGAGCGTCCGGCGAATCGGGAACAGGGCCACTGTACCGATCACGCCGAGGAAGATCCAAAGCGGCGTCAGATCGACCGGCTTTTTCTCGGGCTCCGCAGGAGGACGCGCTTCGGTGCTGGATGTGGCGGGAGGCTGCGTGACCGGCGCTGTGGTCGGGCGCGGCTCGGTGTCCGGCGGGACAAGGGATTCCTCGGGGAGCACGGTTCCGAAGAAGACCCGTCCGGTGAATTCCGTTGCGTCGGAGGGCGTCGGCTCGATGCAGAGCCAGCGTCCGCCGCTCCAGATCTCGACCCACGCATGGGCCTGCAAATTGGAGACCGGGGCGTTCTTGTTGGCTTCGAGTGTGCAGACGTAGCCGGAAACATACCGGGCCGGGATGCCAAGTGCGCGCAGCAGGGCGACGCAGGAGGAGGCAAAGTGGACGCAGTAGCCGGATTTGGCTTCGTTGAGGAACCAGGTGCAGAAATCCGCGCCAGCGGGAACATGCACCGGGTTGCGGCTGTACGCCGCAGAGGAGGAGACGCACTTTGCGACCTCCGTTGCGAAGCGAACCGTATCGGCTTCTACATAGAGAAGCGAACCGGATTCGGGGTCCGTCACATTCATAGCGCGGGAATCGGGGTCAAGCGGGCGGACATCCTGCCCGTGGGTCTGCCACCACGCAAGGACGCCCGCGCGGGTCTCCTCCGGCACATACAGACAGTTCTGCAGAACCCATTCCTCATAGGGCGAAGAGTTGCTCTGCCCAGGGTCGGTGAGACTGGGCGGGTTCATCAGGTAGTTCATCGAGTAGACCTGAAGCTCCTCGGTATTTCGCACATAGTCGTCGCCCACGACGGCGCCCTGCGGCAGAGAGGTGTTCTGGTAGGTCGTGAAGAGCATCGGCTCAATGCCCACGGTTTCAATTTGCAGATAGCCGGCAGAATACGACCCGTCCATTTCAACGTGGGCGGCGGTCTTCATGGCGTTGCTGAGACCCAAAGGCGCGGGAGAAACGGTCATAAGGGAACTGTCGTCGTGATCCCGAGCTGTTTTGTACCGCCAAAAAGCGGGGTCCTTGTCCAGATAGGGGAAGAGGTCGGATTCGCTCCAGGTTCCGGGCTCGCCTCTGCTCCACACGCTTCCGTCAAAGCCGGTGTAAACGGTGCCGCGCAGATAGAGCGCACCGGCGAGAGAGGAGCGGACGTAGAGGCAGGTAAAGGGGTGATTCGGCAGCGCGCCGAGCTCATTCAGCTCAATGACGCTCGGATTGCCGGTCAGACCGGCGTCGAGGTTGCCCTGATTGTTGCGCTGGTTGGACATGTTGCTCATCCAGGTATTCAGAGACTCCCATGTGATCGGCGGCTCATAGGTTTCCTGCGGGAAGCACAGCAGCAGGCCGCCCAAAATGGCGGCGGACAGCAGCGCGGACAGGCACAGGGATTTGACGACCTCGCCCAGATCGCGGCGGCGAACCGACTGACTGTAGGTTTGCGTCAGCAGGGAGAAGATGACTGCCATCAGCGGCAGCAGATCGGGCGGCGTGTCCGTGAGGATAAAGCAGGGCAGAACGCCGAGCAGAAGGACGAGCGCCGCAGGCAGAACCCTCCGCCACTGCCGCACCGAGAGACTGACCACATAGGTCTGAATGATCGCCAGCGCGATCATGGCTGCGCCGGTGGCGTTCGGGTCGATGGGCTCCTCGGGCAGATAGTTGCGCAGCATGTCATAGCCGCTGGCAAAGTACTGGAGCAGCGCGCCCCAGAGATTGCGGAAGCTCTCCACCACCACGTCCCACGACAGATAGAGCATCAGAAGCAGCATGAACAGGAGAACGAGGGCACTGTAGCGTCCGAGCTTCTTCCGATTGAACAGGATGCAGTTGAAGACGGCGAGGAAGGGTACGATGATCCAGAGCTCTGCCGGCATCGGAAGGGAAAAGGCGGAGGTCAGACAGAGCAGGGAGCCGAAAACGCCCAGAAGAATCAGGCAAAGCTCCAGAAAAAAGCGGGAAATCGAAGATTTGAAATTCAAGAGACGCTCCCCCTTTCAGACCCGACCGGACAGATCAGATCGGCGTTGAGCGGCAGGGGCCAGGGCAGATCCGCAGAGGATTCCGGAACCAGACAGGTATCGCGCAGCACGGAAAGCAAATCCTTCTCCGTGTTGACCGGCGCCTGACGGAGCTTGCCGTCCTCCATCCAGACTGCTTCAAAGACGATTCCGTGCTCAAGCATCCAGCCGCTGAGATAGCGGAAGGTGCCCAGCGTCCGTGCGCGTTCGTCTTTGCCGCGAGGCGTGCGAACCGCCAGAATGATCCTTCTGCGCACGGGCTCCAGCGGCTCGCGGACGATGAGAGCGTCGGATTTCAGCGACAGCTTCCAGTGAATGTTTTTCACCGGGTCGCCGGGCCGGTAGGCCCGGTGATCGTGCTGCTCGGAAAACCCGCTGCCGGACTTGGGCTTCATCTGCTGCTGGAAGAAGTTCTCCAGACGGGGCCTGATGTCGGGCTGGATGGAAGGCGGCAGAATGGCGATGGGGTGGGGCTGCGGCATCCGCAGGGGCAGACGAATCAGGCCCAGGGCGTCATAGACCCAGCCCCGGCGGAATTCCGGGACAATAAAGCCGCATTGGTCGGTGGACAGGGTCAGCAGGCCGCCCGCACGGGACAGATGACTGAGAAAACGGAGATCCTTCTCCTGATCTCTGGTGCGGAGGTTCAGGCGGATGCGTATCTCCGGCAGGGGCAGAAAGCGGAAGGCAGTGATTCCGATGCGAAGAGAAGCAGCCTCTCCCTGCTCAACGGTGTCCGGCGCGCGCACCGTCAGACGGCAGGTGAGCATCACGGGGAGCGAACAAAGAAAGCTCAGAATCGGAAGCGCAAGCACCAGTGCCAGCAGCAGCCATGAAAACCAGATTTTGCTGGCGAAATAGAACGTCACGCTCAGGGCCAGCAGCCCCAGATAGAGCATTCGGTTGGTCGCCATGACTTATACTCCGGGGGCCGGAACTGCAGAGAGCAATCCGTTGAGCAGGGCCTCCGCCTGCACGCCCTCCGCCTGCGCGTCGGCGGTCAGAAGAAGACGGTGTGCAACGGTTCCGGCAAAGACGGTTTTTACGTCGGCGGGCAGAACATAGTCGCGTCCGTTCATGTAGGCCGTGGCCTTTGCCATTGCAACCACGGCAAGGGTGGCACGGGGACTCGCGCCACGCTGGATCATGGTGTGCTGGCGGGTGCGGCCGATCAGCTCCACCACATAGCGCAGGACGGACTCCTTGACGTAGATGCGGCTCACGTCGTCCTGCATGGCAATCAGCTCGGCACGGCTCACGACCTGCTGCACGGAATGAAGCGGGTCTGCGCCGCCCTGCCGGACGGTGACCATCTCCAATTCATCCTGCGGCTTCGGGTAGCCGATGGAAAGGCGGACGGTGAAGCGGTCCATCTGCGAGTCGGCCAGAAGCTGGGTTCCGGCTGCGCCGGTGGGGTTCTGGGTGGCAATGACCGTGAAGGGCCGGGGAAGCGGATGAGTCACGCCGTCCACGGTGACGTTCCCTTCCTCCATCGCCTCGAGCAGGGCCGACTGGGTACGGGAGGTGGCGCGGTTCAGCTCGTCCGCAAGGAAAAGGTTGCACAGGATCGCGCCCTTCTGATAGACCATCTTGCCGCTCTGCTTGTCATAGACAGAGTAGCCGGTGATGTCCGAGGGCAGCACGTCGGGGGTGAACTGCACACGCCCATAATCCAGACCGAGGGCGCGGGAGAAGGCCAGCGCAATCGTGGTCTTTCCGACGCCGGGAATGTCTTCGAGCAGCACGTTTCCGTCTGCGAGAATCGTCATCAAGATCCAGAGCAATACCTGATCCTTCCCCTGCACGGCCTTCCGCAGTTCCGCGATGATTTTTTGGATGACGTTCATTTCATTTCTCCTTCTTGTATCGTTTTTTTGCTCGCAGAGGGTGTGTTTTTATGGCGTTGTTATTCTACCACAGAAGTGATTAAAAAGCAATTACGCTTTTGACACTTCTCCAATATGCGTTCTCTTTTCTGGGGTGCAAAAAAGCCCTTGTTATATATGACGAAAAAAAGCGGGGATTGTTGCAGCAATCCCCACCATTCTATTAAAAGATTTATCCTTCCGCAAGCCCAAGCGTCAGTATTCCCAGATTTCTTGCAAAAATATCTCCGAATTGCGAAAGGGGCAGGGGGTTGGTCCCGCTGCCGACCTCCACGGTGTAGGCGGGCAGGTCGCGGGTCAGGATGAACCAGTCCTTGTAGCCCGCAAATCCCGAGGCGTAGGGCACGTCCTCCAGCGTGTAGCCCGACACGGCGGCGAAGCGCTCGCCGAGGGCGCGGCCTCCGGGCGGCTCGATCCGCAGGAACTTCCAGTACAGGGTGTTGCCCTGACTGTGGTAGCTCAGCGTCAGACGCGGCTTGACCAGCTCCGTCAGTCGCACCATCGCCTCGCTCTCCGGCTCCGAGAGCGGGGCCGGGCCCACATAGTCCCGTGGACCGGGGCGGTCATAACCCTGCGCAAATTTGTTTTCCCGTGCCTGTTCCCAGAACGCCGGATAGTTCAGATTCAGATCCACCCCGCGCAGATTGGCCTTCCAGCCGTCCGGGAACGGAATCTGCGGATAGGCGTCCCCGAGAGCGCGACCCTCGGCCCAGCCGGGGTCGCCCTCGCGCAGGCCACCGGTGACCAGATCCACCCCGTCGGGATTGACCATCGGCACCAGATGCAGGGTCGTCCGCTGGTAGAGCGCCTGAGCCGAATAGCCGAAGATGCGCCCGTTCTCCGAGATGGCCTGCGCATAGCGCTCCAGAAACTTCATCAGCACCGGCACGGTGATCCATTCGTTCGCGTGATGGGCGGCGTTGTAGAGGATGCGGCGCGGCCCCAGCCCCACGGCAATCTGCTGCACCTTGCGTCCGTATGCGGTCTCTCCGATGGGGCGCAGGGTCAGAAACGGATAGCGGGCAAGCAGTCCCTCCAGACAGAGCGACAGCAGCTCATAGGTAAAGGGCAGATCGACGGGAACGACCTCGAAGCCCAGCGGCACGGTCAGAACCTGTCCCACATAGAGCTGCAGGGGGTCCTGATTCGGATTTGCGGTGATGATCGAACGCACCGTCGTCCCAAAGCGGGCGGCGAGGCGGCTGTAGTTGTCTCCCGGCGCCGTGCGGTAGTAGCGGTAGCCGGTGAGCCACGGCAGCAGGGCGGCCCAGGTCGGTCCGTCCAGCCGTCCTGTCGGCGCAAGACCGTTTTCCCGCTGGAATTCCCGGATCGACGGCGCCCCGGCCCGCCGCAGTCCCAGTTCATAAAGCTCCATTTGATGGTCCCCCCATGGTGTGATGGTAGAGTCTATGCAGGACGCAGCGGAAAAAGACCGTGCGCTGCGCAGCGAAGAATCCCTTCGTGTATAAGTCGTATTGGCAAACGACGAAAAAAGAGGAAGGCCCCAAGCCCCTCCGTAACCGTTCAGGGCGTGGTTGAATGAACAGTTGATCGTTGACAATGGAGGTGACGCACGCGGCAACGTTTCGATCGAAACGTAGGGACGAGCATTGCTCGTCCGGCATTCGGAACGAATGCAATTTGCTGCAGGCAAATCTAACGTCGCGTTCTCCTCCACGCAGGAAGGTCGCAGGACGTTTCCATCGTGGGCCGCAGGC
>JAFYGM010000085.1 GCA_017543225.1 Oscillospiraceae bacterium
AGTTGTATTAGCTGCAAGCAGGGTTTCGCCAGACGAGGCGGAGGACGCAGGCGGGCTGACGCCCGGCAAGGACGACAACGAAGTATGGCGGAATCCTGCGCCGCAGATCATGCCATTTTTAGGCTTAACGGAACACTAGGCGCATGGAAAGCACAAAAGGGGCTGTCGCAAAACGTAACGGTTTGCGACAGCCTCGATGTTTATGGAAAGCGCATAAAAAATGGGCGAAAAGGCGCGGAATTCTCGCCGGAAAAGGCATGGATTCCCTTTTGCAACAACTGTTCAAAGGCGCAGCGCTCGGAGCCGCTCCGATTGTCTGCCTGGCTGCACGCGTCGAAGCTTATCCCTTCGGCTTGCGGTTGTGGTAAAAGCGGCGGTTGTTGGGCTTCTTTGCGCCCTCCGGCTTGGGGACGTTCTGCTCCTCGGGCCGCTTTTCAGGGGCCACACGGCGGGGCTGCTCGGTCTGCGGGAGCTTCGGCTCCTGCTTGCCCTGCTGCTGACGCCGGCGCTGCTGGCGCGACGGCTGCTGGCGGTCGCCGTGCTCGCTGCGCACCGGAACCTCACGCTCCGCTGCTTCGCCGCTCTTCTCGGCGGGGCGGTTTTGCTTCCGGTGGGAATGCGTGTCGGGCTTCTTCTCCGGCTTCTCCGGCTTTTCGGCCCTGGCCTCCGGCTTTTCCGTCGGGGCTGTGGCGGTCTCCTGCTTCCGCTCGCGGCGCGGACGGCGGGCGTTCTCCTCGCTGCGCTCCCTGCGGCTCTGCCGCTGGTTCTGACGAGGCTCCTGCGCACCCTCCTGCGCAGCCTCCGCCAGCACCGCTTCATCCAGCTCTACGGTCAGGCGCTGTTCCAGCCGGGAATAGCGCTCGCGGCCTCTCTCCTCCTCGCGCCGTCCGGAAATCGGCGCAAGATCCTCGGGGATCGGGGGATCGTTTTTCTTGGCCTTGCCGCTGCGCAGCACTAAAATATCGCTGTTGCGGTAGCTGTGCAGCTCACTTTCGTCCTTCTCCATGCGCACGGTGACGCTCTGGCGCATCAGGTTGACGGCAGTGACCGTGCCGCGTCCGTCCGGGGTGTCCACGAAGGACTCCGCCTTGGGGCTGTTTTTGATCAGATCCTCATAGGCCTCCTGCTCATATTTCAGGCAGCACATCAGCCGTCCGCAGGTGCCGGAAATCTTGGCGGGGTTCAGGCTGAGATTCTGCGTCTTTGCCATCTTGATAGAGACCGGCTGGAAGTCCTCCAGAAAGCTCGCGCAGCAGAAGGGCCGTCCGCAAATGCCCAGTCCGCCGAGCATCTTGGCCTTGTCGCGCACGCCGATCTGTCGCAGCTCGATCCGGGTGTGGTAGTTGGAGGCGAGGATGCGCACCAGCTCGCGAAAGTCCACGCGGGCGTCGGCGGTGAAGAAGAACAGCAGCTTGCTGCCGTCAAAAGCGCATTCCGTGGAAACGAGCTGCATATCCAGCCCCAGATCCTCAATCTTGCGCAGGCAGAAGGCAAAGGCATCCTTCTCCTTCTTCTCGTTTTCCTCCTTGATCCGCTCATCCACAGCGGTTGCAAGCCGCAGGACGCGGCGCAGCGGCTGCACCAGCTCCCGCCGGGCAATCCGGTGGTTGCCGATCACGCAGTAGCCGTATTCCGCCCCGCGCGCGGTGTCGAGAATGACATGGTCGCCGTTTTTCAGCTCCAGTCCCGCGGGGTCGAAGAAATAGATCTTGCTCCCCGCTCGGAACTGCACGTCGCAGACCGGCACGCGCTCATCGGGCGACGGTTCGCTCTGCGCCCCGTCCGAGGCTTCGGACGCCTTCGCCGGGGCTGCCGGGGCCGCAGGCAGGGCCGACGGCGCAGCGGGCGCTGCATTCAGCCGCGGCGCTCTCTTTTTGGCGGAAACAGCAGTCAGTGCTGGCATGGGCTGACGCACGGGCGCAGCCTCCGGCGCGGATTCCGGCGCGGATTCCGGCGCGGATTCCGGTGCGGATTCCGGTGCGGGCACCGCAGCGGATCCATCTGGCTTGGGCATCTGTTCGGTTTCTTGTTCCTTTTCGTAATCGTACTTCATAAAAGCTTCCTTTTCGGTATCGTTGATTTCAATTCGTTTCATCCAGCCAGACCTGCAAGGCGCCGCAAACCGCGCCGGGACTGACGTTGCCGTTCAGCAGCTCTGCCGCACGGCAAAGGCTTTGTCTGGCACGGAGGGCCTCCGCCGTCGTGCGGCTGTATCCGATCTGTCGGGCCGTCTCCCACGCGCCGGGCAGACCGGTCCGCACCAGCATGGCCTGATGCAGGACCTCCGCCCATTCGAGCAGCAGCGGCTGGAGCTGGTCTCGCTTCATCCGCTCCATCGGCACCAGCAGCTCGGTCAGGCCGAGCCGATCCCGGCGGGCAAAGCAGTCGGCAAAGCGCAGGGTTTCCGGCGCAAGCGCCGAAGCCTCGGTCAGAATCGTCTCCGCCTGCCCCAGAAAGCCGCCGGCGCGCGTCCACGCATCGACAAGCGCCGCCTGCGGTCGGTCCGGGAAGCGGCGTCTGAGCTCTGCAAGGCCAACCGTCTCGGAGAGGGGGGAAAGCCGCAGCGTCACAGCGCGGGAGCGAATCGTCGGCAGGAGCTGTTCGGCCCCCTCCGCCAGCAGAAGAAAGGCCGCGTAGTCGGGCGGTTCCTCAATGACCTTGAGCAGCGCATTCTGCGCCGCCGTGTTCAGATCCATCGCGCGGGGGAAGAAATAGACCTTGCGCAAGCCCTCGTTCGGGCGGATATAGACGTCGGTTCTGGCTCTGCGAACCGTCTCCACGCTGACGGTCTTCTTCCCCGGCTCGTCCACGGTGATCACGTCGGGATGCACCCGATCGCGCACCTTCCTGCAAGCCAGACAGACCCCGCAGGGACGGCGACTCCCGGCAGTGCATTCCATCGCAGCGGCGAGAATGCCGGCGAGCGTGTGCCTGCCGCTTCCGACCGGGCCGGTGATCAGATAGCAGTGGGAGAGCTTCCCCGAGGAAAATGCAGCGGCCAGACCGGATTTCAGCCTCTCGTTGCCCAGAAGCGTCTGCATTCCGTCACCCCCATTGTGTTCCTGATTTGATATAATACCATAATTGGCGCAGAGATGCAAGTTTTTTTCCGGCAATGCAGATGGAACAACCCCGCCGTAGGGTGCGGCGTCCCCGACGCACCGTGCCAGCGGAACGATACGCCGCACCGGGTCGTCGGGGACGCCGACCCCTACGGGGGCTGCGAATCGCGGAACGCCCCCCACGGGGTTATGCGGATCGCGTAACGATCCCACCGTAGGGTGC
>JAFYGM010000086.1 GCA_017543225.1 Oscillospiraceae bacterium
ATCCACGCCGACCGCGTGACGAATTGGATGTAGGGACGAGCATTGCTCGTCCGCGTTTGCGAAGCAAACAATCGCCCGGCAGGGCGATTTCCCTGCGTCGCAGCGGTACGGTACGTTGGATTTGCCTGCGGCAAATTGCATTCGTTCCGAATGCCGGACGAGCAATGCTCGTCCCTACGTTCAGATCCACAGGCGGAGCGTGAGGGAGGCCGCTGTGGTCAGCGGCCACTACGGTTCAGCGGCCACTACGGGTCTTTTCTCCCTTTCAACTCAACTATCAACTGTCAACTGTCAACTGTCAACTGTCTCAGATTATACCACAACTTTCCTCGCATGGAAAGTTCTTTGTTGCGTTTTTTGAAAAGTTGAATTATAATAGGAAGAGTAGCACTCCGATTTGGGATTCTTTTTCCCGGATTTCAAGCTTAGGACGGAACGATATGGATCAAACGAAACAGGTGCGGCATATTATAGAAGCGCTGAAGGCAGACTACCCGGAGGCGGTCTGCGCTCTGCACAGTCAGAGGGACTATGAGCTGATGATTGCCGTGCGGCTCTCGGCCCAGTGTACCGACGAGCGCGTGAATCTGATTACCCCCGCGCTGTTTGCGCGGTTTCCCTCGCTGGAGGCCTTTGCACAGGCCGACGTAGCAGAGGTGGAGACTCTGGTGCATTCCTGCGGCTTCTACCGGCACAAGGCGCGCGACATTGTGCTGGCCTGTCAAATGCTCCTGTCCGACTACGGCGGACGGGTGCCGGACACGATGGATGCGCTTTTGAAGCTTCCCGGCGTGGGCCGGAAAACTGCCAATCTCCTGCTGGGCGACCTCTACCGCGTCCCCGGCTCCGTGGTCTGCGATACGCACTGCATCCGCATCTGCGGCAAGCTCGGCCTGACCGATGGCACAAAGGACCCGGAAAAGTGCGAAACCCAGCTCCGCGCCGTGCTGCCGCCGGAGGAGAGCGCCGACTTCTGTCACCGGATCGTCCTGCACGGGCGGGCCGTCTGCACGGCGCGCAAGCCCGCCTGCGAACGCTGCTCCCTCGCGCCGTTCTGCGCGGCCTTCTCCGCCGGATAACCCGGCGCTGGCCTGCTGTTTTTCCGTCGGTTCGGCGGTCATTCGATACTCTTTGAAGGAGGATTCCCTATGAGTCCACAAGCTGCTCTCCCTGCGCGCACGCTGCTCCGCGCCGCCGGAACGCTGATGATCGTCTTCGGGGCGCTGGGGATCGTGCTTTATCTGCTGGCAACGGCAGGCATTGTGGCCCTGCTTGCCGCGACGGACAGCGTTTTCTCCGCCCGCGACGACATCATCGGCATCGGTCTGCTGCTGGTCGGGGCCCTCGCGGAGCTGATCGCGGGCATTCTCAGCCTGCGCGCCGCGAAGCAGCCTGCGCGGGTAAGACCGGCGCTCTATGTCTGGGACGTGCTGACCCTGCTGCTTTCGCTGGCGGGCATGGCCCATATCGCCCTGCGCATCGGCACGGCTCCGTGGTGGGAGCTGGCCCTCGGTCTGGTGCTCTGCACCGTCGTCCCCATTGCCGCCCTCTGCGCGGCACGCAGGGTGAAACAAACGAATCAATCCGATGCATGAATCGGTTATGACTTCCTGTAATGATTCTTTACAGCGAGGAGGAATCAAATGAAAATCCTCCATATGATTTCCGGCGGCGAGCTGGGCGGGGCGAAGACCCACGTTCACACGCTGCTGTCCGGCCTGTGCAAAACCGAGGATGTGCTTCTGGTCTGCTTTATAGAGGGTTCCTTTGCAGAGGAGGCAAAGGCGCTGGGAATCCCCACGCTGGTTCTGGATACCTCCGTTCCGGGCGCGGTGCGCAGGCTGACCCGGCTGATTCGGGAGCAGGGCTTCGAGCTGCTGCACTGTCACGGCTCCAGAGCCAACCTGATTGGGAGCCTGCTCAAGCACAAGGTCGGTCTGCCTCTGATTTCCACTGTTCACAGCGACTATCGCCGGGACTACAAAGCCCGCCCGCTGGCGGGGCTGACCTACGGCAGCATCAACAAGCTTGCGCTGCGGCAGATGGATTTCTGGATCGGCGTCTCTCCCTCGATTGTAGACCGCCTGCACGAACGGGGCTTCGATCCCAACCGCACCTTTGTGATCCCGAACGGCATTGATTTTTCCCTCGGCGCACCGGCGCAGGCACGGACGGACTTCCTCCGCGCCCTCGGCATCGAGCCGCAGGCGAATCTGACCGTTTTCGGCTGCGCAGCCCGCATGGACACGGACAAGGACATCCGCACCCTGCTGCGGGCCTTTTCCCGGACGGCTGCGGTCTGCCCCGAGGCCCGTCTGCTGATTGCGGGCGACGGCTCCCAGCGCAGACGGATGGAGGCGCTGGCGGCGGAGCTCTGCCCCGCCGGAACCGTGGTCTTTGTCGGATGGATCACCGATACAAAAAGCTTTTTCTCGTCGCTGGACGTGAATATTCTGGTCTCTGTCTCCGAGAGCTTCCCCTACGCCCTGCCGGAGGGCGCGATTTGCCGCTGCGCGACGATTGCGGCGCGGCTGGGCAACATCCCGAATCCGGTGGAGCATGAGGTCAACGGCCTGCTCTTCCCCCCGCGCAACGAGGACGCCCTTGCCGCCGAAATGATCCGGCTGGCGCAGAATCCGGCGCTGATCCGCCTCTATGCCGACCATCTCTATGAGAAGGTGCGGCGCGACGACTCTGTAGAGGCCATGCTGGAGCGGCAGAAGCAGATCTATCAGACGGTGCTGCGCCGTACAGCCCGCGCCGCGTCGCGCAAGCGCGACGGCGTGCTGATCTGCGGGGCCTACGGCAAGGGCAATTCGGGCGACGACGCGATTCTCACCGCCATTGCCGCAGCGCTGCGCGAGCGCGACAGCGATCTTCCGATCTACGCAACCTCCCGCGCACCCGCACGGACGGCGCGGGATGTGGAGGTGGGCAGCGTCTACGCCTTCAATCCGTGGCGGCTCCACCGCCTGATGCGCCGCACGGCGCTCTATCTCTCCGGCGGCGGCAGCTTGATTCAGGACGCCACCTCGACCCGCTCCCTGCGCTACTACCTCTATTCCCTCCGCGCCGCCAAGCGCCGGGGCAACCGGGTGATGATGTTCGGCTGCGGCATCGGCCCTGTCCGCCGCCCGATCAACCGCAGGCGGGCGAGGCAGATCATTCAGGAATGTGTGGATCAAATCAGCCTGCGGGATCGCACCTCCCTGCTCGAGCTGCAATCTCTGGGCGTGACCGGAATTCCGGTCAGCGTGACGGCGGATCTGGCCTTTCTGATTCAACCCGCCGACCCGGTGGCGGTGGAGGCCCTCTGCGCCGTCCACGGCATTGCCCCGTCGGAGCGGCTATTGATTCTGGCTCCCCGTCCGTGGGAGGGCGCAAGCCGTCTGGCGGAGGCCTTTGCAGAGACCGCCCGCTACGCCGCCGAAGCCTATGGATACCGGCCGGTTCTGCTGGCAATGGAGCCGGAGCGGGATCGGAGCATCTGCCGGCGGGTTGCGGCGCTGGCTGCCGAAGCTGGGGTCGTCTGCCCGGTCTGGGAGGCCAACCGCAACGTCGGCATGGTGGTCGGCCTGATTCGCAGAGCGGACGCCGTGCTGGCCATGCGCCTGCACGCGCTGATCTTTGCCGCCTCGCAGGGTACGCGCTATGCGGGCGTCTCCTACGACCCCAAGGTGAGCGGCTTTCTGCGCGATATGGAGCAGAGCCTGTGCTGCACGCTGGAGGAGGCGGACGCAAGCCGCCTGAAGGCCCTTGTGGACGGTCTTCTCAACGCAGAAGACAGCGCGAAAACCGCCCGGCGGCTGCGCGAGCTGGCGAAGGAAAACTTTGATCTGGCCTTTTCGCTGCTGGAACAGAAATAGATTTTCAATAGGAAGTGGCAGAAATGAAGAAGACACGCATTGCTTACACGGTCAATTCCCGGAATCTGCACGTCTGGATTTCCGTGGTGCTGGCGTTCACGGCGCTGACCTGCTTTTTTGACCGCACCCTGGAGGGCTTGAGCGGTTGGATGCTCTGGATTCGGGGCATCCTTCCCATGCTGGCTGCTCTGTATTTCGTCTGGCAGCTCGTTGCCAACGGCAAGGAGCGTATTTATCGTCTGACCCTTCCCTTTTGGGTTCTGCTGCTGGGCCGGGTCTGGATCGGCTGGGGCAGTTTGCCCTGGTATCTGGCGCTGGGTCTGACCCTTGCCGCCCTGTGCGCGGCTTATCTGATCCGCGCCGCCCTGACTGCGACCCTCCGCGCCCGCTGGGGGATTGCCCTGCTTGCGCTGGCAGTCGGCGCGTGGCTGTTCTGGATGGAGGCGCCGAAGGTGCAGAATCCGACGGAATCCGCCCCCGCCTGGCTGGAGGCGCTGCCCGAGCTCCTGCTGCTGGCGGCCTATCTCCCGCTCTGCCTCGCCCTGCGCCGCGTGGACGACGGGAAGTATCATCCGACCTGGGGCGACCGCTTTGACGGGCGGCGGGTGCGCAGTCTGGACCCGATCTCCGTGGTCGGCACCTACGTCATGCCCGAGCGGAATCAGGCAAACGTCTTCTTCAACGACAAGCTCGAGATCACCGCCCTCGAAAAGTATATCCGCGCCAAGCGCGCGCAGGGCTTTGCGCAGTTCAGCATCACCGAGGCCCTGCTGACGGCCTACGTGCGCACCGTGGCCAAATACCCCGGCCTGAACCGCTTCATCGCGGGCGAGCGCATCTACCAGCGCGGCGACGAGGTGCAGTTCTGCATGACGGTCAAGAAGGAGATGTCCACCAACTCTCCGGAAACCGTCATCAAGCTGCACATCAAAACCAGCGACTCGATCGACGAGATCTACCGCAAGTTCCACGCCGCCGTGGACGATGCCAAGAAGTCGATGGAGCTGGATTCCAGTCTGGACGGAACAATCGCCCTCTTCGGTCTGATTCCGGGCGTTCTGCTGAAGTTTGTGGTCTGGGTTTTGAAGCTGCTCGACTACTTCGGCCTGCTGCCGCGCTTCATTCTGGAGGTCAGCCCCTTCCACGGCTCGATCTTCTTCACCTCGATGGGCTCGCTCGGCATTCCGGCGGTCTACCATCATCTGTACAACTTCGGCAACCTGCCGCTCTTCCTCGCCTTCGGGCGGAAGGAGCGCGTCAACGAGATTCTGGACGACGGCACGGTGGTCTCCAAAAAGTATGTGGACTATACCTACAACGTCGATGAGCGCATCGTGGACGGCTTCTACTACGCCTCCGGCATCAAGTTCTTCCACAAGCTCCTGCTCCACCCCGAACGGCTGGACGACACGGACTTTGAGATCAACGAGGACGTGCCGTGAGCTGAAGGTTTCATTTCAGGGGTGCGTTCGAATTGACAGTTGACAGTTGACAGTTGATAATTGACAGTTAAGGCGACATCAATGCTCTCACGTTTCACACGTAACGATACGGAGGGGAACGGATTCTTCGCTCCGCTCAGAATGACAGGATGGGGGAACGGATGCGTAGCCGCCCCGCACACGCCGAAACGCACCCACGTTCGGCAGCGGCGCCAATTTCCCTTTTCCAATTCGCCAGAATTGGAAAACTCCGAAACTGTCAATTGTCAACTATCAACTATCAATCTGCTCCTTCCCATTCTCTCTGCGCACTTCCCCCGTCGGCTCCTGCGTTAAAAAAAGCTTGTATTAGCCACGCTTTTGCGGTATAGTAAAATTGATTTTCAATGTGAGGTAGTTTCCATGAAAAAACGCAACGTCTGTGTTCTGTTTGGCGGCGTGTCTCCGGAGCACGAGGTCTCTCTGCGTTCTGCGGAGTCCGTTTTGAACCATCTGGACCAGGAGAAATACAATCTCTATCCGGTCGGCATTACCAAGGAGGGCAACTGGATTCTCTTCGGCGGCAAGGACTACTCCGAGCTGCCGACCGGCTCCTGGCGCGACCACCCCGGCAACCGCAACGCCGCCATTTCCCCGATCCGGGGACAGGGCCTGCTCTCCTTCGAGGGCGACCATGTGGTGCGTGAGCGGATCGACGTGGTTTTCCCCGTCCTCCACGGCGAGAACGGGGAGGACGGCTCGGTACAGGGTCTGCTCCAGCTTGCGGGCATTCCCTTTGTGGGCTGTCACGTCGCCGCCTCCGCCGCCTGTATGGATAAGTGCCTGACCAAGCTGATCGCCGGCATGACCGGCGTGCGACAGGCCGATTGGGAGCTGGTCACCCGCGAACAGCTCCGCAAGCATCCCGAGGAGGCGCTCGATCGCGTGGAATCCCGCTTCTCCTATCCGGTCTTCGTCAAGCCCGCCGGAACCGGCTCCTCCGTCGGCGTGAGCAAGGCCAGAGGCCGCGAGGCTCTGCTGGCTGCACTGGAGAACGCCGTCCGCTTTGACAGCAAGGTGCTGGTAGAGGAATTCATCCGCGGGCGCGAGGTCGAGGTCGCCGTGCTGGGCAACAACACCCCTGCCGCCTCGATCTGCGGCGAGATCGACGCAGGCGCGGAATTCTACGACTATGAAACCAAGTATCTGACCGATACCTCCACGCTCTATATCCCCGCCCGCATCTCTGAGGATGCGGCGGAGGAGGTGCGGCAGACCGCCGTGCGGGTCTATCAGGCGATGGGCTGCTCGGGTCTGGCCCGCGTGGACTTCTTCGTGGGCTTCGACGATGAGCGAGTGGTCTTCAACGAGATCAACACCCTGCCCGGCTTCACTTCGATTTCCATGTATCCCAAGCTCTTTGAGGCCAGCGGCATTCCCTATTCCGAGCTGCTGGACCGGCTGATTGCACTGGCGCTGGAGGCCCGCTATGGCGCGTGATTTTCTGCTGGATGTCAAGGGCGTGCAGCGCTATCAGGAGCATGCGCCCGACGAGATTCTGCTCACCACCGAGGCGGAGCTGACCGGCGAGGGCGGCATTCTCTTCCTGCGCTATGCGGAATCGGAGCTGACCGGCCTTGCCGGAACCGAGACCGTCTTTGAGCTGCGGCGGGATCGGGTCATTCTCCGCCGAACCGGGCGCGTGACCAACGAGATGGTCTTCATCCCCGGAGAGGTACACGCCTCGCTCTACAACGCCCCCGAGGGGGCCCTGATGATTACCGTGCATACCACGGCGGTCGAGGACGAGATGACCCTGATGGGCGGCACCCTCCACGTGGCCTACGACATTACCGTCGAGGGACTCGGCACAGGGAAGATTGACTATTGGCTGAGCGTCCGCCCCAAGCATCCGCCAAAGCCCGACCGGGCAGCCAATCCGCCAAAACACGACAGTGTTTGACCTCTGCCGCGCCCGGCGCATACAATAAGGCAGAAAGGAGTATGCCTATGTTGAAGGTTCTGAAATTCGGCGGTTCCTCGATGGCCAGCGCCGCCCAATACCAAAAGATTAAGGCCATTGTGGAGCAGGATTCCTCCCGCAGGGTGGTGGTTGTGTCCGCCGCCGGAAAGCGCAGCAAGGACGATCACAAGATCACCGATCTGCTTTATCTCTGCCACGCCCACGTTCGCTACGGAGTCTCCTGCGACGCGGTGTTTGGCATGATTTCCCAGCGCTATCTGGAAATCCGCGACGCGCTGGGCCTGAAAACCGAGCTGGAATCCGAGCTTGCCGCCATTCGCACCGAGATGGAAAACGGCATGTCCGAGGCGGCGCTGGCCTCCCGCGGCGAGTATCTCTCCGCCCGGCTGATGGCGGACTATCTGGGCTTTGACTTCGTGGACGCTGCCGCGTGGCTCCGCTTCCGCATGGACGGAAGCGTGGATCGGGAATGGTCCTATGCAGCCCTGCGCAAGCTGGCGGAGGGGCGCAGGCTGGTGATTCCCGGCTTCTACGGAGCGATGGCGGACGGCAGCATCCGCACCTTTTCCCGCGGCGGCTCCGATATCACGGGCGCACTGGCTGCCGCCGCTCTGGATGCGGACGTGTACGAGAACTGGACCGACGTTTCCGGCATTCTGATGGCGGACCCGCGCATTGTGGAAAATCCGGAGCCGATCCCCCGCTTGACCTATTCCGAGCTGCGGGAGCTGAGCTATCTCGGCGCGCAGGTGCTCCATGAGGACACAATCTTCCCGGTCGCGGAAAAGAACATCCCCCTGAACATCCGAAACACAAACGACCCCTCTCATCCGGGCACGATGATTCTTGAGCGCTTCGACGAGGAGCTGTCCGGCGACGACGAGCGCCGCTTCATCACCGGCATTGCCGGGAAGAAGGACTATTCGGTGGTCTCCATCTCCAAACGGGGCCTGAGCTCCGAGGTCGGCGCAATTCGCAAGGTCTTTGAAATCTTCGAGAATCTGGGTCTTGCGGTCGAATACACGCCCAACGGAATTGACACCTTCTCGCTGGTCGTGTCCGGCTCCAAGCTCGAAAAGGTTCTGCACAGCGCCGTCGCACAGTTGGAGGAAAAGCTCTCGCCGGATCGCGTGGAGATCACAAAGGATCTGGCAATCGTGGCGGCAGTGGGCCGCCGCATGGCAAACCGCCCGGAAATTCCGGGCCGCATCTTCACAGCCCTCGGGCGCGAGGGCATCCGCATCCGCCTGATTTCGCAGGGCCCCTGCGAGGTCAACGTCATCCTCGGCGTAGACGGCAAGGACTTTGCCGCCGCCGTGCGCGTACTGTATGACAGCTTCGTGAAATAGTTGACAGTTGACAATTGACAGTTGACAATTGACAGTTGACAATTCACAGGGACGGTATCGTTCCACGCATTGTCATCTTTCCATTTTCAACGATTCATCCGCTTTTGAGAGGTGATTTGGCATGATTCAGAATAAATCCTATCATTTTGCAGTCCGAATCGTGAAGCTCTGTCAATATCTGCGTACCATGAAAAATGAGTATATCCTCTCAAAGCAACTGG
>JAFYGM010000087.1 GCA_017543225.1 Oscillospiraceae bacterium
ATGCAGTCCAGCGGAGAAACAGCCATGGTGTACTTGTAGACGCCCTTGCCCTTGCCGGCCTTGATGTCAACCAGCTTGGCGTCGGCGGGAGCCTTCTCAGCTTCCTCTGCGCTCAGCGCGAAGGGACGGATGGTAGCGTGCGGGCAGACAAATGCGCAGTTGTTGCACTGGATGCACTTGTTGGCGTCCCACTCGGGAACGGTCACGGCAACGCCGCGCTTCTCATAAGCGGAAGCGCCCAGCTCGAACTGGCCGTCCACATAAGGCGTGAAGGCGGAAACGGGCAGGGAATCGCCGTCCATCTTGTCCACGGGGATGAGTACGTCCTTGACCATCTTGACCAGCTCGGGCTTGCCCTCAAGCTTGAGCTCGTCGGTCTCGTCCTTGGCGTCGAGCCAGGAGGCGGGAACGTCGATCTTCACGAAAGCAGTTGCGCCGGCGTCAATCGCGCGGTGGTTGCAGTCAACCACGTCCTGACCCTTCTTCATGTAGGACTTGGTTGCAGCGTCCTTCATGTAGCCAATGGCTTCCTCCTGCGGCATGACCTTGGCCAGCGTGAAGAAAGCGGACTGGAGGATGGTGTTGGTGCGCTTGCCCATGCCGACCTGAATCGCAAGGTCGATGGCGTTGATGGTGTAGAGCTGGATCTTGTTCTTGGCAATGTAACGCTTGGAAGCGGCGTCAAGATGATGCTCAAGCTCCGCCATATCCCACTGGCAGTTGATCATAAACACGCCGCCGGGCTTCACATCACGGACAATGGGGAAGTGCTTGGTAATGTAGGAGGGGTTGTGGCAGGCAACGAAGTCGGCCTTGTTGATGTAGTAGGGGCTCTTGATGGGCTTGTCACCGAAACGCAGGTGGGAAACAGTGACGCCACCGGTCTTCTTGGAGTCGTACTGGAAGTAGGCCTGCACATACTTGTCGGTGTGGTCGCCGATGATCTTGATGGAGTTTTTGTTGGCGCCAACGGTGCCGTCGCCGCCCAGACCCCAGAACTTGCACTCGATCGTGCCCTTGGCGGCGGTGGCGGGGACGTTCTTGCGCTCTCTCAGGGACAACTTGGTCACGTCGTCCACGATGCCGATGGTGAACTGACGCTTGGGGTTGGCCTTCTTCATCTCGTCATAGACAGCGAAGACGGAAGCGGGAGGCGTATCCTTGGAGCCGAGACCGTAGCGGCCGCCGGTCACGACAACGTCGGTTCTGCCGGCGTTGGCAAGAGCGGTCACAACATCCATGTACAGAGGCTCGCCCTGAGAACCGGGCTCCTTGGTGCGATCAAGAACAGCAATGGTCTTGGCCGTCGCGGGAATGGCCTCAAGCAGCTTCTCTGCCACGAAGGGCCGGAACAGGCGAACCTTGACCAGACCGACCTTCTCGCCGTGCGCGTTGAGGTAGTCGATGACTTCCTCGGCCACGTCGCAGATGGAGCCCATGGCAACGATGACACGGTCAGCGTCGGGTGCGCCGTAGTAGTTGAAGAGCTGGTAGTTGGTGCCGAGCTTCTTGTTGACCTTCTTCATGTAGGACTCAACGATGGCGGGCAGCGCGTTGTAGTACTTGTTGCAGGCCTCGCGGTGCTGGAAGAAGATGTCGCCGTTCTCGTGGGAGCCGCGCATGGCGGGTCTCTCGGGGTTCAGGCAGTGCTGACGGAACTCTTCAATCGCCTTCATATCCACCATGTCCTTGAGATCCTTGTAATCCCAAATGGCGATCTTCTGAATCTCGTGGGAGGTGCGGAAGCCATCGAAGAAGTTGATGAAGGGAACGCGGCCCTTGATCGCTGCAAGGTGGGCAACGGCGCTGAGGTCCATAACTTCCTGCGGGTTGGTCTCGCAGAGCATGGCGAAGCCGGTCTGACGGCAGGCGTAAACATCGGAGTGATCACCGAAGATGTTCAGTGCATGGGTCGAGACGGTACGGGCGGAAACGTGGAACACGCCGGGAAGCAGCTCGCCTGCGATCTTGTACATGTTGGTGATCATGAGCAGCAGGCCCTGAGAAGCGGTGTAGGTGGTGGTCAGAGCACCGGCGGCCAGAGCGCCGTGAACCGTGCCGGAAGCGCCGGCCTCGGACTGCATCTCAACGACCTTGACACGGTTGCCAAAGATGTTCTCACGACCCTGTGCGGACCACTGGTCCACATAGTCGGCCATGGGGCTGGACGGCGTGATGGGATAAATACCGGCGACCTCAGTGAACGCATAGCTCACGTGCGCGGCAGCGGTATTGCCGTCCATGGTTTTGAATTTACGTTGCAAGGGAATTACCTCCTAATCAAAGGGAACGAGTCCCGTAATTTGACACATTCAATATAACAGATTTTTTTCGTTTTGTAAATGGAAAAGTGACTTTTTTTCGCAAAGAATCTGAAAAAGCAGGAAAACAGGAACATGATTCGATCGAGAAATAATGCTTGATGTTTTTGAACATGTTTGGTATACTAATAGAGATGGGGAAGCGTTCCGCTTTCTCAAAAAAAGACAGCGCCTTCGAATGCCCTTCGGGGGAAAACCGGTGCGTCAGTGGCGGACAAACCGAGGCAGAAGAAAGATACGATTGAGGTACTATTCATGAAAACAGAGATAATGGGCCTGTGTTTTGATAATGTTACGATGGCGGAAGCTGTGCGGCAGGGAGAAGCGTTTCTCGACGGAGATCGACCTGCTGTGGTCGTGACGCCCAATGCCGAGATTGCCTATGACGCAACGAAGAATTCCTCCTTCTGCAACATGCTCAACGAGGCAGATATGATGCTCCCTGACGGGGCCGGTGTGGTTCTGGCGTCTAAGCTTCGCAAAACGCCGGTGAAGGAAAAGGTTGCAGGAATTGACTTTGCGACAAGAATGCTTGCAGTGTTTGCCCGACGGGGAACGCGCCTGTTCCTGCTTGGCAGCAAGCCGGGCGTCGCAGAGCAGGCAGCAAAAAAAATGGAAGAAATCGCGCCGGGTCTTGTCATTTGCGGCACGGCAGACGGGTATTTTCAGGACGATCAGCTTGCAATCGAGAAGCTTCGCGCCGCTGACGCTCAGGCTGTTTTCGTCTGTCTCGGTTCTCCGAAGCAGGAAAGATTCATGCTTTCCCATCGCAACGAGCTGCCGGAGGTGCGTCTGATGGCAGGACTCGGCGGCAGTCTCGACGGCTTTGCCGGGAATGTGAAGCGGGCACCGAAGTGGATGATCCGCCTCCAGCTCGAATGGCTCTATCGCCTGTGCCGGGAGCCGAAGCGGATTGGACGCATGATGCGCCTGCCCAAGTATATCTGCAAGGCGGTGTTCAGCAGGAAGCAGAACGCCTGACGGCGGCGTTTGGAAAACGGTTCCACCGGAGGGCTGTGACCGTGTTTGTCATGACCTGAACGGGTATGAGAATTGAGACTGATCGGTCAAAAGGAAAGGAGCTTCGCAAAATGGTCTATATTTTGCTTGGAAACGGCTTTGAAGAAATCGAAGCCCTGACGCCCTGTGATTTGCTGCGGCGTGCAGGGGTTGAGGTCGCGCTGGTTGGCGTCAACGGGATGGAAATCGTCGGCTCACACAAGATTACGGTTCGCCCTGATATTCCACTGGACGCAGTGCACATGGAAATGATGGACATGCTGGTTTTGCCGGGCGGACTGCGCGGAGTGGAGTCCATTCTGCACTGCGACGCCGCGCTGGAGCTGACAAAGCGGGCTTGGCAAGCAGGAAAATTCGTCTGTGCAATTTGCGCTGCTCCGACGATCCTTGCAAAGCTTGGAATTCTCTCCGACGTACCGGCGACCTGCTACCCGACCAAGGAGAAGGAGATGGGCGATGCGAAGCTGGTGAATGCCGGCGTTGTACGCCATGATCGCGTGATTACCGGGCGCGCCGCCGGCAGCTCGGTGGAGTTCTCGCTGGCATTGCTCGAAGCGCTTTGCGGCGAGGAGGAAGCCAGGCGGATTGCTGCGCAAATCGTCTTTTCGCGCTGAACGATGCATGGAGGGAGGAAACGACCTTGACGGATGAATCCAAACACACCGAAGATCAGGAGTCGCAGGCTTTTACGCCTGACTTCGGAACGACCTTCGACGACTACGGAGAATACAGAGAGCCGGGTGCAGAACCGCCTGAGCGTGCGCAGGCCAGAAAGCGGCACATCAAGCGAATCCGGTTTCCCCATCTGTTTTGGCTTGCGGCGGCGCTGGCCATTGCGGTTGGACTAGGAATTCTCGTCTCGAATATTGGCTGGAAGCTGGCGGACGACGTGCTTGCCCTGACCCGTCCGGATCAGGAAGTCGAGGTCGTGATCAATGAATCGGACGACCTCGAGGATATTGCCGCGACGCTGAAGGAGGTTGGCGCCATTGAATATGAGTGGCTCTTTAAGCTCTACTGTAAGTTCAGCGGCTCGGAGCATTATTTTGACCCCGGCGTCTACAACATCAATCTGACCTGCGATTACCACGCGCTTGTCAACAATCTGATGGCCAGCGCCAGTTCTCGCGGCACGGTCACGGTGATGATCCGCGAGGGCGCAAACTGCTTTGACATTTTCGACCTGCTTGAGGAAAACGGTGTTTGCTCGAAGGAAAAGCTGGAGGAAACCGCAGCCAATTATCATTTTGAATTTGACTTTTTGAAGGATATCCCCTATGGAGCAAGCAACCGTCTGGAGGGCTATCTGTTCCCGGATACCTATATTTTCTACCTCAAGGATGAGCCGGAGCGTGTTCTTTCCAAGCTTCTGCAAACCTTTGACGCTCGTCTGGACGAGGAAGAACGGGAACTGATTGAGGAGAGCCCCTATACGATGCGCCAGATTCTGACTCTGGCTTCCATTGTCGAGGGAGAGGCAGCAAACGATGACGAACGAGACAAGGTTGCGTCCGTCATGTTTAACCGCCTGAACAATTGGGAGGTTCCCATACTCGGCATGGACTCCACTGTGTTCTACGGCGCAAAACTGCTTGGGACAACCTTTTCCACGGAGCTCAACAGCCCCTATAACACCTATCTGCACCGGGGTATCCCGGTTGGCCCGATCTGCAATCCCGGTATCAAGTCGATACGCGCAGTCCTTCACCCGGCGGACACCAATTTCTACTACTTTGCGACTGGCGTGGACGGCCTGAACCACTTCTTCACCAACGCCGACGACTTTGCGGCGTTCCTGAACTCGGATGCGTATGAACCCATCATCCCCGGATAGAGGGAATCTGAAAAATGAGAAAAATGGAACTGCTTGCCCCTGCGGGGGATATGGAAAAACTGAATATGGCGGTTCGCTACGGGGCAGACGCCGTGTATTTGGCCGGAACCTCATTTGGAATGCGCTCCTTCGCCGGGAACTTCACCCCCGAGGAGCTGCCCCGCGCTGTTGCGCTCGCGCACAGCTTCGGCGTCCGCACGCATGTGACGGTCAATACCATGGCGCGAGGCGACGAGCTGGAGCGGCTGCCTGCACATTTGGAGCTGCTGAATGACGCCGGGGTGGATGCGCTGATTGTCGCAGATCTCGGTGCTTTTCGGATGGCACAGACCTATGCGCCACGCTGTGAGCTTCACGTCTCTACTCAGGTGAGCGTCGCCAATCACGCCTCCGCCACGGCTTGGTTTGAGCTTGGAGCGAAGCGTGTTGTCCTTGCGCGCGAGCTGTCGCTGGATGAAATCGCTGCAATTCGTGCAAAGACACCAAAGGAACTGGAGCTGGAGGTATTTGCACACGGGGCGATGTGCGTATCCTATTCCGGACGCTGCCTGCTGTCAAACTATATGACCGGGCGCGACTCCAACCGCGGGGCCTGCGCGCAGCCCTGCCGCTATCAGTATTATCTGATGGAGGAAAAACGCCCCGGAGAATACTTTCCGGTTTTTGAGGACGAGAAGGGCACTTATATCATGAACTCCCGCGATATGTGCATGATTGACCATCTGGACGATCTGATGCGCGTGGGTGTTGACTGCATCAAGCTGGAAGGCCGTGCGAAATCTGCCTACTACGCCGCAATCGTTACCGGTGCATATCGACACGTTTTAGACGACGTTGCCGCCGGGCGACCCGTGGATCCGGTCTGGAGAGACGAGGTTGAGAAACTGTCCCATCGACATTATTCCACCGGCTTCTACTACGGTCAGCCGGGACAGTATTATGAGGACTCCCGTTATATTCGGGCATATCAGGTTGTGGCAATTGTACAGGAATGTGATGCCGACGGCAATGCGTTGGTAAGCCTGCGCAACAAGTTTTCTGTCGGAGAGTCTCTGGAGGCGGTTGGCCCGAATCTGAGACCGTTTTCCTTTGCGGCAGCCGCTCTTCGTACCGTGGAGGGAGAGCCGCTCTTCGAGGTTCGCACGCCGCAGATGATGTTTTTCATGAAGCTTCCGTGCCAGGTTCCCGCGTGGACAATTCTGCGGCATCAGGCAGATCTGTCGGCAAACTGATTGTGCCTTTTCTGCTCTCAGGCAAATAAACGGAAAACCGTTCGGCGCATACAAGAGGCCGGACGGTTTTCCGCGTTCAATTGCCAGAAGATTGAGAAAAGAAACAGAAATCCGCGCAGGATTTCTTACTTTCCAGATAGACATTTTCTGCAAATTATGATAGAATAGTTTGGAATTATTTTATAGGAGGCGTTTTCATGCAAAAACGTGTGCTGGAAGGACTTCAGCCCGAACGGGCGCTATACTATTTTGAGGAAATCTCCAAAATCCCCCACGGTTCTCGCAATACCCGGCAGATCAGTGATTATCTTGTGGGCTTTGCGAAAGCGCACGGGCTGCGTTATGCGCAGGACGAGGTCAACAATGTCGTGATCTACAAGGATGCGTCACAGGGCTATGAGCAGCATCCTGTCGTGATTCTTCAGGGACACATGGACATGGTGGCGGAGAAGACGAAGGACAGCTCCTTCGATTTCACGAAGGATCCGCTCGATCTGCGCACGGACGGCGAGTACATCTGGGCCGAGGGTACAACGCTCGGCGGAGACGACGGAATTGCCGTTGCGTTCGCCCTTGCGGTTTTGGAAGCGGACGATCTTCCGCATCCTCCTCTGGAGTGCGTGTTTACGGTTGATGAGGAAGTCGGTATGGACGGAGCGGCTGCTCTGGATCCGGATTTGCTCAAGGGCCGTGTATTCCTGAACTGTGACTCCGAGGACGAAGGCATTCTGACTGTGAGCTGCGCCGGCGGCGCAACCTCCGGTCTGCATCTGCCGATCACCATCGATAAGGCCGAGGGCAAGGGCATTCACATCTATGTGGACGGTCTGGCGGGCGGTCACAGCGGTGCGGAAATTCACAAGGGCCGCGCCAACTCCAACAAGGTTATGGCAGAACTGCTTGACCGTTTGCTGAAGCAGATGCCTTATCGTCTGGTCTATGTCCGCGGTGGTCAGAAGGACAACGCAATTCCGCGTTACACCATGGCAAAGGTGATCGTTGCGGACAATCGTTTGGACGAGGCAATCGACTGCATTGAGAAGCTGGCAGCAGAACTCCTCAAGAAGCTTCCTGCGGAAGAGAACAAGGCTAAAATTACCTGCGAGGCCTGTGTCTGCCGCGGTCGCGCCATGAATATTGCTTCGACCCGCAAGGTCGTCGGCCTGTTGAATGATATCCCGAATGGGGTTCAGGCCATGAGTCAGGATATGCCCGGATTGGTACAGACCTCGCTCAACCTCGGCATCCTCAAGACGGAAGACAACGAGCTCACCATGACCTTCTCTGTGCGCTCCAGCGTCAACGATGAGAAGCTGGCTCTGATCGAAAAGCTTAAGACCGTCGGCGAGAAGTACGGCGCTTCCTATGACGAGCACGGTGCATACCCCGCTTGGGAGTACCGCAAGGATTCTCCGCTGCGTGATCTGATGGTTCGTGTGTTCGAGGATCTCTATGGGCACAAGCCCGTTGTGGAGGCAATTCACGCCGGCTTGGAATGCGGTCTGTTTTCCGGAAAGCTCCCCGGTCTGGACTGCGTTTCCTTCGGGCCTGACATGCAGGATATCCATACGACGAGAGAGCGCCTGAGCGTGGCCTCGACTGCGAGAACGTGGAAGTATCTTCTTGCGGTTTTGAAGCAACTGTAACCCATGCGATTGAACCGGTTTATCGGAGATCGCCGGTTCTATAAAACTGCTTTGTCCGTCGCCCTGCCCATCATGATTCAGAACGGCATTACCAACTTTGTCGGAATGCTGGACAATATCATGGTGGGCCGGGTCGGAACGGTAGAAATGACCGGCGTATCCATTGCGAATACACTCCTCTTTGTTTTTTCTCTTGCAGTTTTCGGCGCCGTTTCCGGCGCCGGTATCTTTGGAGCGCAGTTCTACGGCAAGGGCGATATGGACGGTGTGCGCCATTCGTTCCGCTTCAAGCTGCTCGAATGTATGGCAATCCTGGCGCTGGGGCTTTTCATCTTTCTGTGCTTCGGGAAGGACCTGCTGGCCCTTTACCTGCGTGGAGAGGGAATGCAGACGAATATTGATGAAAGTCTCAGATTTGGGGAAAGCTATTTGCGCTTGATGCTGTTGGGTCTGCCGGCCTTTGCCTTGTCCCAGTGCTACGCCGGGACGCTTCGGGAATCCGGGCAAACTGTGGTGCCCATGACAGCCGGCCTGGTTGCTGTCGGTGTGAATTTCGTCTGTAACTGGATCTTGATCTTCGGAAAGCTCGGTCTGCCTCGGCTTGGGTCGGACGGCGCTGCTGTCGCCACTGTGATTTCCCGTTTCGTCGAGGCCGGCATTGTGATGATCTGGTCACACTGTCATCCAAAGCAAGTGCCGTTCTTTATCGGCGCGTGGCGGAGCCTTCGGATTCCCGGAAAACTGGCGAGGCAAATTTTAAAACGCGGAACACCTCTGATTTTCAACGAAACGCTGTGGGCCTTGGGGCAGGCGCTGCTGATTCAGTGTTATTCGCTTCGCGCCTATGATGTTGTCTCAGCCATGAATATTGCGTCTACCCTCGGAAACGCCTGTAATGTAGCTTTTTTAGCGATGGGAGCGTCGATTGGGATTCTGGTCGGGCAGCTTCTTGGCGCAGGCGAATCCGAGAAGGCAATGGACACGGATCGAAAGATGATCGTTTTTTCCGAGATTACCTGTCTGCTCTTTGGCGGGATTATGGCGGCAGTCGCATCTGTGTTTCCAGAGATTTACAATACGGAACCGGAAATTCGCCGTCTGGCCACCCGCTTCATCCTGATCAACGCAGCCTTAATGCCTGTGCAAGCCTATGCAAATGCTGCCTATTTCACGCTGCGTTCAGGCGGCAAGACCCTTATCACGTTCCTGTTTGATTCCGTCTTTACTTGTGTGGTCGTCGCGCCGGTTGCCTATCTTCTCTCCCGATACACTTCCATGCCTGTCGTAGGGCTGGTGCTTTGCTGTCAGAGCTTGGAGTTGATCAAATGTGTCGTGGGCTATCTGATGATCCGCAGCGGCGTCTGGATGCAAACCATTGTGAAGGAGGCGTATTGACTTGCAGACAAACAGTTTTCAAAAGCGATCCCTGATGCGGATTTTTGTCAGTTACTTTAAGCCGCATTTGCGACTGTTTTCTCTCGATATGTGCTGTGCCTTTCTGGTCTGCCTGATTGATCTCGCGTTTCCGATGGTGACAAGAACCGCGCTCTATGAGCTTCTGCCGGATAAACGGTATGAGACCTTTTTCATTTTGATGGGCGTTATGGTACTCTGCTACCTTCTGCGTTCGCTGCTCCAGTTTGTGATTGCCTACTGGGGTCACACCTTCGGCATTCGTGTGGAGGCGGATATTCGGCGCGACCTGTTCAGCCATCTCCAGAGCTTGAGCTTCAGTTTCTACGACAATAACCGTACCGGTCAGTTGATGAGCCGCCTGACGACGGATTTGTTTGAAATCACGGAATTGGCCCACCACGGCCCGGAGGATCTCTTCACGTCGATCTTTACGGTAATCGGCGCAATGATTATCATGTTTACCGTGCAGTGGAAGCTCGCGCTGATGGTTTGCCTGATGTTCCCGATCTGTTTGTCCGTGGTGATCGTCCGGCGTCGGCGTATGGGAAAGGTTTCCAAGATGGTCAAGCAGCGCACCGCCGGGATTAATGCGGACATCGAGTCTTCACTTTCCGGATTCCGAACCTCAAAGGCCTTTGCCAACGAGGATGCGGAGTACGAAAAATTCAATCATTCCAATGAACGGTTCAAAGTCTCCAAGCGCGAATTTCACCGGGAAATGGGAATCTTTCACGCTTCGATGGAGTTCTTTACCTCCATTTTACATGTCGTCGTGATTTCCGTCGGCGGATATCTGATCATGAAGGATCAGATGGACTACCGCGATATCATTACGTTTTCCCTTTACATTGCCTCCTTCGTCAACCCGATTCGAAAAATGGCAGCGCTGTCTGAAATGCTTGCAAACGGCTTTGCCGGTCTGAATCGCTTTTCTGAAATCATGCGCACGGAGCCTTCTGTAAAGGATGCGCCGGATGCGGAGGTTCTGAAGACAGTTCGGGGAGATATTTGCCTTGAACATGTCGATTTTGCCTACAAAGAAGAACTCCCTGTGCTCAAGGATGTGAATCTCAACATCCATGCCGGTGAGACCGTTGCAGTGGTCGGGCCGTCCGGCGGCGGCAAGACGACGCTCTGCCAGTTGCTTCCCAGATTTTACGAGACGACGGGCGGAACGATTTCGATTGACGGGAAGGATATCCGCCACGTCACGCAGCGTTCTCTGCGCGCGAATATCGGAATCGTTCAGCAGGACGTGTTTCTCTTTGCCGATACGGTGCTGGAGAACATTCGTTACGGCAGACCGGACGCGACGAAGGCAGAGGTGATTGAGGCAGCCAAACGTGCTGAAATCTATGACGATATCATGGAAATGCCGGAGGGCTTTGATACCTATGTCGGAGAGCGCGGAATCTTGCTTTCCGGCGGGCAAAAACAGCGAA
This sequence comes from Oscillospiraceae bacterium, assembly GCA_017543225.1. Taxonomy (GTDB): domain Bacteria; phylum Bacillota; class Clostridia; order Oscillospirales; family Oscillospiraceae; genus JAFRPC01. The sequence continues at coordinate 10,912 of JAFYGM010000087.1, forward strand.
TTTCCATCGCGCGAATTTTCTTGAAGAATCCCCCGGTTCTCATTCTGGACGAGGCGACCTCCGCGCTTGACAGCATCACAGAGGCAAAAATCCAGAAGGCCTTTGACGAGCTTGCCAAGGGGAGAACCACGCTGATTATCGCGCACCGTCTTTCTACGATCCACGCCGCAAACCGCGTCATTGTGATTGCAGACGGCAAGATTTTGGAACAGGGTAGCCGTGAGGAGCTTTTAGAGCGAAACGGTGTCTTCGCACAGCTCTACCGTACGCAATCGCTTGTGGAGGGCTGCTTCTGAAAAATAAAAAAATGATTTGCTTTTTATCCAGCACTCTGCTATAATGCGACTATTCATGCTTTGGAGGTGTCTATGCAACAGGCAATTCATCATTTTCAAATTAAAAGCCAGCCGGTGTTCTGCAAGGTCTTCGGTCATGGCAATATCAACTATACGTTTCAGATCACTACAGACAACAGAAAGCAATATATTCTCCAGAGAATCAACACGCATGTATTCAAGCAGCCTGTTGAACTGATGGAGAATGTAATTGCAGTTACGCAGCATATCCGCTCGAAGGTCTCTGATCCCAAGCAGGTTCTGTGCTTTGTTCCTGCCCTCGACGGCAAGTATTACTACTGCGATGAGCGTCGCCGTTACTGGCGCTGCTATGAGTTTGTGGACGGGTTCTGTCTGGAAGCACCGGAAACCAATGCGGATTTCTATGAGAGTGCAGTCGCTTTTGGCCGTTTTCAGGATCAGCTTTCTGATTTTCCCGCCGAAGTGCTGCATGAAACGATCCCGAATTTTCACAATACCCCGGATCGTTACCGCCTGCTCCATATCGCAATGGATGAGGACGCCTGTGACCGCTTGCAATTCGTTCAAAAAGAGATTGACTTCATTATGGAGCGTGAGCAGGAGGCTGCAACCATCCAGCGTTTGCTGGAATCAGGCGAGATTCCTCTGCGCGTGACACACAATGATACAAAGCTCAACAACGTCCTGCTCGACATGAAAACCCGGAAGGCACTTTGCGTCCTGGATCTTGACACTGTCATGCCCGGCTCCAGCCTGTTTGATTTTGGTGACTCCATCCGCTTCGGCGCAGCGACTGCCCCTGAGGACGTGCAGGAGCTGAGCCGCATGGGGTTGGATCTGAATCTGTTCGAGGTTTATACCCGCGGCTATCTCGACGGCTGTCATTCTTTGACCAATCGGGAAGTGGAGCTGCTTCCCCTTGGTGCAAAGATTATCACTCTGGAGCTTGCCGTTCGCTTCCTCACTGACTATCTGGAGTCTGACCACTATTTCAAGACCCAGTATCCGGATCACAACCTCGTCCGAGCCAGAGCGCAGTTGAAGCTGGTGGAGGACATGGAGGCAAAATGGTATCAGATGCAAAAGATTATTGAGCGCTATAAGGAGAATTAAATATGCAGTATCTTGGCATTGAGTTTCCTGTAAAGAACCTTCCGGAGCTGGATCCGGGCTTCATTCCCCTTGGCCCGTGGATGAAGGCTTACCTTGCAAATGCTTCCAAGCCGATCTCGATTGCCGTGGAGCGCGATAAGGGAAAGATCACAGTTCGTCACGCAAAGATCTATGGCACGCCTGAAATGGCGGAGGCTGATTATCGCTTTGTCGAGCGCTATGTGAAATTCCTGCTCTGGTCGATCGGCGGCTTCCGGGTCTATATTCTCGGCGCCAGCGAGATCGCCCGCCGTCTTGCAAAGGAGTATGTTTACTTTGAGAACGGAGAAGGGGAGAACGGGAAACGCTGGTTTGATGTGCAGTTCATGTCTGATGTGTTTGAGAACGGGTTTGAGATTGTGGACTGTGTTTCGGCCGCAGAGTTTCCGGAAGAGAACGATGCTTCCGTTTCTGTCGGCGGTCACATGGAAGGCTGCCGCATCGGTTTTGATGCCGGCGGCTCTGATCGCAAGGTTTCTGCTGTGATCGACGGCAAGACCGTCTATTCCGAGGAGGTCGTCTGGCATCCCAAGACGCAGGAAAACCCGCAGTATCACTATGAAGAGATCGTCAAGGCTTTCCAGACTGCGGCCTCAAAAATGCCGCGTGTGGATGGGATCGGGGTCTCCTCTGCCGGCGTGTTCATCGGCAACGCGCCAATGGTCAGTTCCCTGTTCATCAAGGTTCCCAGAGAAAAGGAAGTCCGTAAACTGGTTCACACGGTCTTTGATCGGGCTGCCGCTGCCATAGGCGATGGGACAGTCCCCATTGTCGTTGCGAACGACGGCGATGTGACGGCGCTTGCAGGCGCAATGGGCCTTGGTGCAACTGCCGTGATGGGCATGGCGATGGGAACCTCTGAGGCTGTCGGCTATGTGGACCGCAAGGGCAATGTGCTTGGCTGGTTCAACGAGCTTGCGTTCGCTCCTGTGGACTTGTCTGAAAATGCGATGATGGATGAATGGTCCTACGATATCGGTGTGGGATGCAAATATTTCTCGCAGGACGCGGTCATTAAGCTCGCACCGGCTGCCGGACTTGTGCTCGACGATGGCCTGACGCCTGCTGAGAAGCTGAAGGCTGTGCAGGGCCTGATGGAAGAGCGCGATGCAAGAGCCGTCAAGATTTTTGAGGCCATCGGCTGCTATCTCGCACATACCATGGAGCTTTACTCCATGTTCTATGATGTCGAACATATGATTGTTCTCGGTCGTGTGATGTCCGGCAAGGGCGGCGATATCATCCTTGCAGAATGCAAGCGCATTATGGCGGAGGAGTATCCCGCACTCGCCAGAAAGATGACGGTCATGCTGCCGGATGAAAAGACCCGCAGAGTCGGTCAGGCGGTTGCGGCTGCAAGCTTACCCTGAAGAGTTCCATAAGAAAACGCTGTACACAGAATGAAGTCCAAGTGTGATTTTATTCTGAATACGGAATACAGGGAGGATCAATATGAACTATAAAAACGCGTTTGTCTTCACGGAAGAATTCCGTTTTGTTCGTGGCGGTTTTTCTGTGGAAAACGGAAGATTCTGTGACGTTCTGCTTGAAAAAGAGAATGCTGTCGATCTGGAAGGCGCTTATGTGATTCCCGGCCTGATTGACGTACACAACCACGGCAACTCCAACGCGGATTTTTCGGACGGCTCCTATGAGGGAGACGTAAAGATGGCCCGGTATCTAGCAAGCGTCGGCGTGACGAGTTTTGCACCGGCGACGATGACGCTTCCCTACGCTGTAATTGCGAAGGCGCTGGAGGCAGGTCTGAAGCTGCAAAAAGCGCCTGTGGAAGGATGCGCGCGACTGCTCGGCGTCCAGATGGAAGGCCCCTTCTTCTCTGAGAAGAAAAAGGGTGCGCAGAACGGGGAGTACCTTCGTCTGCCGGACTTTAACGCCTTCAGGAAGCTCTACGACGACAGCGAAGGCTTGATTTCAATCGTGGATCTCGCCCCGGAGCTGGAGGGCTCCGTGGAATTTGTGGAGCAGGCCAAGAAGCTCTGCACGGTTTCCATTGCCCACACGGATTCGGACTATGAACACGCAAAGGCAGCAATCGACGCCGGTGCGACCCATCTGACGCATCTCTACAACGCCATGCCTCCAATCCATCATCGCAAGCCGGGTGTCATCGGTGCCGCTTCGGAAAACGATGCGGTTTCTGCCGAGGTGATCTGCGACGGAATCCATGTGCATCCCTCCTCGATTCGCATGGCGTTCCGTCTCTTCGGCGCTGATCGGATGGTTTTGATTTCCGATGCCCTGCGCTGCTGTGGAATGCCCGACGGCGAGTATGAGCTTGGCGGACAGCAGGTGTTCCTTGCCGACAATGTGGCGCGTCTGGCGGACGGGACAATTGCCGGTTCTGCAACCAATCTCTATGACTGTATGCGCAACGCTGTTTGCTTCGGAATCCCGAAGGAGGATGCGATTCGCGCAGCCACATGGAATCCGGCCAGACAGATTCATGCGCTGGATCGTGTTGGCGCAATCTCAAACGGTAAGCTGGCGGATTTCGTGATCTGCGATGCGGAGCTGAATCGAAAGGCCGTCTATCTTGGCGGAGAACGCCTGTAATTTGGGAACCAAGGTTCTTAGAAAGGATAGGAGAACAAAAAGATGAAAAGAATCTATGCAATTGTGTTAACGATGGCCCTGCTTCTGGGGCTTTGCGCCTGCTCGACAGGAAACAGTGCGTCCTCGACGGAACTGGCCACGGCTTCCGTGCCGGTTCTGACCTCCGAGGCCGGAAGCTCTGACGCAACGCAGCCGACCGACGCGCAGGGGACGGAAGCGCCTGAAACGACCGTTCCGGTGACGACTGCGCCGGAAACGACTGTCCCTGAGACGACTGAACCGCCTGTGGACGAGAAAAAGCTCGAGCTGAACGTCTATTCCCTCAAAGGGCCGACCTCTATGGGCCTTGCGATGCTTCTGGAAGACAGCAAAAACGGCAAAACCTTTAACACCTATCATTCGACGATGTGCACCGCTGCGGACGAAGTGACCGCCGCTCTGGTGAGCGGCGAAGCGGACATCGCGCTTCTGCCTGCGAATGCGGCGGCAGCCCTGTACAACAAGGCTGGCGGTTTTAAGGTTGTCGGCATCAATACCCTTGGCGTCCTCTATGTGGTGGAGAACGGTGATTCTGTGCATTCGATCAAGGATTTGCTCGGCAAGACGGTCGTTCTGACCGGAAAGGGCACGACGCCGGAATACGCACTGCGTTTCCTGCTCAATGCCAATGACATTGAAGATCAGGTCACGCTGGAATTCAAATCCGAAGCACAGGAGGTTGTTGCCGCACTGAGCGAGGACACGGCTGCAATCGGCCTGCTGCCCCAGCCTTTTGCGACTGCCGCGCTTGCGCAGAATGAGAACCTTCGGATCGCGGTGAGCCTTCAGGACGAATGGGATCGGTTCACACAGGAGAGCGCACTTGTCACCGGCGTGACCGTGGTTCGCGATGAGGTTCTGGAAGCTTATCCCTCTCAGATTGCGACCTTCTTAAAGGAAGCTGCCTGGAGTGTGGAGCGCGTCAACAGCCAGCCTGAGGAGGCCGCACCGCTGATCGAGCAAATGGGGATCGTTGCCAAGGCAGCGCTGGCGCAGAAGGCCATTCCGTTCTGCAATCTTGTTTCGATCACCGGTAGTGAGATGAAGCTCCTGCTCTCCGGTTATCTCCAGACCCTCTATGATCAGAACCCGAAGGCGGTTGGCGAGGCTATGCCCGACGACGCTTTCTACTTTACGGGAGAATAAATGATGAAGCCTGCCAACCCATCCCACCGCTTTCTCCGGGGACTGCTTGTTGCCCTGTTCTGGCTTGGGGTCTGGCAGGCTTCCTCTATGCTTGTGGGGAAACCGGTGCTGTTTGCCTCTCCGCTGGACACGCTCCGCGCACTTTGGCAGATGCTTCCGACTGCCGGATTCTGGCAATCGGTCGCAGGATCTCTTTCTCGTGTAGCGCTTGGCTTTACGCTTGCCCTTCTGCTGGGCATGGCGACAGGCATGCTTGCGTTCCGGTTTTCGGTTCTTCGAGCCTTGCTCGCGCCGCTTTTGACGCTGGTGAAGACCGTTCCCGTCGCATCCTTTATCATTTTGATTCTGGTTTGGTTCGGCTCCGGCGAGTTGACCGTGATTGTCTCACTGTTGATCGTGTTTCCGCAGATCTTCTTTGCAACGGTCAACGGCTTGGAGTCTGCTGACCGGGAGCTCTTGGAAATGAGCCGCGTGTTCCGGGTCTTCAGGCGACGGATCGCGTGGCAGGTTTACCGACCCGCTCTCATGCCGTATCTGCTGAGCGCCTGTGCCTCCGGCCTTGGCATGAGCTGGAAGGCAGGAATCGCTGCCGAGGTCATAGGAACGCCGCTGCACTCCATCGGAGAGCAGATGTATCTGGCAAAGGTCTATCTTGCAACGTCGGAGCTTTTTGCGTGGACGTTGACCGTCATTGTTTTGAGCCTCTTGTTTGAAAAAACAGTGCTGAGTCTTTTGAGAAGGGTGGGACGCTGACGTGGAAATTCGGATTCAAAACCTGTCCCACAGCTTTGGAGACAAGGTGATCTTTCGAAACGATAGCCTGACGCTGCAGGACGGAGGAATTTATGGACTGACCGCCCCCTCCGGACGAGGGAAGACGACCCTTCTGCGCATCTTGATGGGGCTGATCGTCCCGGACAGTGGAACCGTGACTGCTGGCGTCCGGTATTCGACAGTGTTTCAAACCGATCGCCTGCTTCCCGGTGTGACCCCTGTTTCACAGCTCCTGTTCGTCCGCGGCGGAAAGGCTGAGCGGGAGGCCGCCTGCGCATTCCTATCCTCTCTGCTTCCCGCTGACAGCCTGCATCAACCGGTCGAGGAGCTCTCCGGCGGAATGCAGCGTCGCGTTGCGATTGCGCGCTCGCTCTGGGCGGAAAGTGACTGCATTTTAATGGACGAGCCCTTTACCGGGCTGGACGCAGACACGCTTCATCAAACAGCCGAGTTCATTCTTGCAAATCGGCAGGGGAGAACCCTGCTGCTCTCGACCCACCAAAAGGAACTGCTGCAAGCCTATCCGATTCAATGGCTGGAGCTGTAGGCAAAACCTGAAAGAAAAGCTGCCCCGACGGAAAACCGTCGAGGCAGCGCTTTTTTGGGCTATTTTGCAGGTTCCGAGAAAACGTAGAATGCTCCGTCCTCTCCACGCTGTACTGTAATCATTAGGTGGGTTTTCAGGACCTTATCCCAGAAAATGGAATAGTCAACCGAACAACAGTCGGAGACTCTGAGTTGATCTGTAATGTCAATCCGATCTGTGCCGTAGAACAGGATCATCCTTCCGTTCACTTCCTCCACATGATTCACCTGCATCGTCAGACCAAGAGACTGACCATCACTGGAAGAATGGTACCGCTTGACGGTCAGAAATTCTCCGTTTTCGTTGGTCTTTGCGGCAATCAACTCATTATCAACGGTCTCAGCTTCACCCATCAGGAAATCGCTTTCAGGTTCGTCTGTCGTCTGTGAAATGCGCGGATCGTCGGAGGAGATCGGTTCTCCGTTGAGCCACATTCTGAGTTCGTTCAGAAGTAAACCTTTCGTGGCCGCGTTGGCAACCAGAGCAAATGCCGTCAGGGCTGTGAGGACGGCAGCCAGGATTCCAATCAATCGAACGGAAGGGTGCTTTGTTTTGGAAAGTGAGCGTTCGCTGTGCAGAAGTTTCTTAGAATCCACTTCACCGATTGCCTCGAATAATTGATTTGTGTTCATAAATAACCTCCTTGCTTGAGATGGCTTTTCAGCTTAATTCTTGTACGCGACAGAGTAAGCCGGACATTGTCCTCCCGCATGTGATAGCGTTCTGCAATTTCTGAAACGGATTCTGAAAAGAAATAACGTCGCAAAAAAATGTCCTGTGTCCGAGAAGGAAGCCGATCCAGAAAGCGATTGATTTCCGCGCCAAGTTCTTTTGTGTGCAAAGCCGTTTCCGGCGTTTCTCCCGCAGGGAGACAGCTTGCCAGTTCATCCAGAACCAAAGGAATCTCTTTTCCACCGCGCTTATCTGCGTTCTGTCTTCGATACTGGTCGAAGGCCAGATTTCGCGCAAGCTTCGCAAGATAATACTGTAGACTTTCCGGCTTTTGCGGTGGGATGCTTTCCCAAACACGAAGCCACACATCGTTGACAATTTCCTCTGCGTCTTCTGACTGAGGCAGCAATCGAAGAACGATTCTCTTACAAAACGTCCCGTACCGTTCGGTCAATGCAGACAATCCTTCTTCCTGTCGCGCTTCCAGAAGTCGGATGATCTCATCATCTGTCATTCGGTTTCTCCTTTCTAAAGGGCCCTTCACCTATATAGACGGATTTGGTTTCGGAATCAATCACCCAAACCGAAAAAAGCACCCTCTACAAAGCAGAAGCTCTGTAGAGGGTAACGCGCTTAGAGATCATTGATAAACGGTTCCAGACTGCGTTTCAGAATCCCGTGCATCTGAGCAATTGCGACGCCGTAATTCACCATCGGGACGCCTGCGGCCTGAGCGACTTCCATGCGATGCCGCATGGCGGCTTCGTTCAGCATACAACCGCCGCAGTGGATTACCAGCGCATAGTCCTGAAGCTCCGTTGGAAATTCGCCGCCAGAGGTGAAGGAAAACGTCAGATTCTTTCCGGTGTACTTGCGAACCCAGCCGGGAATTTTCACCGTGCCGATGTCGTTGCACTGCCGATGATGGGTGCAGCCCTCGGAAATCAGCACCCGATCACCGTCCTGCAAGGCCGAGAGCGCCTTCGCACCGGCGGTCAGCGTGGAGAGCTGACCCTTGTATCGAGCAAAGAGAATGGAGAAGGAGGTCAGCGGAATCTCGGCGGGTACCAGCGGTGAGACCTTACCAAAGGCTTGAGAATCTGTGACGACAAGGCGTGGAGGGGTTTTCAGCATCGTCAAGACGCCGGGAATCTCCTCGACCTGACAGCAGATGGCCTTACAATGCAGATCCAAAAGCTCGCGCAGGGTCTGTTGCTGGGGGAGAATCAATCGCCCCTTGGGGGCACTCTCGTCCACGGGGATCACAAGCACCACCGTATCACCCGGCACCACCAGATCGGCAAGGATCAGCTTGGGGTGGGAGGCGCTGCGTCCGAGATCGGCAAGCCGTTCCTTCAATTCGTGGACGCCTTCGCCGGTCAGGGCGCTCACGGAAATCGCAGTCGGCTCCGCGGGAGAAGTCGGCGCAGTCAGGAGGTCTGTTTTGTTTGCTGCGAGGATCACCGGAAGACCGCGCTTGCGGAGCGTGTCCAGAAGCGCACGATCCTCCTCGGACAGGCCCTCCGCCGCGTCGTAGACCAATACCGCAACGTCGGTTTTGTTCAGAACCTCGTTTGTTTTCTCAACGCGCAGCGCGCCAAGCTCTCCCTCGTCGTCGTAACCGGGCGTGTCGATGATGACGACCGGGCCGAGCGGCAAAAGCTCCATTGCCTTCTGGACGGGGTCTGTCGTCGTCCCCTTGACAGGGGAGACGACAGCAAGCTTCTGTCCTGTGACGGCGTTCACAAGGCTGGATTTTCCGGCGTTTCGTCTGCCGAAGAAGCTGATGTGCAGGCGCTCGGCGGAAACGGTTTCATTCAGGCTCATAGCTCAGAACCGGAAGTCGCGGGCGTCGGAGCGCTTAATGGCATCAATGTGATCTGCGGCAATCTCGCGCACGCGGTCACGCGGAATCTTTTTCAGCTCCTCCTCGACCATGCGGAAGCCAATCTCTTTCGTCTCGGGGCTGGCATAGTCCACCAGGTACTCGGTCAGGGTCATGAGTGCGTTCGGGTGGCAGCAGTTGAGAATCTGACCGGATTTGCACAGGCTCATAAAGCGGTCGCCGGTGCGTCCTTCGCGGTAGCAGGCGGTGCAGAAGGAGGGAATATGTCCGTTCTCCATCAGCCAGCGTACAACCTCATCCAGCGAGCGCTGGTCGGAGACATCAAACTGCTCGGTGTCATGGGGTCGCTCGTCGGCACTGTAGCCTGCATAGCCGCCGACGGAGGTGCGGGAGCCGCCGCTGACCTGACTGACGCCCAGACGCAGCAGCTTGGAACGGGTCGCCTCGTTCTCACGGGTAGAGATGATGATGCCGGTGTAGGGAACCGCAAGCCGGATGCAGGCCGTGATCTTGGCAAACATCTCATCGGAGATGGAGTTGTTGAATTCCTCGGGATCAATGCCGTCGGCAGGCTTGACGCGGGGGACGGAGATGGTGTGCGGGCCGACGCCGTGTACAGCTTCCAGATGCTCGGCGTGCATCAGCAGACCGGCAAACTCATAGCGGTACAGCTCCAGACCGAAGAGTACGCCAAGGCCCACGTCGTCGATTCCCGCATCCATCGCGCGGTCATGCGCCGAGGTGTGGTAGTCGTAGTCGTGCTTCGGGCCGGTGGGATGGAGCTTGAGATAGCTTTCCTTGTGATAGGTCTCTTGGAACAGAATATAGGTTCCAATCCCTGCGTCCTTGAGCTTCTTGTAGTTTTCCACGGTCGTCGCCGCAATGTTGACGTTCACGCGGCGGATTGCGCCGTTCTTGTGTTTAATGGAGTAAATCGTGTTGATGCACTCCAGAATGTAGTCAATGGGATTGTTCTTGGGATCCTCGCCCGCCTCGATGGCAAGGCGCTTGTGTCCCATATCCTGCAGGGCAATGACCTCCTGCCGAACCTCCTCCTGCGTCAGCTTCTTGCGGGCGATGTGCTTGTTTTTCAGGTGATAGGGGCAGTAGACACAGCCGTTGACGCAGTAGTTGGACAGATAAAGCGGCGCAAAGAGGACGATTCGGTTGCCATAGAAGGACTGCTTGATCTCCTCTGCGATTTCATAGATGCGTTCCAGCACCTGCGGGTCATCGCAGGCGAGCAGAACAGAGGCCTCGCGGTGGGTCAGGCCGTTGCAGTGACAACCGTTGCCCTCTTTGATCGGGCGGGCTTTTTCCAGAATCTCGTTGATCAGAGGAAGGTTGTTTTTGTTGGCGTCGGCATAGGCCAGCGTTTCCCGGATTTCGGCGTCATTGATAAATTCATCCGGGATCATGGATTTGGGGTTATAAACTGCCATTGATTGTATACATCCTTTCAGATCTGTTTTGGATCTCCACGGTCAGTCACCAGAGAGTATCCGATGGTTTGCATCCGCCGTTCCAGACAACCTCTGCACTGGGCGGATTCCTCGCCGGTGCAGATTTTGTTGTCGTAGAGCGCGTATTTTTTCCGAACACTGACAGGGGAGAGGTTCGGCATGACCACGTTGGCTCCTGCAAGGACTCCCTTTTCTCTGCCGATGGGGTCTAAGGTTCCGAGCGCGGTTGTAGCGGGCAGCAGGAGATTGGGCTGCATCAGGCGCAGAATGGAAAGCAGATAACAGGTCAACTCGACACTGCCGCCGCTTTGCTCTGCGAAGGGCGTATCACGGTGCGGAATAAACGGGCCAATGCCGCACATGGCGGGCCGGAAGGTCTCCACAAATTTCAGGTCCTTTGCAAGCTCGCGCTCGGTCTGTCCGGGAGAGCCGACCATAAAGCCGCAGCCGACCTGATAGCCAATCTCCTTGAGCGTGGTCAGGCAGGCCATTCGATGCTCCCAGGAAAGGGAAGCCGGGTGGAGCTGTGCATAGTGCTCCTTGTCCGCTGTTTCATGCCGCAGCAGATAGCGGTCGGCGCCTGCGTCGAACAACGCCTGATAGCTGTTTCGACTGCGTTCCCCGAGCGAGAGCGTGATCGCGCAGTCCGGGAATTCCTGTTTGATCTGACGAAGCAGGGGACAGAGCACCTCGTCTGTAAAGAAGGGATCCTCTCCGCCTTGCAGGACGAAGGTTCGGAAGCCCAGCGTCCAGCCCTCTCTGCAGCATTCCAGAATCTCTTCCGGCGTCAGACGATAGCGCTCCGCCTTCGGGTTTCCCGCGCGGATGCCGCAATAGAAGCAGTTGTTTTTGCAATAGCTGCTGATCTCAATCAGCCCGCGCGTGAAAACGGCGTTTCCGTAGATAGCCTGTCGAACCCGGACAGCCTGCTCGCGCAGCGCTGCAGCCAGAGCATCGCTTCGTTCGCGGAGCAGGGTTTCATACTCGGCGAGCGTCAGACGGTGTTCTTCTGCAAGCTTTTGGACAAGCTGAATACAGTCAGACATTGCCCACCACGTTGGAATAAGCGGTCTTGGCGCTCACGCCGGGCAGCGCGCCGATCTTTCCGGCGAGGGCCGCAATCTCATCCTGCGGGCCGTCCACGGCAATGCTGATGATGTTGATGCCGCGCTGACGGTAGGGGATTCCCATTCTGCCGATGATGATCTGACCGTAATCGTGCAAAACGGCGTTCAGCTTTTCTACGGTTTCGTTTTCCTCAACAATAATGCTAATGACTGCAACTCTGGTTTCCATGATGATACCTCCAAATAAAAATGATAAACAAAAAAGACCGCGTGCGAACGCGGTCATTGCTTCCTCGTGTCGCACCTTTCCCCCGGGCAAACGCCCTCATGTCAGGATACGCTCTTATTCTACTGAAAAGCATGTCAAAAGTCAAATCTTTTTTTATTTTGAAAAGTTTCTTGTGTTTTTCTTAATAATCTGGTAGAATATTCCCGGGACACGGACAGTCAAAGATGTTCGATGCCAAAATAACAAAAGAAGGAGAATCCGACAATGCAACGCAGAATTCTATCCCTGCTTCTGGCGCTGGCGCTGCTCTGCGCCATGCTGCCCCAAATCGCACTCCCCGCACGGGCCGCCGACGACTCCTCCGGTACCTGCGGCGACAATCTGACGTGGACCTTTGATCCCGACACCGGCACACTGACCGTTGTAGGCAGAGGGGCAATGCGTGATTTTTATAATGGCAATTGTCCGTGGGGCTCCTATTGCATCCAGATCCGGCACGTCGTCCTCCCGGCCGGGCTCACCATAATCGGCTCGTGTGCGTTCCAGGGCTGCACCGGGCTGACGCAGCTCACCTTCCCGGCCGGGCTCACCATAATCGGCTATGATGCGTTCGCTGGCTGCCCTGGGCTGACGCAGCTCACCCTCCCGGACGCGCTCACAGAAATCGGCGGTGCGTTTTACGGCTGCACCGGGCTGACAGCGTTTTCTGTTGCATCCGCCAATCCAAACTTCAGCAGCAAGGCCGGCGTTGTGTTCAACAAAAAAGGAACCAAATTGATTCAGTATCCCTGCGGGAGAACCGGGGCTTACACGGTTCCGGCAGGCGTGACCTCCATCGGCAATGATGCGTTCTCCGGCTGCACCG
>JAFYGM010000088.1 GCA_017543225.1 Oscillospiraceae bacterium
AGTTGTATTAGCTGCAAGCAGGGTTTCGCCAGACGAGGCGGAGGACGCAGGCGGGCTGACGCCCGGCAAGGACGACAACGAAGTATGGCGGAATCCTGCGCCGCAGATCATGCCATTTTTAGGCTTAACGGAACACTAGCCCACCTGCGCCCTCCGCCTCGTCCGGCGCAAAGCTGACCGCAAAGAGGTTGAATGGGTTGATCAGAGAATCGCATTATGCCTCAATGACAACCGCGTGACAAATTGCGGGAATGCTTTGCTTCTGCTGGACGGTCGTGGGGGAGAGCAGGGCGCCGGTTCCGCAGAAGAGCAGGCGTTTCCACCGCCCGGCTGCCAGTTCCGGCAGAAAGCGGGCGGCCAGAACCGTCGCGCTGCATCCGGCACCGGAGCCGCCGCAATGGACATCCTGCTTCTGCGGGTCGAATATTAAAACGCCGCAGTCCTCGTAGCGGCTGCCAAGCTCCAGACCGTCCCGTGCGAACAACTCCCGTACCAGCGCCTGACCCAACTGTCCCAGATCCCCGGTAACGATTCTGTCATAGAATTCCGGGCCGCAGGCCATCTCTGCAAGGTGGGTGCGAATTGTGTCGTAGGCGGCCCATGCCATTGCCGCGCCCATGTTGTTCGCGTCAGTAATCCCCTTATCCTGTACAGTTCCCACGGTTGCCCCGGTCAGTACCGGGCCGCTCCCGCAGCGGTTCAGAATGACCGCGCCGGAGCCGGTGACCGTCCACTGGGCCGTGGGCGTGCGCTGTCCGCCGTAGGCCAGCGGGAAGCGATACTGTCGCTCTGCGGCTGCGAAATGCGAGGAGGTCACCGCCGCACAGCGGGCGGCGTAGCCGGCGTTCACGGCGCAGCCCCCCAGAAGAAGGGCTTCTGCCATCGTGGAGCAGGCCCCGTACAGCCCGAGCACCGGGATTCCCGTACCCCGAAGGGCAAAGCTGGAGGCGGCGCATTGGTTCAGCAAATCGCCGGAGAACACCGCGTCCAGCGCCGTTTCCTCCAACGCCGCCCGGTGCAGTGCAAGGGAAAGGGCTGTTTGTTGGAATCTTGTTTCGGCCTGCTCCCAGGTCTGTTTTCCGAAGCGGTCGTCCTGCTCCACCTCGTCGAACGCCTTTCCCAATGGCCCCTCGCCCTCCTTTTTGCCGACGACGGAGGCCCAGCCGGACACAACGGGGCGGTTTGGAAACAGGATCGTGCGCTTTGCGCGCCGCAGCTCATTCATCGTCATTCCTCCATTTCTTCGATAGCTTTTCCGAAAAGAGCAAAAAAATACCCGGTATCCGATAAAAACCGGATACCGGGGAAGCGCTTGCGATTATCCAACGTGGATGCCGCAGAGGAAGCGGGAGGAATAGTACTCCGTGCTCAAGTTGGAAACAATCACGCCGAGGCGGGAGTTGGCAGCATGGATGAAGTTGCCGTCGCCGATGTAGATACCGGAATGCGTAGCGCGGTCGCTCGTTGTGTAGGTTCTCTCGAACAGCACGATGTCTCCAACCTTCAGATTGTTGCGGCTGACTTGCGTACCGCCGTAAAGCTGGTTGGCACTTGTGCGGCCGACGTTATAGCCGAGCTGCTTGTAGATGTAATAGACCAGACCGGAGCAGTCGAAGCCGGTAGAGGGGGAGGCACCGCCGAATACGTAGCGATAGCCCATGTACTTCCTGGCGTAAGCAACAACCTGCTCTCCAAGGGTGCTTTCGGTTGACGCGCTCTGCGTGGAGGCAGAGGACGTGGAGCTGCTCGTGCTGCTTGCAGAAGCAGAGGTGCTGGAGGAGCTCGAAGAACTGGAGGAACTCTTAGAATTGGAGATCTTCTTGGAACCGGAGGAATCCTTGGAAGAGGAGCTGCTGGAGGAAGCGGCGGGATCGGTCTTTTTGGAGGACTCCTTGTAGGTGTTGCCTCTGCTGCCCGCGTTGTAGTAGGGCTCTTCGAGCAGGGTCAGAAGATCGGACCGAACGTAGCCGATCTGTCCGTTGAAGCTGACCTTGTACCAGCCGCAGTTAAAGCCGATGATGAAGCAGGTCTCGCCCTTGGGCGCCTGGGCAACGATGCCGGAGGCGGTGTCGGGGCCGGTGCGGACGTTACTGGTGGTGTCGAACATTGCGTAGCCGAGCTTGACGTTTTTCCGCTCGTTGAACTCCACGTAATCCTTGCTCATGTAGCCGACTTGAAGGTTGTAGTTCACAAGATACCAGCCATCGACCTCTTGCATGATGACAACGCAATCGCCGGCGCAAGCCGTTGCGAGAATCTCGCTGTCGGTCGATGCGGCTGCACGCAGCCGCAGGGAGGAGGCGGTGACAACGCCGATGCCGGTCTTTATTGAAGTGGCCGATACGGGAAGTGCGGCAAAACCGGCAAGCATGGCGACGGTCAAAATCAAGGCGATCAATCTGGTGGTAAGTCGTTTCATATGTATCCTCGCTTTCCGAAATTACTTGGAGGCTAAGGCCCGTTCGAGCCAGACACAGCCCACGTCCAACGCTGTGTAGAAGCCATCCTTCTCACTCTTTTTGATGATACGGTCCTTTGAGCGAACCGTCTGATCGGTGAGCTGAAGTGTCACCGAAACCTTTGTGGCCAGGCTCAGATCCTGAAAACTCTTGGACTCCAGAATCTGCATGATGACAATGTACTTGTCAGCCATGGAGCCGTAATAGACCATGTTGTCCTTTCGCATCAAGGGATGTCCCTTGTACGTCAGGCCCATCTGATCAGGCATGTAGCACCTCCTTTTGGAAATGTAACCAAATTGTAACTCATTGAGATGAGTTTGTCAACCCCTAAACATGAAAATTCACATTTTTTTGCTTTTTTGACAGGAAAAAGGGGGGATTTGGCTCAAAAGACGTGTGTTGCGGGGGGAAATCGGAAAGCGGGATCCATATGAAACAGTCATAAAGCACATCCGGACGGGCCGGATTGCGAGCAAAACGGGGAGCCTGCGGCGCAGGCTCCCCGCATTGTCCCGAAGCAAGGGGTTCGGTTCAGTCAAAAAGATATTGGCGCACAAGCTCGGAAAGCAGCTCGTCCCGATCCAGACGGCAAATCATCGCCCGTGCATTGTTGTGATTGGTGATATAGGTAGGGTCCTCCGAAAGAAGATAGCCGACGATCTGGTTGATCGGGTTGTATCCTTTTTCGGTAAGGGAGGCGTAGACGGCTGAAAGGATCCGTTTCATCTCCGCGTGATCCTCTGAGGGAACCCTGTACTTGATGGTATGGTCTTCCAAGGGGACATACCTCCTCTGTTTCTTTTTCTATATCATACCCTATTTTTTTTGATTTGTAAAGCCTTGCAGTAAATTATTTTTCCTTCCGGACGAAGAAAACGCCAAAGGTATTGGGGCCGCAGTGCGTGGAGATTGCAGAGGAGGCGGGAAATTCGATGAGCTGATGACAGTCTGTTTTTTTCCGCACCCAGGTTTTCAGCTCCTCGAGAAACGCCGAATCCAGAATCGTGTGGCTGATGTAAACCAGATCGGTGTCGTAGTCTGGAAGCTTGGCGAGCAGGTCCTCCAGAAACTGATAGACGCACTTTTGATAGACGCCGCGGTATTTTTTGCCGACGCGCATACTGCCGTTATCAAAGACGATCTCCGGTCGAAGCTTGAGAATGTTTGCGCCCATCGCTGCGAGGGCGGAGCAGCGCCCGCCCTTGCGGAGAAATTCCAGCGTCTCAATGAGGAAGCTGCCCTCCACGCGCTCCCGGAAAGCTTCCATAAAGGCTGCGACTGCGGCGGGCTCCTTCAGATCAGTGCGCAGGGCGGCCAGAATCGTCAGACTGGTTCCTCCGGCGAGATACTTGGAGTCTACGACCCAGACGTTCCCAACCTCCTGCGCTGCGATGCAGGCATTCTGATAGCAGGAGGAAACGCCGGAGCTCTTCGAGACATGGATAACGGGACGGCCTTCGGCAGTGAGCTTGCGGAACCATCTCTCGTAATCGGCGGGATTCGCGGCGCTGGTCTTTGCGAGTTGCCCGGAGCGGCGCACATAATCAAAAAGATCCTGCTGTGACAGATTGGGCCAGTCGGCCACGGTTCGGTCTCCCATGGTGACGTAGCTGGCAATGGGACGGATATCATAGAGCTTCAGAAAGTCGTCCGGCATGTCCAGCGTGCTGTCAGCGCTGATAATATAAGGCTTCATAAATGGTTTCTCCTCTTCAAAAACTGACGGTGCCAAGGCGTTTGTTACCGTCTGACGGCATTGCACGCCGCAGCAAGGCGACGAAGAATTTCCTCCATGGCAGGTTCAATGTCTGCGTCGGTCAGCGTGCGATCCTCTGCGCGGAAGGTCAAAGAGAAGGCAACGCTCTTCTTGCCGCGCTGGATGCCGGTGCCGCGATAGATATCGAACAGTTGGATTTCTCGCAGCAGGCTTCCGGCAGCGTCGGTGATGCACGCCTCCAGTGCGCCGACGGTTACGCCCTCGTCGCAGACCAAAGACAAATCGCGGCTGGTTGCCGGGAAGCGGGGCAGAGCACGGAAGGTCTTCTCCGGCGCAAGCACGGTCATCAGATCGGTGAAGTGCAGCTCCGCCACATAGAGCTCGCAGTCCATGTCGTAGTTCTTTGCGACGGCTGGGTGAATCTGCCCCAAAATGCCGATGCGTTTGCCGCCGACGAACAGGGCGGCGCAGCGGCCCGGATGGAAGGTGGGGTTGTCGGTGACAGCCTCAAAGCGCATGGGAAGGGGATTGAGTTGGGAAAGGATGCCCTCCACAGCGCCCTTGAGCGTATAGAAGCTCTCGCCGGAACCATAGCAACCCAGCATCAGCAGCTTCGGCTCGTAGGGAAGCACGGCGCCCTCGACGGGCAGGTAGATTTTTGCAATCTCATAGAGGCGGGCGGCCTTGTTGTGATAGGCACTGTTCCGTGCGAGAATGTCCAGCATCGAGGGGATTCCGGTCGTGCGCATAACGGAGGTGTCCTCGCCCAGAGGGTTCAGAAGCTTGATCTGGTTGCGTCTGGGGTCGTCCTTCGGCGCGCGGATGCGATCCATGCCGGTCGGGGAGACGAAGGAGTAGGTGATAATCTCGCTGTAGCCCATCGCACGGGCTGCGGCGCCTGCCTGATTCTCCAGCTTCTGGCTGGGGGAGTATCCGCCGCGGGTCGTCTCGCCGCGCATCAGGGTGGTGGGAATCTCGTTGTAGCCGTAGAAACGGGCAACCTCCTCGGCAATGTCCGCCATGCCGCGCAGGTCGGGTCTCCAGGAGGGGACTTGAATCTGCCCGTCCACGACCTCAATCTGCTCCCGGCGGAGGTATTCGACCATATCGGCTTCGGAAATCTCTGTGCCGAGCAGGGCATTGATCCGTGCAGTCTCCAGCGGCAGGGTCACAGGCGCGGGAATATAGTTCAGAAGGTCGATCACGCCGTCAAGCACCTCGCCTGCCTGCAGCAGCTCGACCAGCTCGCATGCCCGGTTGACTGCGGGAAGGGTGAGCAGGGGATCGATGTTTTTCTCGAATTTCGCAGAGGCTTCGGTGCGCATGCCAAGAGCCAGCGCGGTCTTGCGGATCGAGGTGCCGTTGAAGTTGGCGGACTCAAAGACCACGTCCACGGTATCGGCAACGATCTCGGAGTTTTCCCCGCCCATGATACCGGCCAGACCCACGGGCCGCGTCTCGTCCGCAATGACCAGCATCTCGGGGCTGAGCTTGCGCTCGTTGCCGTCGAGCGTGGTCAGGGTTTTGTCGCTGCCGGCACGCCGGACGATGATTTTGCCGCCCTTGACGTAGCGGTAGTCGAAGGCGTGCATCGGCTGACCGTACTCCACCATGACGTAGTTCGTAATGTCCACAATGTTGTTGATGGGCCGGATTCCGGCAGCGCGCAGACGCTGGCGCATCCACTTGGGGGAGGGGCCGATCTTGACGTTGCGCACCATCCGCGCTGTGTAGCGCAGACAGAGATCCGGGTCGGGGGTTTCCACCGTCAGCAGCTCGGGCAGGACGCCGGGGCCGCCGCCGCGCACGACGGGCTCATGCAGCTTGAGCGGGACGTTAAAGGCAGCGGCAGTCTCCCGCGCCAGTCCGATCAGGCTGTAGCAGTCGGGGCGGTTGTTGGTGATTTCAAATTCCACAATGCTGTCGTCGTTGCCGATGACGGTGTTGATGTCCTGTCCGACTGCGCAGCCCTCGTCGTTGAGAATCCAGATCCCGTCCTCGCAGGCGTCGGGGAAGTCGTTGTGCGTCAAGCCCAGCTCCTGAATCGAGCAGAGCATGCCGTTGGATTCCTCTCCGCGCAGCTTGCCGCGGGTGATGTGGACGCCCCCTGCCAGATCGGAGTCATGCAGGGCGGCGGGAACCAGGTCGCCCTCGCGGACGTTCTGTGCGCCGGTGACGATCTGCACCGGAAGCGCCTCGCCCACGTCGATCTGGCAGATCCACATGTGGTCGGAGTTCGGGTGGCGAACGATGGACAGCACCTTGCCGACCTTCACGTTGCGAAGCTCGGCGTCCAGACGGGTGGTGGTCTCCACCTTCTGTCCGGCGATGGTCATGATTTCGGCATAATCGCGGTCAGAAGCCTGAATCTCCACAAATTCCTTGAGCCAGTTTCTCGAAATATTCATTACGATGGCCTCCTTCCTCAGAACTGCCGCAGGAAGCGGACGTCATTTTCAAAAATCAAACGCAGATCGGAGATCTGGAAGCGGCGCATAGCCATGCGCTCCAGTCCGATGCCGAAGGCAAAGCCGGAATAGACGTTCGGATCAATCCCACAGCCCTCGAGCACCTTGGGATGCACCATGCCGCCGCCCAGCAGCTCAATCCAGCCCTCGCCCTTGCAGGTGGGGCAGCCAGCGCCGCGGCACTTGAAGCACTGCACGTCCACCTCGCAGCTCGGCTCGGTGAAGGGGAAGTGATGGGGACGGAAGCGGACGACGGAATCCTCTCCGTAGAGGGATTTGACCATTGCTTCCAGCGTGCCCTTGAGATCCGCCATGGTAATGCCCTTGTCGATGACCAG
>JAFYGM010000089.1 GCA_017543225.1 Oscillospiraceae bacterium
AAAGAGTCAAAAAAGGCTGCCACCCGGCAGCCCTTTTTGCTAGTGTTCCGGAAAGCCTAAAAGTTGTATTAGCTGCAAGCAGGGTTTCGCCAGACGAGGCGGAGGACGCAGGCGGGCTGACGCCCGGCAAGGACGACAACGAAGTATGGCGGAATCCTGCGCCGCAGATCATGCCATTTTTAGGCTTAACGGAACACCAGCTCACTGGCTTTGGTTCGCAGCCTCCACAATTTGCAGAAAGCGCTCTGCCTCCAGCGATGCACTTTCGATCAGGCCGCCGTCAATATCGGGCTGCTCCAGAAGCTGCCGTGCGTTGTGCTCGTCCATGCCGCCGCAGAGCACGACCACGCTCCGGGCCAGCCGAGCACCGTACAGTCTGCGAAGCACGGCACGGGCCGCCGCGCAGCCCTCCTGCGCCTGCGCCGGCGCAGCGGCGCTTTCGTTCTCCGCCGTCCAAAGCGGCGCATAGGCCACAACAATCCGGCGCAGCGCATCAGACGGCACGCCTTGCAGCGCAGCACATAGCTGCACGGTCACGGAAGCCTCTGTCACGCCCTGCTCCCGCTGTGCCGGCGTCTCGCCGCAACAGAGGATCGGAGACATGCCCGCATCAAGAATCGCGCGGAGCATCGCGTTCGCCTCTGCGTCCGTCTCCCCCATCGCTCTGCGCGCGACGTGCCCGACGAGCACATAGCGGCAGCCTGCGTCCGCCAGCATCGGTGCGGAAACCTCTCCGGGCCAAGGGCCGGACGGATGAGGGCTGCAATGCTCGCCGCCAATGGCGACGCGGCTCTCCCGCACTGCCTTGACCGCTGCGGGAATGCAGACAGGCGGAACGCAGAACACCACGTCACAGCGTCGGCTCTTCGGAAGACCGTCTCGAATGCCGGCGAGGAACTTTCGCGTCTCAGTGGGCGTTTTGTGCATGTTCCAGTTTCCGACAACCATTGGCCGACGGTACTTTCTGTTCATGGAAGCTTACTTGTCCTGCAGGCAGGCAATGCCGGGCAGCGCAAGGCCCTCAAGGAATTCCAGAGAAGCGCCGCCGCCGGTGGAGATATGGGTGATTTGATCGGCAAAGCCGAGCTGCTCGCAGGCCGCTGCGGAGTCGCCGCCGCCGACGATGGTGACTGCCTCGGAAGCAGCCAGCGCCTCTGCCACGGCAATGGTGCCCTTGGCAAGAATCGGATTCTCAAACACGCCCATCGGCCCGTTCCAAACAACCGTCTTTGCGGCCTTGGCAGCCTCGGCAAAGAGCTTGCGGCTCTCTTCACCGATGTCCAGACCCATATAGCCTTCGGGGATCGCGTCGGCCTTGACCGTCTGCACCTCCACGGGGCCGTCAATGGGGTTGGGGAATTCTTTGGAGATCACGGTATCCACGGGGAGCAGAAGCTTCACGCCCTTGGCCTCGGCCTTCTGCATCATCTCGCGGCAGTAGTCAATCTTCTCCGCATCGAGCAGGGAGGTTCCCACGCTGTAGCCCTTGGCAGCAAGGAAGGTATAGGCCATGCCGCCGCCGATAATCAGAGTGTCCACCTTCTCCAGCAGGTTGTTGATGACGTTGAGCTTATCGGACACCTTGGCACCGCCCAGAATGGCGACGAAGGGACGCTCAGGATCGGCAAGGGCCTTGCCCATGATGCCGACTTCTTTGGCAATCAGGTAGCCGCAGACAGCGGGCAGGTAGTCCGCCACGCCAGCCGTGGAGGAGTGGGCGCGGTGCGCGCTGCCGAAGGCGTCGTTCACGAACAGATCCGCGAGCCCTGCAAGCGCCTTGCTCAGCGCGGGATCGTTCTTGGTCTCGCCCTTCTCAAAGCGGGTGTTCTCGAGCAGCATCACGTCGCCGTCCTTCAGGTCGGCAGCCAGACGCTTGCTGTCCTCACCTGCCACGTCCTTGGACATCTTGACCTCCGTGCCCAGCAGCTCGCTCAGACGCTGTGCGACAACCTGCAGGCTCAGGGCAGGATCATAGCCGTTCTTGGGCTTGCCCATGTGGGAGCAGAGAATGACACGCGCGCCATGCTGACGCAGATAGTTGATCGTGGGCAGCGCAGCAACGATGCGCTTGTCGCTGGTGATTTTACCTTCCTTGGTGGGAACATTGAAGTCGCAGCGGCAGAGAACCCGCTTGCCTTTTACTTCGACGTCTTCTACGGATTTCTTGTTGTAATTCATGAATTGATTCCCTCCGATTCGTTATTTTTCCGCGTTTGCGAAAGAATCCTGATTCATCTTTCCCCACTGCTTCAGATGGGGAAAACCGAGCTGCCGCAGGGCCTCAAAAACGCCCACCGCTACGGAATTGGACAGGTTCAGGGATCTGGCCTCCGGGATCATCGGAAGCTTCACGCAGTTGTCCGGGTGGGCGTACAGGAAGTCCTCGGGCAGGCCCCTGGTCTCCTTGCCGAAGAAGAGATAGCATTCGTCCTCATAGGAGACCTCGGTGTAGCACCGCGGCGCCTTGGTGGAGAACAGGCGCATCTGGCGTACCTCGTTCTTTACAAAGAAGTCGTCCAGATTGTCATAGAGCCGCACGTCCAGCAGATGCCAGTAATCGAGCCCCGCCCGCTTGAGCTGCCGATCGGAGATGTCAAAGCCGAGCGGTCGGATCAGGTGAAGGCGGCTGGCAGTGGCTGCACAGGTACGGGAGATGTTGCCGGTATTCTGTGGGATCTCCGGCTCCACAAGCACGATGTTTAACATAATAGTATCTTATCCGTTTTCAAAAATCAACGCGTTTTTTGCCATAGTCGGCAAGATCGTGAGATGTTACAATGGCAGAGGTTTGGTATTGGTATATTCCACGAAGCGGAAGGGGGTGCGCCCTTCGATCTGGGTAGGCTGAATGGCCGTGACGTACCAGTTCTCATTCCGGTTCAGGTTGGGGAAGAACTTGTCCGCCTTGAGCTCCGTATAGCTGAAGGTGACGTAGGCCTTCTCACAGTGAGGCACCAGCAGCTTGTACACGCTTTCTCCGCCGATGACCCAGAGGTTTTCGCTGTAGCGATCCCGCAGGAGGCTTTTCAGCTCGTCCAGATCGTGGCAGATGATGGCGTCCTCGACAGTGAACGCCGGGTCGCGGGTCAGGATGATATTCTCCCGATCCTTGAGCGGACGCGCACCGGGAAAGGTCTCCAGCGTCTTACGTCCGTAAATGACGGTCTTATGGATGGTCAGCTCGCGGAAGCGGTGCAGATCCGAAGGGATCGACACCAGCAGCTTTCCGTTCTTTCCGATTCCCCAGTTGGGGGTGACGTTGACAATGGCATTCATGCAGCTTTCTCCTATATGGCAATGGGGATGGTATCCGTAAAGGGATGGTACTGATAGTTTTCCACGCGCAGGCTGTCCTTGGTGAAGGCGTAGAAATCGGTCACTTCCGGGTCAAGCGTGACAGTCGGCGCGTCAAAGGGCGCGCGCGAAAGCATCTGCTCCACCAGCGGAATGTGCCGGTCGTAGATGTGGCAGTCGGCAATCACATGCACCAGCTCGCCGGGGATGAGGCCCGAAACCTGTGCGAACATCATCAGCAGGGCCGCGTATTGCACAACATTCCAGTTGTTCGCGGCAAGCATGTCCTGCGAGCGCTGGTTCAGAATCGCGTTGAGAACATTTCCGCTGACGTTGAAGGTCATGGAATAGGCACAGGGATAGAGGCGCATCTCGCTCAGATCGGCAAAGTTATAGATACTGGTCAGAATTCGGCGACTCTGGGGATTGTGCTTCAAATCGTAGAGCACCCGATCCACCTGATCGAATTCGCCCTCGGGATAGGAATGCTTCAGGCCGAGCTGATAGCCGTAGGCCTTGCCGATTGTGCCGTTTTCATCCGCCCATGCGTCCCAGATATGGCTGCCCAGCTCTGCGACGCGATTGGACTTCTTCTGCCAGATCCACAGCAGCTCGTCCAGCGCAGACTTCCAGTACGTCCGGCGCAGGGTCATCAGCGGGAACTCTCTGCGGAGGTCATAGCGGTTGACCACGCCGAACAGCTTGACCGTGTGGGCAGGGGTTCCGTCCTCCCAATGGGGACGAACGGGCAGATCGTCGTCCCGAACGCCCTCCGAAAGAATGCGTTTGCAGGTCTCCAGATAGACTTGATCCGCATAGCTCATGGCTCGTTTTCCTCCGTATTCTCTGGATTCTCGGTTTCCTCGGGCACTTCCGTTCCAGAGGCGGTCATCTCTTCATAGGAGATGATGGCCTCCGACAGGCTGCGCCCGCCGGGGACGTGGAAGATATAATCCACAGCCGGCTGTAGGCTGCCGACCACGCCACGATTTGCCATCACTGCGCAGGATTTGAACATCAGGGGACAGAAATAGCCGTTCTCCATGATGCCGCGGTAGAGATCGTAGCAGTTTCCGGAATTCTCCAAAGCGTCATAGCAGAGCTGCTCCATATTCGCGCTGCGGATTCCGCCGTAGCACAGACTGCCGTAAGCGCGGAAGAACTCCGTCAGATCAAGGTTGCCGGAAAGCCGCACTTCTCCGATGAACAGGTCAAAGCTTCCCGCGCTCAGGCGATTGCGGTAGGTCTCCTCGTCCACGGTTTTGACATCGGTGCGCAGGCCGGCCTGCGTCAGGGTCTCCGCAATCCGGCGGGCAAGCTCGGTTCGGCTCGGTTCAGCAGAGCTGACCAGCAGGGTCGCCGTGTAATCCGCCGGAATCGCAGCCTCGCGCAGTGCGACGCCGAAGGCCTCCGGGTCATAGGCGTAATCCTGTGCCAGCGTCGAATCGTAGAACGGGCTGTTCGGCGGGCAGGGCAGGCAGGTCGCTTCTCCGAACCCCTTGTAAACGGAGGCAATCAGGGTCTCGCGGTCCATCAGATGCGTGACGGCGGCGCGCAGCTCCCGCTTATAAAACGCCCCGCCGTTGAGATTGAAGCCCAAATACTGAAAGGATGTGGTCGGCCCGTCCCACAGCTCATAGTCGCAGCGATAGCCTACGGCGTTCGGCGCGTTCAGATCGACGCAGACCAGGGCGGTATCTCCAAACTCGAAGCTGTCTCGGACGGCAGTGGGGTCCTTGGCGGCGGTGAGCAGGATCGTATCGTATTCCACCGGCGCACGGTTGTCCTGCCACCACGAACGGTTTCTGCGCAGGCAGAGGCGAGTCCCATCCTCGGCAAAGGCATAGGGGCCGGTGCCGAGCGGACGCTCGGCGGTGACAGTCCCGGCCTTGACGACCGGCACATCCAGCAGCAGCGGCAGATTCTCATAGGCTCTGGTCAGCGTAATCTCTACCGTCCGCTCGTCTCGGGCGATAAACTGCCCGACCTTGGAGAAGCGGCTGCCGTAATAGGCGGAGTCGCGGGCCGCATTGAGCGAAGCAACCACATCCTTGGCGGTCAACGCCGTGCCGTCGGAGAAGGTCACGCCCTCGCAGAGCGTGAAAAGGCAGGTCTTCCCGTCCTCAGACACCGCAAAACGGTCACAGAGCACCGGCTCCGGCTGGAAGCGGTTGTTCAGCACAAACAGACTCTCATAGACCAGAGAAAACACCGGTCGGTTTGTGATGCAGGTGCAGGCATAGGGATTGAAGCCGTACTCCTCCACATAGGCCAGACCGAAGCCCTTCGGGGTCTGACGGGTCTGCTGATTCAGATTGAATTCATGGGTTTGGGTCTGCTCCGGTTCGGCAGTCGTCTCCTCCGCCGGCTGCACGGCGCAGCCGACCAGAAGGCAGAGCAGAAGCAGAATGAAAAGCAGGCGTTTCAGACGGATCGCCTCCTGTATGTATGGTTTTTTCATCTCACTGCCGCAGCATAATGACGGCTGCCAGCGAGCCGCGCGCCTGCCCAGTGACACGGTGAGACCAGAAGCGCTCCGGCTGGCAGCGGGTGCAGTCGCACGACACGTCGATCCGCCGCACCCCTGCGCGGCGAAGCCAGAGGGCATTGAGCTGCTTCAGATCGGGGAAAAACTTTTCCCCCGCCGCATCGCCCTGTGCAGGGTGAAGGAAGGGCTCCGCCTCGCTTCCGAGCGCGGCCAGCATCGCCTCCGGCACGTTGCGATCCGTCTCGAAGCAGCACGGCCCGATACACGGGCCAATTGCAGCCTGCACGTCTGCAGGCTCGGTGCCGAAGTCGCGGTGCATCGCCTCCACGCAGCGCAGGGCAATGCCGAGCGCCGTCCCGCGCCAGCCCGCATGAATCGCAGCGACGGCATGACGGACGGGGTCGTGGAGGAGAATCGGCGTGCAGTCGGCAGAGAAGCAGACCAGAGCAACGCCCGGCTCATTCGTATAGATGCCGTCGCGCTCCGGCTCAACCTCCCGGAAGAGGCCGACGCCGCAATCCGCCGCCCCGACCCGTGCAACAGCGTCGGTGTGCGTCTGGCGGGTGAAAACCGTCTGCTCCGGCAAAAAGCCTACGGCTTCGCCGAGCCTGCGGTAATTCTCATAGACGTTGCTCCAGTCGTCGCCCCGGTGGATGCCGAGGTTCAAAGAGGAGAGATACCCCGTGGAGACGCCGCCGCGCCGCGTGGAAAAGCAGTGGACGACGTTCCCGGTGATGAAATCAGAGGTCAGATACTCCGGTGGGTTGTGGGTTTGAAACATAGACGCTCCCCGCAATCAAAGAATAGTTCGGCAGACGGTTCTTGCCGTCTCCTTTAATGGACTCTGCCCAGATCCTTATCCCGGCAGCACTTCTTATACTTCAGGCCGCTGCCGCAGGGACAGGGATCGTTCGGGCCGATCTTGACCTTGCGAATCGGCTGGCGCTTGACGGTCTGATCCCCGCCGCCGGTGCCGGTGACGGTAGCAACCTGCTTGCGCTCCATGTCCTTGTCGCTGCGGATGCGGACGGCGAACAGACGGCGAACCGTCTCTTCCTTGATCGCGTTGATCATGCCCTCAAACATTGCATAGCCCTCGCGCTTGTACTCCACGACGGGGTTCACCTGTCCGTAGGAGCGCAGGGAAATGCCCTGCCGCAGATCGGTCATGGCGTCGATGTTGTCCATCCAGTACTCGTCTACCACGCGCAGGGTGATGACCCGCTCCAGCTCGCGCATCGTGGGCGCGCCGTACTCAGCCTCCTTGCGCTTGTAGGCCGCCTGCATCAGTTCGAGAAGACGATCCTTGACGTCCTGCTTTTGCAGCCGGTCGATCTCCTCCCGGCTGGGCGTCCACGCACCGGGCGCGAAGAACTTGCCCTCGAAGCGGGCAATCAGCGTCTGGAGCTGGGAGGCGTCCTCCACATAGTTGCTCGGTCCGAAGCTGTCCTCCACCTCGGTATCCGCCACATAACGCATCATGGCCTCGATGTTCTTCTGCATATCCTCGCCGTTGAGCACCTGCATTCTCTGCTCGTAGATCACCTTTCGCTGGGTGTTCATCACGTCGTCATACTCGAGGACGTTCTTACGGGCCTGATAGTTGCGGCTCTCCACGTTCTTCTGGGCGTTTTCAATCGCGCCGGAAAGCATCTTTGCGTCGATCGGCGTGTCCTCGTCCAGGCGGAAGGTCTCCATGAGATTCATAATCCGCTCAGAGCCGAACAGCCGCATCACATCGTCCTGCAGGGAGAGATAGAAACGGCTTTCACCGGGATCTCCCTGACGGCCGGAACGGCCACGGAGCTGATTGTCGATTCGGCGAGATTCGTGACGCTCGGTGCCGACAATAAACAGGCCGCCAACCGCCCGCACCTTTTCGGCCTCGGCGTCAGTGATTTGCTTGTAGCGGCGATAGAGCGTGTCGAAATCGGCGCGCACCGCGAGGATGGCAGGATCGGAGGTCTCGGAATAGGCGTTCGCCTCCATCAGAAGCTCCTCGGTCATATCCTCGCGCTTGCGCAGATCGGCAAGGGCCATGTATTCCGGGTTGCCGCCCAGCACAATATCCGTGCCACGGCCTGCCATATTGGTAGAAATCGTCACCGCGCCAAGCTTGCCGGCCTGCGCAACGATCTCCGCCTCCTTCTCATGGAACTTCGCGTTCAGAACCACATGGCTGATGCCCTCTTTTTTGAGCAGCTTGGAAAGCAGCTCGGATTTCTCGATGGAAATGGTGCCGACCAGAACCGGCTGGCCCTTTTCATGGCATTCCACGATCTGCCGGATGACCGCACGGAGCTTGCCCGCCTCGGTCTTGAACACCACGTCGGGGTTGTCAATGCGGATCACAGGCTTGTTGGTGGGAATCTCCACCACGTCGAGGGCGTAAATGCCGTTGAATTCCTCCTGCTCGGTCATGGCGGTACCGGTCATGCCCGAGAGTTTCCTGTACAGACGGAAGAAGTTCTGGAAGGTAATCGTTGCAAGGGTTTTACTCTCGCTTTCGACCTGCACGCCCTCCTTGGCCTCGATTGCCTGATGCAGGCCCTCGTTGTAGCGGCGTCCGTACATCAGGCGGCCCGTGGACTCGTCTACGATGATTACCTGTCCGTCCTTCACCACATAGTCCACGTCCCGCTTCATAATGCCGCGGGCGCGCATCGCCTGATTGATATGATGCGACAGGGTCGCATTCTCCATGTCAGCCAGGTTTTCGACGTTGAAATACTGCTCCGCCTTCTGAATGCCGGAGGCCGTGAGCTGGACCGAACGATCCTTCTCATCTACATAGTAGTCGCAGTCGTCGTCATCATGGGTCTGCTTATCGTCCGTCGTGGCGTAGACCTTTTTCTTGAGGCGGGAGACAAAGAAATCCGCCATTTCATAGAGCTTGGAGCTTTCGTCGCCCTTGCCGGAAATAATCAGCGGAGTTCTGGCCTCGTCGATCAGGATGGAGTCCACCTCGTCCACGATGGCAAAGCTGTGTCCGCGCTGTACCTGATCCTTCTTATAGAGGGCCATATTGTCGCGCAGATAGTCGAAGCCCAACTCGTTATTTGTGCAGTAGGTGATGTCGGCGGCATAGGCCCTGCGCCGCTCGTCGGGATTCAGATCATGGACGATCAGACCGACGCGCAGCCCCATGAAGCGGTAGACCTTGCCCATCCACTCGGAGTCGCGCTTGGCAAGGTAGTCGTTGACGGTAACGATATGGACGCCCTCGCCGGTCAGGGCGTTCAGATAGGCAGGCAGGATCGCAACCAGCGTTTTTCCTTCGCCGGTCTTCATCTCCGCGATGCGGCCCTGATGAAGGATGATGCCGCCGATGAGCTGCACCCGATAGGGACGCATGCCCAGCACGCGAAAAGCAGCTTCCCGCACCGCAGCAAATGCCTCGGGCAGGAGATCGTCCAGCGTCTCACCCTTTGCAAGACGGGCCTTGAATTCCTCGGTTTTCGCGCGCAGCGCTTCATCGGAGAGGGCCTTCATATCCTTCTCCAGCGCCTCGATTCGATCCACAAGGGGCCGGAGCTTTTTGACCTCACGCTCTGAGGTCGTACCAAACAGTTTTTTGATCAGTCCCATGGTAATTCCTTTCTCTGTGAGGCCGGTTTCTCCGGCCCACAGACTCACTTCTTTTGATTATATCATACTTTCCGCCGAAAAAACAGTGCTTTTTGCCGGAAAGGGGATTTTTCTTTTTTCAAAACAGAGGCATTCTCTTTTTCGCCCCTGCTACCGTCCTGCGTGGAGCTGCGCTTGCAGGAGCTCCGTCACGGACCTTCCGTCCGTGCGGGTCTGGCGGGCAAATCGCTCAAAGTCCTCCGCGTAGTCGGCAAACTCCCCCTGCAGGCCGACATAGGCCCGCTCCGTCTGCCGCAGGCGCAGGCTGAGCGAACGCAGGGCCTCCGAAACCGGCGCGTTTGCCTTTGCCCCGGGCGGCTGAAGGCGAAGACGCCGTCCTGTCAGAAGATAATGCAGGGTCGTCAGCGCCCGGACGCGAGCTTCAACCCCGGCTGCAATCCGTGTCAGGGCCGCGCTTTGCTGCCCTCGAAGTCGGCGGGCAATGCTCCGCAGCTCTGCGGCCTCCGCCTGCTGCTCCACGATCAGCGCCTCCAGTCGTTCGGGCAGCAGAGCCTCCTCCGCAGTCGGCCCG
This sequence comes from Oscillospiraceae bacterium, assembly GCA_017543225.1. GTDB lineage: Bacteria > Bacillota > Clostridia > Oscillospirales > Oscillospiraceae > JAFRPC01. The sequence continues at coordinate 9,942 of JAFYGM010000089.1, forward strand.
CCCGGGCCGCGCACCCGCCGCCAGACCTCCTGCTCAATTTGTTTCTCCATGACTTACACCACCTTTCGCGCCAGTATATGCGCAAAGGAAAGGCTCTGTGCAGGGGGCGCACAGAGCCTACCGACGGCGTTTTGCACCGTCAACGGCGCAGGACAGGCAGCCAGATCTCATACCATTCTCCGTTGCGGAAGATGGTCAGGCAGGCTCGCTTGCCCGGTTCAACTGCGGCAAGAAGGCTGTTAAACTCTGCAAGCGTCGTCACCGGAGTCTGGTTTACCTGTGTGATCACATCGAACGGGTGCAAAACTCCATAGGGCGCCGAGCCCTGCATAATCTCGCTGATCCAGAGGGTGCCGGGGTAGTTATAAAAGGCACGGTCGAACTCAGGGATGGGCTCGACCTCCAGACCCAGCCACGGGCGCGCTTCGGTCGTTCCGCGCTCCAGCGTGCCGACAACGCGAACCAGATCGGCAGCGGAGAGCGCCAGACAGGGCGCGGAAGCAGCGGACATGATCCGTTCTCCCACCGGGGCCGTCAGGCCGACAACCTGTGCGCGGCTATCAAAAATCGGACAGCCCCAGCCCACATTCTGAAGCAAGGCAGAGGTTTCCAGAACGGTGATTTCGTTCCCATCCAGCTCCAGCGTTTGCAGGGCGGAGAGCATGCCCTCGTAAAAGACGTTCAGAATTTGACTTCCGTATGGATTGCAGACACAGTAAGCTGCCTGCCCGACGGCGAGCGTCTGCGCGTCGGAGAAGTGCACCGTCTGCAAGCCGTCTGCCTCGACCTTGAGCAGACAGACCCCGGTGCTCCAATCCTCCCCGACGCACTGGGCCACGCAGGTCGTTCCGTCCGAAAACTGCACGGTCAGCAGGGCGCTGTTCGTCAGTCCATTCATGGCAGTCAGGATGTAGCCGTCCTCAGAGATCACAATTCCGGTACAGAAGGTGCTGCTGGAATAGGTTTCCATCCGGATGAAAACCACAGCGGGCGACGCCTGCCGGTAGATTTGTTCCGGGCTGAGCGTCTCGCCGGGCGTCGGCTCCAGCGCAAGGTTCACCTCCACATCCTCCTGCCGGGCGCTGGGTGTAAGTGCATAGTCCTCCGTGGCAGTAACCGGAAGACTTCGCACGGCGTTCTCTGTCGGCTCAGTCTCCGCAGGGCGATCCATGAAAAGACGCCATCTGCCATCCTGTTTGACGATCCGTATGTGGCCCATTGCCACGACCACGCTGGCTGTGCAAATCAGAATCACCGTCATCCCCAGCGCGACCCAGAGGGCGGTATGACTGCGGCGCGGGCGAGGTTTGGCAGCCGTACCGTAGGAATCTCCCGGCGCCGCTTCCCGCTGCTGGGTCGGAAGCTCCTGTACCTCGGCCTCCATCGGCGTCCGTTTATCGTCCATTTGCACACCTCCTATGGGAGAACATCAGAATTCAGTCTCAAAACACGGGGCTCAGGGATTGGCTTTTGGCATGGTGAAGGAGAACTCCGTCATCCCGTCGCGGCTGGTCACATAGACATCCTCCCCGTGACTGAGCACAATGGTCTTGACAATGTAGAGCCCCAGCCCCCAGCCGTCCCGGTCTGCGGAGCGGCTCTTATCGGTCTTGTGGAAGCGGTCAAAGACGAGCGACAGCTCCTCGGCGGGGATGGTCGGCCCGGTGTTGGACACCGCGACGAGGTATTTTCCCCCCTTGGTCTGCGTGATACGCAGGCCGAGGATTCCGCCGGAGGGGCAGAACTTCACAGCATTGTCAATCAGATTATAGACCACCTGGGTGATTGCATCGGGGTCGCCCACCGTGCGCGCACCGAGATCCGGCAGATCGGTTTCAACCTCCAGCCCCTTGCCGTTGATCTTCTGCTCGAAGCTCAGCAGCACCTCGCCCACGGTCTGACAGAGATCAAAGCTCCGCTTCCGCTCGGGCGGGATTTGGTTTCCCTGATCCTGAATGCGGGAAACCTCCAGCATGGAGCGCACCAGCCGGGACAGGCGCTTGACCTCCGCCGCAATGATCCCCATATACTTTTCACGCTGGTTCTCCGGGATCGTCCCGTCCAGCATGCCTTCCATATAGCCGGAAATGGTGGTCATGGGCGTTTTCAGCTCATGGCTCACGTTGGCGACAAACTCCTGCTGCTTCTGCTCGGATTTGGCAAGGGCCAGCGCCATATTGTTAAAGGCCACCGCCAGCTCGTTCAGCTCGGCGGTATCGGTCTCGTCCACGTCCACACGCACGTCCATCTGCCCGTGGGCCATCTTTCGCGCGGCGGCAGTCATCTGCTTGATGGGCTTCATTTGCCGCTGCACAATCAGCCATACGACGGGAATCGCCAGCGCCATGACCGCCAGCACTGCCATCAGATTGACGCGAATTGCCTCCGACAGCCGCCGTGTGACCTCCGCCGCAGAACGGGAGCTGACCAGATAGCGGGTTTTCCCGCCGTCTGCCTGGGTGCGGAACACGGCAATCATGCGCCGCTCGCCGTAGCAATCGAGCTTCTGATCGGCAAGGAAGGCAGCGCCGCTTTCCCCGGCGGCATCCAGCAACGCACGCGGCAGCGTCGCGCCGAGATGCGCACAGCTTTGCAGACCGCAGGAGCAGACCAGCACGACGCCGTTCTCGTCGCAAACCACGGCATCGTTGCCGGTTGCGCGGGCAGTGTAGTTGAGCTGGAAGCAAATCTGCTGACGGCTCTGGATGGAATCTGTTCCCCAGTAGGCCACCATACTCGAGGCGGCAGAGGCGGAGGCCGTTACATCCTCCGCCAGCATATCCACCATCACCCGCTTATAAAGAAGCTGGGCAGCAGTGCTGAGAATCATCAAAATGAGAAAGATCAGACAGACGGTGAGCGCCATCTGCCCGCCAAAGCTGCGCTTCACGGCTTACACCACCTCAAACTTGTAGCCGACGCCCCAGACCGTTTTAAGCGACCACTGATCGGACACACCCTCCAGCTTCTCGCGCAGGCGCTTGATGTGCACGTCCACCGTGCGGGTATCGCCGAAATAGTCGAAGCCCCAAACCTCGTCGAGCAGCTTGTTGCGCTGGTAGACCCGGTTGGGCGTGGAGGCAAGATGATAAAGCAGCTCCATCTCCTTCGGCGGCGTGGGAATCTTCTTGCCGTCTACCGTCAGCTCAAAGGAGTCCATGTCGATGATGAGCTTGTCGAAGACCAGACGTTTGCTGTTCTTCTCGGGTTCCGCCCCCGTGCGGCGCAGAACCGCCTCGATCCGGGCGAGCACCTCCTGCATCTCAAAGGGCTTGGTGATATAGTCGTCCGCGCCCTGCTTGAGTCCGTTCACCTTGTCCTCCGTCTCACCCTTGGCTGTGAGCATAATCACAGGAGTCTTGGACTCGGCGCGGATGGTTCGGCAGACGCCCCAGCCATCCAGCACCGGGAGCATCAGATCCAGCAGCACCAGATCGGGCTGGAAGCGGCGGAACTGCTCCACGCCCTTGCCCCCGTCGGAGGCAATGGAAACCTCATAGTTTTCTTTCTCCAGATAGAGCCGAAGCAGATCGGCAATGTTGTTGTCGTCCTCTACAATGAGAATCTTCGTTGCCATGACAAGTTCCTCCTCTTCTTGCGGCGTCCGTTTTATTTGTTCTATTATAGCGCAGAGCGGCCCAAATCGGTGAACATTTTGTAAAAACTTCGCGGAGAAAACGAAAACATTGCAATTCCGGCTTTCATCGGCTATAATGGCCCCAGAATCGAAACGGAACGGGAGGGAGCCGCGTGAACAAGCTGCTTTTGGTGGAGGACGACGCCGCCATTGCGAGGAATCTGTCGGATTATTTGCAAGGCGAGGGCTTTTCGGTGCAGACCGCGTTCGGTCAGCGCGAGGCAGAGGACCTGCTTGCACCGGGGCTCTTCTCACTGGCGCTGGTGGATCTCTCGCTTGCGGACGGAAACGGCTTCGGCGTCTGCGCCGCCGCCAAGCGCCTCGGTCTGCCTGTGATCTTCGTCACGGCCTCGGGCGACGAGGGCTCCGTCGTCGCCGGTCTCGATATGGGCGCGGACGACTACATCGCCAAGCCCTTCCGCCCGAGGGAGCTGGTCTCCCGCGTGCGGAGTGTGCTGCGTCGCTGCGGCAGTCAGAGCGTGATCGCGCTGGGCGCCGTCCGGGTGGACACCGACAAGGCGATTGTGACAAAAAACGGCGAGGAAATTGCCCTGTCCGCTCTGGAATACCGCATTTTTCTGACCTTTCTCTCCAACCGGGGGCGGGTTCTCACCCGCAGTCGGCTTTTGGAGGAGATTTGGGACGCAGCAGGAGATTATGTAAACGACAACACTCTGACCGTCTACATCAAGCGCCTGCGGGAGAAGCTGGAGGACGATCCGCAGACACCGCGGCTGATTAAGACGGTGCGGGGCATCGGATATCGGGTGGACGAATGAAGGACTGGAAGAATCCCGAGCTGAAGCGGGAGCTTTGGCTGAGCGCGGGGCTTGCCCTGCTGCTGACGGGCCTGTGTCTGCCGGTTTCCCCGCTCTGTGCGCTGGCGGCGCTGGCCACGGCGCTGATCTACACCCTGCTGCACGCAATCTTTGTCCACCGCCGCTATCGGGCGCTGGAAGCGCTGAGCGCTTCGATTGACCGCATCCTTCACGGGCAGGACGCGCTGTTGGCGGATCAAAATGAGGGCGAGCTGGCGATCCTGCACAGCGAGATTCGCAAGATGACCCTGCGGCTCAAGGAATCCGCCGACCTTCTTGCGACGGACAAGCGGATGCTTGCCCGCGCGATGGCAGACGTTTCCCATCAGCTCCGCACCCCGCTGACCTCGATGAATCTGACGGTCTCCCTGCTGGCACGCGAAGGCGGCGACGAGGCCGTCCGCCTGCGGCTGACGCGGGAACTGAAGCAGTCGCTCGGGCGGATTGACTGGCTGGTAGAGACCCTTTTGAAGCTCTCTCGGCTCGACGCGGGCGTGGTGCAGTTTGAGCCGGAGACGCTGGGCGTCCCGGCGCTGATCGAGCGGGCAGCCCGCGAGCTGCGCATTCCGATGGAGCTGCGCGGTCAGCAGTTGCTTTTCGAGCCTTCGGACGCTGTGCTGACCGTCGATCCGGCGTGGACAGCGGAGGCGCTGGGCAACATTCTCAAAAACTGCATGGAGCACACGCCGGAGGGCGGGACGGTGCGCGTCCGCGCACGGCAGACGCTCATCTTCACCGAGCTGACCGTCACCGACACCGGGCCGGGCATTGCACCCGACGATCTGCCCCATCTGTTCGAGCGGTTCTACCGCGGCAAGGGGGCGGGAGAGCACAGCGTCGGCATTGGACTGTCCCTCGCACGGCAGATCATCACCGCACAGGACGGCACGGTGCAGGCCGCGAATGTGCCGTCCGGGGGCGCGCAGTTTACGATCCGGTTTTACCGTGGGGTTGTCTGACCCCGCCTGCGCAGCGGTGCGCAGAACCGTGTGCGGATTTCACGGCGGGCGATGCGCGCCGTGAAATCCGCAAAATGACAATTCGTTTATCAAAGAGTCACCCAACTGTCACTTTGGCATGGTAGAATGGAGCCATCCAAGTCAAGAGGTGATTTTTTTATGGAAGTTTTACGAGTTGAGCATCTTTCCAAGCACTACGGAAGCGGAGAGAATCTGGTTAAGGCCGTGGACGACGTTTCCTTCTCCGTGGAGAAGGGGGAGTTCCTTGCCATCATCGGGCCGTCCGGCTCCGGCAAGTCCACCCTGCTGCACATTCTGGGCGGCGTGGACCGGCCCACGGCAGGAAAGGTCTTTGTGGACGGGCAGGACGTGTACGCGCAGAACGACGAGAAGCTGGCAATCTTCCGCCGCCGTCAGGTGGGACTGATCTACCAGTTCTACAACCTGATTCCCGTGCTGACTGCGGAGGAAAACATGACCCTCCCCGTTCTGCTCGACGGCAGAACGGTCAACGAGGAGCGGCTGGAGGAGCTTCTGGACACGCTGCGGCTTGCAGACCGCCGCAAGGCCCTGCCCAACCAGCTCTCGGGCGGGCAGCAGCAGCGCGTGTCCATCGGGCGGGCGCTGATGAACGCTCCGGCCGTGGTGCTGGCGGATGAGCCGACGGGCAATCTGGACTCCAAAAACAGCCATGAGATTGTCGAGCTGCTCAAGCTCTCGAACCGCCGCTACGGGCAGACGCTCATCGTCATCACCCACGACGAAAGCATCGCCCTGCAAGCCGACCGGATTATCGCCATTGAGGACGGCAAGATCGTCCGCGACGAGAGGGTGCGCAAATGAGCATTCTGAGCAAATATACCCGCCGCTGTCTGCGGCAAAACCGCGTCCGGACGCTGGTGACGATCATCGGCATCATTCTCTCGGTGTCCCTGTTCACCGCCGTCAGCGAGGGCGCATATTCAGGTCAGCAATATCTGATCCACATGGCAGAGGCCGCAAACGGCCGCTATCACGCGATCTATGACGGGATGCAGGCTTCCGAGCAGGCGGATCTGCGCGCGCAGGACGGCGTGGAACAGGTGGAGACACTGGACGAGGTGGGCTGGGCCATGGTCGGGGAGGCGGACAGCTCCTATCCCTATCCCTATCTGTACGTCACCTCCATGTCCGAGAACCTCCCGGAGCTGGTTGCCGTCAATCTCATCGAGGGAAGAATGCCGGAGAATTCGCAGGAGCTGCTGCTTTCCACACGGGCCTCCGCCAGCACAAGGGCATCGTTTCATGTGGGACAGACGCTGAACCTGACCGTCGGGCGTCGCGTCACCACAAGCGGGCAGCCGATTGCGCCGAACCAGGACTATATGGGAAACGGTGAAACGCTGACCGATACGCAGGCGCAGACCTACACCGTGGTCGGAATCTATGACCGCTTTTCCACTGAAATCGAGGACTATAATCTGCCCGGCTCCCTCGCGCTGACGGTCGGCGCGGCAGGGCCGAATTACAAGACGCTCTTTATGCTCGACGACATGACGAACGTTGAGGAATTTCTGGACACTCACAGCTACGGAAGCGGCGGGCAATTCAACCGCACCCTGCTCATGTTTGCCGGCGTCACGAACGACGAAAACCTGAACACTGTGTTCTACACGCTGGAGGCCATTCTGTTTGCTCTGATCTTCCTCGGCTCGGTGGCGCTGATTTACAACTCCTTCTCGATCTCCGTATCCGAGCGGACAAAGCAGTTCGGCCTGCTCAAGTCCATCGGCGCAACGAACCGCCAGCTCCGCCATGCGGTGCTGATGGAGGCCCTTCTTCTTTGCGTGATTGGCATTCCCATCGGCCTGCTGATCGGCTGCGGCGGCATCGGTCTGACGCTGCACTTCCTCCAGCCCGCCTTTGACACGCTGATCTCCGGCAACAACTTCGGCGCCGTTCCGATTCGTCTGGTTCTCAATCTGTCCGCACTGGCGCTGGCCGCCGGCATTGGTCTGCTGACCGCGCTGGTCTCGGCGTGGATTCCCGCCCAACGGGCGACCCGCCTCTCCCCCATTGCCGCCATCCGGCAGAGCGCGGACGTCAAGGTGCGCGCCAGGGAGGTCAAGGTCTCCCGGCTGACCGGCAAGCTCTTCGGCTTCCCCGGCACCCTCGCCGCCAAAAACTTCAAGCGCAGCCGGAAGCAGTACCGCGCGACGGTCATTTCCCTGTTTATGAGCATCGTGCTGTTTATCTCCGCCTTCAGTCTCTCCGGCAGCCTGCGCAGTCAGGCTGCGGCAACCGTCAATCTGTCTGTCTCCGACGTGATTGCCTTCGTCAGTGGTTTTGATAGTTTTCCGTCCGCACCGGATGCGCCCTCCATGCTCGAAACGCTTCTTTCGGTCGAATCCGTGGAAGACGGGGCCTGGGCGATTTCTGAGAGCTGCGATGTCAGCATTTCGCCCGAGGCGCTCAGTGAAGCCTACAAAGCACATGTTTTCCAGAATTGGGGGGATGAAACAATCGAAGAGGTTGAAACGGATCCGGAGATGTACGACCCCTGCATGGACATCTTCTACGTTCCGGACGCAGATTACGCGCTGCTCTGCCAACAGGCAGGGGTCGATCCCGCATCGGGACAGGCTTTGGCATCCAACACCAAGACGCAATTGACGTCCACACCCAGCGGTGACGTGCGAGAGAACGTGGATCTGCTTCGAACCGACGCCGCGCCGATCTCCGTCACCCTGCATTACGCGCTCGGCGGAGAGGAAGACCTGCGGACAGTCGATACCGAGGTCGTCGTCGGTGGATTTTTGAAGGAGCTTCCGCTGGCCTCCTCCGATCAATACAGCCTCTATCTTCCCATTTCGCAGATCACCCCGGAGCTGCAGAAAGATCTGGAAGCCGATCGTTGGGGCGGATATTGGTTCTTCCTGCGGGCAGCGAACCACGCAAAGGCCGAACAGGACGTGCGGAAGCTCTTAACGTCGCTCAGCACGAAGGGAGAGAACGGCTTCTTCGCCTACGACATGAAGGGAGGGAATGATACCACGCAGGCTGCCCTTCTGGTGCTCGACGTGTTCACCTTCGGCTTCATTGTGCTGATTTCCCTGATTGCGGCGGCAAACGTCTTCAACACAATCTCTACCAACGTTGCCCTGCGGCGGCGGGAGTTTGCCACGCTGAAATCCGTGGGCATGGGCGAACGCGCCTTCGGACGAATGATGCGCTTTGAGTGCCTGCTCTACGGCTCCAAGGCTCTGCTCTGGGGACTGCCGGTGTCCATTGGAATTAGCTGGCTGATCTGGTACGCACTCAGCACCTCCTTCCGCGCCGCCTACCATCTGCCGTGGCTCGGCCTCGCCATTGCCATCGGGTCTGTCTTCCTGGTGGTCTTTGCCACGATGCTCTACGCCACGCACAAGATTCGGAAGGATAATCCAATCGACGCGCTGAAAACCGAAACGCTGTAAAGCCAACTGTACCAAAAACGGAGCATTCCCAAAATCCGGGAATGCTCCGCTTTTTGCGCGCCGCGTGATACGAAACTATGGGATTCGTATCAGCGGCGGTTCTCGTATGCAATCTCATAGGGCTGCTTGGGGATATAGGCCGAAGCCAGCTTGACGATGACGCGCTCCCCCTCCACGACCACGCTGCCGTCGTCGGGATACAGCGGCATGGCCTGAAACGCCGCGCTGTCGGAGACAGCCTGCATCGTCGCCTCGTCCGGCTCCGCCCACGGGACGTTCAGCCAGTCGTTGAGATAGTAGTAGACGTGCTTATTGAGCGGAATCACGGAGCTGGAAAGGTTGCTGTAATCCGTGACAAGGGAGAACGCCTCGATCTGACTGGAATAGACCTGGCTGGGAAAGCCGCCAATCACCACGATCTCCATTCCGTTTCGGTAACCGGGCGTCGCCTCAACCCGCTCGACCAGCCGCGTGGCGAAGGATTCGGTGGCGCGGTGCGCGGTCGCGGAGACCGTATAGGCAAGGTTGTCCACGAAAAAGCTGACGCCAACGAGCAGCGCCGAGGCGCACAGCGCGGTCAGGCGCAGCGCAGAGCGGACGTCGGTTTTCTTCTGTGCCGGTGAAGCGGCTTCCCCGCCGCGCACGGCCCGCTCCGTCAGCGCAAGCGCCAGCAGATACGGCAGGACAAGGGCATAGCGGGTGATCGGCATGGCGTCCGCCATCAGGACGGTCAGATTGGCAGCCAACGGCAGCAGGGCCAGAAGTGCCAGAATCAACGCCGGCGCCGCAGGGTGCCTGCGGCAGCCGCACCGGGCCGCAGTGCGGAACAGCGCCCAGCCGCCCGCCGCTGCCAGCGCCGCGTGTCCAAGCACGGCAAGCGGCGTCGTATAGGCGGCAAAGCTGTTGGGGACGAAGTAATAGCGGAAGAACTCCCGGTAGGCCGAGGCAACCAGCCCGACCGCGCCGCCGAAGGTGAGGTCTGTGAACACCCCGTTGAGTCCCTTGTAGTCGAGCAGGGTCAGCTCCTTGGCCCAGAGGAAGAGGCGAAGCACCAGGAAATAGAGGGCAAGGCCGAGCAGGAGGAAGGCCAGATGCCGCAGCGCGTCCAGAACAATCCCCTTCGGTTCACCCGAACCGTCCAGCGCGTTCAAAATCACCACCATCAGCGAGAGGGCGGCAGCAACCGCCAGATACGCCTGATAGATTCCGACGGCGCAGGCCAGCACCGGAGCGGCAAAGAGGAAGCCGAAACGGGAACGCGAGACCAGCCAGACCGCCAGCACTGCAAGCAGAATTCCGAAGCAATAGGCCGAAGCCGTAAACAGATAGAGAAAAGTATAGGCCATGGACGGGAAGACCGCAAGCAGGGCCCCGCAGAGGCCCGCAAAGCACGGGCGCTCGATCTTAAGCAGGGAGACTGTCAACGCCGCCGCAAGCGACAGAAAGAGCATGGCAAAAAAGCCGATCACCGCCGGGGACTGGACATAGCCGTGCCACGCAGAGGCATAGTGCAGAAACCAGCGCCCGGAAACCGTCATCTGCTGGGCGTCGAACACGCGGGAGATTCCGTCGGAATTTGGGATCAGATTGGTCATCGCAAACAGATGGGCGACATAGCCCGCGGCAAAGCAGCACAGGAAGGCTGCACGGACGGCACGCTGCAAAGCGCGCCACCCACGGGGTGCGCGGATTCGTTCGGATTCGTTCATAACAGCCTCCCAAAAGCGTTCTTCCGGCAGTCTCCGCCGATGGAACGCCGTGATTTCGCGTCCATCATAGCACATCCGGCGCCAAATTGCAAGCAGGGCATATTTGCCGGGCGGTTCCTCTGCTTATAAAAAATGCGCTTGCTTTATACAAAAAACGCTTGCTTTTTGCCCCGCGGTATGCTATAAATTCCTCATGGGAAGGCTTTCTTCCAAAAAACACTGAAAAGGAGAAGAACTGGATGATGAAACGTATCGTATCCCTGACCCTCGTAATTCTCATGGTTGCGGCCCTGTTTGTCGGCTGCGGCAGCTCCGACTCCGTTGACGGAACCTACAAGCTCAAGGCCATTGACGGCAAGAACGTCAAGGAGTACTTCACCGCGATTGCCGAAAAGGGCGGCGAGACCCTCCAGACCGTTCTGGACTACATGGGCATCGACGAAAACTCGCTGGACAGTCTGATGACCCTGGTTCTGAAGTCCGACGGCACCTTCTCGATGAATTCCAAGATGGATACCGAAGAGAAGTCCTACGACGGCACCTGGAAGCAAGAAGGCGACAAGCTCACTCTGACGATCGACAACGAGCCGCAGGAATTCACCCTGAAGGACGGCGAGCTGAGCTTCGCCGTCGACGACATGACCATGACGCTCGGCAAGTAAAAGCATCAAAAACGAGGAACCTGTCAATCGGCAGGTTCCTCGTTTTCTTCTTCCTCAGCGGGCACGCGATGCGCGCCGCTGCTTGCCTTTTGGCTTGGCGTCAGTAGTCCACCTGCTCCACAGTGTAGCCTTCGCTGCGCAGAAGCGCGATCAGGCCGTCTTCGTTCACCAGATGGGCCGTGCCGACGGCGAAGAAGACCTTGTCGCCGGCCTTCAGCCACTGCACGGCTTTGTCGCGCATACCGAGATTGCGCTGGGTGAGCATCTTGTCGTAGTAGTCTGCCATCAGCGCAAGTTCTTCCTCCGTTGCCCCTTCCAGCTCTTCCTCTGCGGTAAGAACGGACGTGATCTCCGCATAGTCGCCGGAGACCCAGGTGTTGAAAAGGTTTGCAATTGAATCGCCGTAGGTGTCGAGACGGTTCAGCGTATCCTGCAGGAGCATCAGGTTCAGTTCGTCGGAAAAGCCTGCCAGCAATTGGTACTGCAATTCTGCGCTCTCCACGTCGCGCACCTCGATGTTCTTCTCGTAACAGTGCTCGATCAGGCTGCGGTCCATGCCGACCTCCAAATCGTAGTCGGTATGCACCATCAAAGCGCCCTGCTCCACCAACTGCGCCCACATAGCAAGATTATAGGCCTTCATCAGATTCGGCTGCAGCTTTGCCTCCTTGAGCAGGGCTGCGGCCTTTTCATACAGCTCCTTGGGCATATGATCCTCAACGGTGGTTCCGTCTGTGAGAACAAATTGCTGCATGGCCTTCATCTGGGCAGCAAAATCCTTCTCATAGGCCACAAGGTCGAACTCCACCGCCAGCGCGTCGCAGGAATCCAGATAGGGCAGCAGCTTTTTGAGCGCGATTTGGATGCGGGCGTCGCCCGCGTGAATCGTTCCGAAGAGATAGCCCTCCTCGCCGTTTTGCCCCGTGACATGGAAAAGCATGGGATGGACGGCATCCTCATCCGTCTGCAACGGGTCGGGCGTCTGTGCGGTCGAAGCAACGCTCTTCTCCGTTGCACGCTCCGTCGTTGCAGGGGCGTCGGTTTGACAGGCTGCAAGCAGGGTCAGAAGCAGAATGAACACAAGAAACAGGGACAGCTTTTTCATAAGACCTCCAATTTGACTGGAAACCGCGCCGAATGCGCCGCAGGCGGCGCAGCTATGCAGGCGGCGTGTTTCTGGGTTGACCGCAGCCAATGCAGGAACTGCGGCTGATGCGATTTTGGGTTCCGCAGGCGCGGCAGATCCAGGAGTTGCGCTGTTCCTCGCGCCGCTTGCCACAGACTGCACAGACGGTCTTCTCGGAAGGATTCTCCTTCTGACAGAAGGAACAGACCCACGGCGCGCCGAGGTGCTGGGTTCCGCAGACCGTGCAGAAGCGCGCGGCCTCCTCATTGCGCATTCCGCAGGCCGGGCAGATCCAGTCCGTCGCAAGGCTTGGCCGCCTGCGCTGGCAGGCAAGGCAGAATCGCTCGGATTCCGGGTTCTCCTGTCCGCAGCCCTCACAGATCCACGTCGGCTCCGGCGGATTCTTCGGCGACATGCAGGTTTGACAGACCACAGCCTCCTCCGGATTGTTCGCGCCGCAGACGGAGCAGACCCAAGCTGGGGTGGGGATGTGATTCTGCGGATTGCCGCAGACACAGCAATAGAGATCCGCCTCTTTGTTCTGTGCGCCACAGGCGGGACAGATCCAGAAGCGCTCCAAGGGGGCGGGATGCTCCTCCTCCGGCATCTGATCGGTCACGCGCAGACTCAGCAGGAGGAAGACGACGCCCAGCACTGCGGTGCAGAGCGCAGCCCAGAACGCAGATTCCACCAGCTCCACAAGATCGGACAGGCCTCTGGCCTGCTCCGAGGCGAACCACGCCGTCTGGCGAATCAGGAAAAGGACGGCGGCAAGCACCAGCCCTGCAATCAAGGTGACGATTCCTGTTTTACGCATGGCTTCCTCCTTTTTCTGTGTGCAATCACGGTTTGATCACCGTCAGAGGGCAAAGCAGCCGAAGCCGCCGGGACGGACGACAAAGCCGCACTCCTCCCGCACGGCGTTCTGGGAGAAAAGATTCCGGCTGCCGGGAACCCAGAACGGCTCCCCGTCGCGGTTGACACAGCACACAACGGTCTGCTCCGCGCTCTGGCGCAGATAGACGATCTTGCCCGCGCCGGCCTCCGTCACCTGAACGAAGCCCGATTGGAGGGCGGACGTCTGATTCTTGAGCTGGGCAAGCGCCCGGTAATAGTCCAGAAAGCGCAGATCCTCATGCCCCCACGGGTAGCAGCCGCGGTTGAAGGGATCCTTGCAGCCCTCCATCCCAGCCTCGTCGCCGTAGTAGATGCAGGGACAGCCGGGGAGGGTGAATTGCAGAAAGGCGGCCTGCCGCAGCAGGGCAAAGCCCTGCTCGCGCTGGGCCTCGGTCAGGCGCACCCGCGCCTGATACTCCCGGTCGCCGTCGAAGTCTCCTGCCAGAACGGTCAGGATGCGGGCAGTATCGTGGGTACTCAGAGAATTCATCAGGGCGGGAAGCACCTGCGGCGGATAGTTCTCGGCAATCTGCATCACGGACTCTCCGAGCGCCGTGCCGTCGTCCTGACGGCGCAGGAAGGCGATCACGGCCTCCCGCCACGGGTAGTTCATCACGCTGTCCAGCTCGCCGTCCACAAAGTAGCGGCGGCGCAGGCCGTAGGCGATCTTGTTCGAGGCGTCCTCCCAGACCTCCCCGAGCAGCAGAGCGTCGGGCTTGCATGCACGCAGCCGCTGCTTGAATTGGAGAATAAATTCGTCCGGCAGCTCATCTGCCACGTCGAGGCGGAAGCCGTCCGCTCCCAGCGAAAGCCAATGAACCAGCACGCTGTCGTCGCTGCGGAAGATGAAATCCTGATAGCTCTGCTTCAGTTCGTCCACATTGGGCAGGGTCGGAAAGCCCCACCAGCATTCGTACTGATTCGGAAACCGGCGGAAGGTGTACCATTCATAGTACGGAGAGTCCTTCCCTGCGGAGCAGGCTCCGTTGCCGAAGATGCCATAGCGATCAAAATAGACCGAATTGGCCCCGGTATGGGAGTAGACGCCGTCCAGAATCACCTTCATCCCCAGCCGGTGTGCACTTTCGCAGAGGGCGCGGAAGTCCTCCTCCGTGCCAAGCATGGGGTCGGGCCGCTTGTAGTCGGCCGTGTCATAACGGTGGTTGGAAAAGGCCATTGAGATGGGATTCAGGTAGAGAATCCCAACGCCGAGGCTGTGCAGATAGGGCAGGCGCGACGCAATGCCCCGGAAGTTGCCCCCAAAGAAATCGTTGCAGAGCACCTCTCCCGTCTGCGGGTCGGGGCGAAATTCGGGCGTGCCGCCCCAATCGTCGCGCAGGCGGAAGGGGCGGAGCTTGTCGGTCAAGTCCGCCGTTCCCTCGCGGGCAAAGCGGTCGGGGAAGATCTGATACATGACCCGGTTCTGAAAAGCGGCAGGCACGGTGAAGGACTTGGGGATCACGCTGAGCTGCCAGCGCTCGCCCTCCTCCATGTTGGTATTCCTTCCCTGCCGGAACAGGCGAAACGTGCCGTGCCGTGCTGTGATCCGGAACCAGTAGAAATACAGTCCCCTGCTGTGGATGCGGAATTCGCAGCGGAACACATCGTATTCGTCCTCGTTCCCGGCCCAGAGGAAGGAAAACTCCGCCGTGTGAAGCGCATCCTCCCGCTCGACGACGAGCTGGACGGAGCGGGTCTCGACCTGCTTGGGGATCTTGATGCGAAGGGTGCAGGTCTGCCCCTCCGTCAGCACGCCGAAGGGATCCTTATAGGAAAGGCTTCTGCTGTCATACAGAATGCGCATAGGCGTTTCGCTCCCGTTCTCACAGGTTCCAGATGTTCCGGGCGTATTCGGTCACGGAACGGTCGGCGGAGAAGATGCCGGACTTGGCGACGTTCACCAGGCTCATACGGTTGAAGCGGTCACGTTCGGCATAGGCCACATCCACGTCACGCTGGGCGCGGGCATAGTCGTGGAAGTCCGCCAGCGTCATATAGGCGTCCGCCACACCGAAGCGGGTGGTGGTCAGGCTTGCCAAAATGTCGTCAAAGCGCTGGCCCAACACACCGGAGGTGAGCATTCCCAGCACAGCCTGAAGCTCCGATGTCAGGAAGGACATGGGATCATAGCCCTCTCGCCAGAGCGCCTCGACCTCGTCGGCCTTCATGCCGAAGAGGAACATATTCTCGCTGCCCACCTGCTCAAAAATCTCCACGTTCGCACCGTCGAGCGTGCCGATCGTCACAGCGCCGTTAATCATGAACTTCATATTGCCGGTGCCGGAGGCCTCCTTGCCGGCAATCGAAATCTGCTCGGAAATCTCTGCGGCAGGCATGATGATCTCCGCGAGAGAGACGCGGTAGTCCTCGATAAAGACAACCTTGAGCTTGTCGCGCACGTCGGGGTCGCTGTTGACCAGATTGGAGACTGCCACAATCAGGCTGATGATCTGCTTGGCGCGGATATAGCCTGCGCTGGCCTTGGCGCCGAAGATATAGGTCCTCGGCTGCCAGGAGGCCGTGGGATTGGCCTTGATCTGGTTGTAGCGGTAGAGAATGTGCAGGACGTTGAGCATCTGGCGCTTGTACTCATGCAGGCGCTTTACCTGAACGTCAAAGAGAGAATCCGGATTTACGTTGACGCCGTTGGCCTGCGCAATATAGCGGGCCAGACGCAGCTTATTGTCGCGCTTAATGGACGCCATGCGATCCAGCACGGTCTTGTCGTCGGCGTAGCGGAGCAGTTCCTGCAACGCGTTTGCATCTTTCAGAAAGCCGTCTCCGATCAGCTCCCGCAGCAGGGCGGTCAGCTTGGGGTTGGACTGGCAGAGCCAGCGACGGTAGGCAATGCCGTTGGTCACGTTGAGGAAGCGGTCCGGCGTGTACTGATAGTAGTCGCGGAAGATGGTCTCCTCCAAAATCTTGGTGTGCAGGGCGCTGACGCCGTTGATCTTGTGGCAGGCCGCGAGGCAGAGGTTGTGCATCCGCACCTCGCCCTTGGCAATGACCGCCATCCAGTTCAGCTTGCCCTCGTCGTTGCCGTAGAAGACGCGAAGCTTTTCCAGTAGACGGCGGTTGATCTCCGCGGTAATGGCGTAGATGCGCGGAAGCTGCTCCTTATAAAGCTCCACGCTCCAGCGCTCGAGGGCTTCGCTCATCACGGTATGGTTCGTGTAGCTGAGCGTCCGGCAGGAGATATCCCACGCCTCGTCCCACTCAAAGTCGTACTCGTCCATCAAAAGACGCATCAGCTCCGGGACGCAAAGGGCAGGGTGGGTGTCGTTGATGTGAATGGCAACCTTGTCTGGCAGGGAGCGCAGGCTTCCGTAGCGCTTGACGTGGTTGCGCAGAATGGTTTGCAGGGAGGCCGAGCAGAGCAGATATTGCTGCTTCAGACGCAGGCGCTTGCCCTGAATGTGATCGTCGGCAGGATAGAGCACCTTGGAAATCGTCTCGGCCATTGTGTTCTGCTCCAGCGCGCGAACATAGTCGCCGCGGGAAAAGGCCGCCATGTCAAAGCTCTGCGGGAGCTTTGCCGACCAAAGCACCAGCTTGTTGACCGCCTCGGACTCATAGCCGGAAATATAGAAATTGTAGGGCACGGCCATCACAGTAGAGTAGCCGTGCTGGGCAACCTTGAACTTGCCGTTGTCGTACCATTCGTCCACCTCGCCGCCGAAGCGAACCTCTACAGCGTCGTCCTCCTTGGGAACCAGCCAGACATCGCCCATCTGGAGCCAGTTGTCCGGCAGCTCCATCTGCCAGCCGTCCACGATCTGCTGCTTGAAGATTCCGAACTCGTACCGAATAGAATAGCCGGTCGCAGGGTAGCCCAGTCCGGTCAGGGAGTCGAGATAGCAGGATGCCAGACGGCCAAGGCCGCCGTTGCCGAGGCCGGCGTCCGGATCAAGGGCATAAAGGGATTGAATCTCAATGTGCAGTTCCTTGAGCGCGTCGGTAAAAACCTCCTCCATACCCAGATTGAACAGGTTGTTGCGCAGACTGGTACCGACCAGAAATTCCATGGACATATAGAAGACCTGCTTGCGGCCCTCCTCCTGATAGCCGCGCTTGAAGGCGCGGCGGCGGTCATACATCGTGTTGCGGATCACCGTACAAAGGGCCTTGTACGCCTGCTTATCCGTGGCCTCAGTCATGGTGCATCCAAACAGACGCATACAGGCTTGATTCAGCAATTCAATCGCTTCAGATTTCTGCATCTTGAAAGAACCTCCAATCGAAAAAATGCGCGATAAAATGTTGTACGGGGGTTCCCCCCTTGCGAGGGGAATCCCCTGATAAGGCGTTTCGCACAAGCGAATCATGCGGAGCTGCCTAGTGTTCCGTTAAGCCTAAAAATGGCATGATCTGCGGCGCAGGATTCCGCCATACTTCGTTGTCGTCCTTGCCGGGCGTCAGCCCGCCTGCGTCCTCCGCCTCGTCTGGCGAAACCCTGCTTGCAGCTAATACAACT
>JAFYGM010000090.1 GCA_017543225.1 Oscillospiraceae bacterium
ACACGAAATCCCGGATGCTTTCGCATCCGGGATTGGTGGGGGAAGGTGGATTCGAACCACCGAAGGCAGTGCCAGCAGATTTACAGTCTGTCCCCTTTGGCCACTCGGGAATTCCCCCATATTCATTGCTGTTCAAGACCTCTGCGCACGATCCTTCGGGCGCTGCACCGGTTGGAGTGGAGCTGGTAGACGGACTCGAACCCCCGACCTGCTGATTACAAATCAGCTGCTCTACCAACTGAGCTATACCAGCACGGCTCGAACAAGCATGAGTATTATAGCGATAAAACATTGATTTGTCAAGTGTTTTTTGAATGATTTCGAAATTATTTTTGAGAAGAATATGAAAGGTAGCTGAAAGGCATTCCCCTATGCGAAAGTTTGCGCACAGGGGAATGCTGCGAAGCTGTATCAAAGGCCTCTTCCAACCGCTTGGCGGACAAGAGCACGGTGAAGCTTTGCCTCGGCAAGCTTCAGATCTGTTTCCGAAAGGCCCTCCCGCTCCATTAAGGAACGGGCCCGCTGCTCTGCATCCCTGGCGCGTGCAAGGTCGATCTTCTCCGCCCATTCAAAGGTAGTCGCCACAAGGCGAACCTTACCGCTATGGACGGCGACCATGCCGCCGATACAGGCTGCACGACGTACCTTCCCTTCCGCATCGGTAATGACGGCCTCCCCCATTCCAAGAGGCGCTATGTAGTCGATATGACGCGGCAGAATGCCGATGATGCCATCCTGTGTGCGAACAGAAAGCTTCTCTGCCTCGCCTTCAAACGCGAGCCCGTCCGGGGTCACGATTTGCAGGTGAAAGGTCATTTCCCTTCACGCCCCTTCTTGTACTTTTCCACAACCTCGTCGATGGTTCCGGCAAACAGGAAATAGGACTCAGGAATCTCGTCATGCTTGCCCTCAATGATCTCCTTGAAGCCGCGAATTGTCTCCTTGAGCGGGACATACTTGCCGTCATAGCCGGTAAACTGCTCGGCCACATGGAAGGGCTGGGAGAGGAATCTCTGCACCTTTCTGGCGCGGTTGACGGTCAGCGTATCCTCCTCGGAGAGCTCGTCCATGCCCATAATGGCGATGATGTCCTGAAGCTCCTTGTAGCGCTGGAGAATGCGCTGGACGCCTCTGGCAACCTCATAGTGCTCCCGTCCGACAACCTCAGGCGTCAAAATCCGGGAGGTGGAATCCAGAGGATCCACTGCGGGATAGATTCCCAGAGAAGCAATACCACGGTCCAGAACCGTCGTTGCGTCCAAGTGGGCAAAGGTCGTCGCGGGGGCAGGGTCCGTCAAATCATCGGCAGGCACATAAACGGCCTGAACAGAGGTGATCGAGCCCTTTTTCGTCGAGGTGATGCGCTCCTGAAGAGCGCCCATCTCCGTGGCAAGCGTCGGCTGATAGCCAACCGCAGAGGGCATGCGGCCCAGCAGTGCGGAGACCTCGGAGCCGGCCTGTGTGAAACGGAAGATGTTGTCGATGAAGAGCAGCACATCCTGATTCTTCACATCGCGGAAATACTCCGCCATCGTCAGACCGGCCAGACCGACGCGCATACGCGCTCCGGGCGGCTCATTCATCTGACCGTAGACCAAGGCCGTCTTGGAAAGAACACCGGATTCCTTCATTTCGTAATACAGATCGTTGCCCTCGCGGGTACGCTCCCCGACACCGGTAAAGACGGAATAGCCGTTATGCTCGGTCGCGATATTGTAGATCAGCTCCTG
Source organism: Oscillospiraceae bacterium (assembly GCA_017543225.1). Classification (GTDB taxonomy): domain Bacteria; phylum Bacillota; class Clostridia; order Oscillospirales; family Oscillospiraceae; genus JAFRPC01. The sequence goes on from JAFYGM010000090.1 coordinate 1,731, forward strand.
AATCAGAACGGTCTTGCCAACACCGGCGCCGCCGAACAGACCGATCTTACCGCCTTTGGCGTAGGGGCAAATCAGGTCAACGACCTTGATGCCGGTTTCCAGAATCTCCGTCGTGCTCTCCTGCTCATCGTAGCTGGGTGCTGCGCGATGGATCGGCCAGCGCTCCACCGTCACAGGCGCGGGCATATTGTCTATCGGCTTGCCAAGCAGGTTGAACATGCGGCCAAGGCATTCCTCTCCGACAGGAACTGCAATCGGCTTGCCGGTATCAACTGCCTCGATTCCACGCTGGAGGCCGTCGGTAGAGGCCATTGCAACGCAGCGAACTACGTCGTCACCGACGTGCTGCGCCACCTCGACGGTGATTTTATCATCCCCGTTAAAAACCTCAATGGCGTTCAGGAGCTCGGGCAGATTGCCGTTCTCAAAACGGATATCCATAACAGGGCCCATGATCTGGACCACGGTGCCTTTATTATTTGTTGCCATAGGGTCAACTCCTTTGGAAATACATGGTGCAGTCTGCATCAAGCAAACTGTTTATGATGAAATGGGTCCCGCCGTTAATGATTCGCACCGGCGACAATCTCCGTGATTTCCTGTGTAATCGCACCCTGACGGGCTCGGTTATACTTCAGGCTGAGATCGGAGATCATTTCTTCCGCATTTTTGGTCGCAGCATCCATTGCAGTTCGCCGCGCTCCCTGCTCGGAGGTCACCGACTCGCAGAGCGCACCGTAAATCTGACCGCCCAAATACTCCGGAATGATCGCGTCAAAGACGGCAATGCTGTCCGGTTCGTAGAGGGTCAGGCAGCCGGAATTGGTATCGCCGGGCTGTGGATGATACTCCAATGGCAGGAGCGTCAGAACCTTCGGCGCCTGAGATAGCATGGAAATGAAGTTCGTGTAGACCACGGCAACCTCGTCGAATTCCCGATTCACAAACGCTTTGCTGATCATTTTTGCCATGGAGAAACAATCGCCGACGTGAAGCTCCCCCGCAACCGAATAGGCTTCGGTGAGAATTTCGATGTGGCGCGAACGGAAAAACTCGAGACACTTTTTGCCGACCGGGATCACGCAGGAAGGCTTGTTCTCCATCTGGCTGTAGGCCAGCTTGAGTACGTTGCTGTTGTAGCCGCCGGCCAAACCGCGGTCGCCGCCGATGACCACGAAGCAGGTTTTGCGAATCTCCCGCTTTTCCAAATAGGGAGAGTAGAAATCCTCGGTGTTGTTCGCAATCGTGTTGAGCGTATCGAACAGAATCTCAAAATACGGGCGAGAATTGGCGATCCGTTCCTGCGCGCGGCGCAGCTTGGAGGCAGCCACCATCTCCATGGCCTTGGTGATCTGCTTGGTGCTTTCCATGCTCTTAATCCGAAGCTTAATGTCCTTCATGGAAACGCCAGCCATGAATCATGCCTCCTTCCTCAATGGGTCTTCTTGAACTCTCCGATAAAAGCGGTCAAAGCTTCCTTCAGCTCGTTCTCACTCTGCTCAGACAAAACCTTCGTCTCAGCAATGGCGCGAAGAAGCTTGCTCGCATGGGAATCCAGATAACGGAACAGGCCGAGCTCAAACTCGTGAACCTGAGAAATCTCAATGTCCTTCAGATAGCCGTTGACGACGGCATAGATAATGCAGACCTGAAGCGCAACGGGAACCGGCGCGTTATTGGACTGCTTGAGCACCTCAACGATACGCGCGCCCTGTGCAAGGCGGTTCTTCGTATCCTGATCCAGATCGGAGCCAAACTGTGCGAAGCTTTGCAGCTCCCGGTACTGCGAATAGAGCAGCTTCAGAGAGCCAGCAACCTTCTTCAGTGCCTTAATCTGCGCGGAGCCGCCGACACGGGAGACAGAGATGCCGGGGTTGATGGCAGGCATAACGCCGGCATGGAACAATTCCGTCTCCAGAAAGATCTGACCGTCCGTAATAGAAATCACGTTCGTCGGAATATAGGCGGAAACGTCACCGGCCTGCGTCTCGATAATCGGAAGCGCGGTCAGGGAACCGCCGCCGTACTCCGGTGCCAGACGGGCCGCGCGTTCGAGCAGACGAGAGTGGAGATAGAACACGTCGCCGGGATAGGCTTCGCGTCCGGGCGGGCGGCGAATCAGCAGGGAGATGGCACGGTAGGCCACCGCGTGCTTGCTCAAATCGTCGTAAACGACCAGAACATCCTTGCCCTGCGCCATGAAATACTCACCCATCGTGCAGCCTGCATAGGGCGCGATGTACTGCATGGGCGCAAGCTCGGAGGCCGTGGCAGAAACAACAATGGTGTAATCCATCGCGCCGCCGACCGTCAGGGTATTGACGATCTGCGCAACCGTGGAGCGCTTCTGGCCGATGGCAACATAGATACAGATGACACCCTGACCCTTCTGGTTCAGGATCGTGTCGGTTGCAATGGTGGTTTTGCCGGTCTGACGGTCACCGATAATCAGTTCACGCTGACCGCGGCCAATCGGGATCATCGCGTCAATGGCCTTGATGCCAGTCTGCAGAGGAACCGAAACGGATTTTCTCTCGATGACGCCGGGCGCGGGCATTTCGATGGGCCGATAGGTTTCGACAGATAGCTTGCCCTTGCCGTCGATGGGTTCGCCCAGCGCGTTCACAACGCGGCCAATCAGCTCCTCGCCAACGGGCACGGAGACGACCTTTCCGGTGCGCTTGACGGTATCGCCCTCGCGGATGCCTTCATCGGAGCCAAGGATGACAAGGGAGACAAAATGCTCCTCCAGATTCTGCGCCATACCGAAGGTTCCGTTGGGGAACTCAACCAGCTCGTTGACCATGCACTTTTCCAAACCAGCGGCGCGGGCAATGCCGTCGCCCAAGGTGATGATCGTGCCGGTCTCGCTCTGCTCAATTTTATTTTCGTAATTCTTAATCTGAGATCGGATGATTTTTGTGATCTCGTCCGGTTTAAATTCCATGGTTTACCTGCTTTCTTTTCTCATAATACGGTTTCGGAAAGCGTTTTCTCAAGTCCGGCAAGACGACCACGCACGGTTCCGTCAAGCTGAACGCCGTCGAATTCCAGACGAACGCCGCCCAAAACGGAAGGATCCAGTCGCTCAGTCAGGTCGATCTGCTTGCCGGTGATTCCGGAAAGGCGCGTGCGAATCCGCTCCGCGAGGGCGGGAGAAAGCGCAACGGCAGTAACCACCGTCGCCCGAAGAATCCCGTGATCCTCGTTCCAGCGGCTGCGGAACTGCTCGGTGCAGTCCGAGAGCGCCCGGCTGTGCCCACGCTCGCAGAGGAGCTTCAGAAAGCTCAGCAAATACGGATGCACCCGACCGGCGAATGCATGATCCAACGCGGCAAGCCGCTCCGTCTTTGGAAGATTCGGAGCGCTGAGAAGGCGAACAAACGCAGGATTCTGACGATAAAGGTCGTCAACCTGAAAAAGCTGGGCGCGAACGTCCTCCAGCAGTCCCTCGTCGCGGGCCAGCTCATACAGGGCGTTGGCGTAATTCACAGCCGTATCGTTCATACCTGATCCCCCATATCGCGCAGGAAGCCTTCGATCAGACGCTCATGCTCTTTGGGGTCCAGTTCCTTCTCCACAACCTTCCCGGCAATATCCAGCGCGATCCGGGAAATGTCATTCTTGACCTCGTTCAGGGCCTTTTTCCGCTCCAGCGCAATGTCGGAGCTGGCCTTTTCCCGCAGGGCGTCTGCATCCAGTCTGGCCTGACGAACAATCTCGTCGCCGCGACGGTTTGCCTCCTGAGTCGCCTCGGAGACGATCTGCGCGGAGGTGTCCTTTGCCTCCGCAAGCCGCCGGGAATAATCCTCCCGCATCGTTTCGGCCTGCTCTTTGGCTTGGGTCGCGTCGGCAAACAGGTCGTCGATCTCCTTCTGGCGGTCGTCGATCATCTTATTGACCGGCTTAAAGAGAAATTTTTTCAAAATGAGAAATGTCAGCACCATGTTCAGCAGCGTGAACAGGGCAGTCCAGGGATTAAAACCAATGAAGTTCTCAAACCCTGTCATTGGAGCATACCTCCCTTTCTTTGCAACGATACTCTATTCGGAAGGCGTTCGCTCAGAACACGAAGAGCAGCAAAAGCGCGATGACCAGAGAATAGATACCGGTGGTCTCAGCGACGGCGCAGCCAACGAGCATGTTGGTACGCAGGTTGCTGGTGGACTCGGGCTGACGGGCCATGCCCTCCAGTGCCTTGCCGACAGCGTTGCCTTCACCGATGGCGGGGCCGATGGCGCCAATACCCATGCAAAGACCGGCGCCGAGCGCGCAGGCAGCCTTGACGATTGCAGCTTCAATACCCATAAATGTTTCCTCCTAAAAATGGTGATATATTTGGATAGGTTTGACATCCTAACGGATTACGAATCAGTTCTTGGACTCCTCAGGAGCCGGGCAGTTGCCGGAAATGTAGATCATGGTGAGCAGGCTGAACACAAAGGCCTGAATCACACCGGAAAACACGTCGAAATAGAGCGAGAGCACAGCGGGAATGCCGAGACTCAGAACCGGAACGCCGAGCGGCCCCTCGGAGATCAGGCAGATTGCCACAAAGCCAACCGCCGTCAGGAAACCGCCCAGCACAGTGACGCCGCGGGACTTCCGCCGAATCAGAAGCACAATCCCGGCAAGCATCACGGCAAGGGCCGCAAACCAGCACAGGCCGCAGACCGTGCCGCTCATCTCGGGCCAACTCCACCCCGTCAGATTCCAAAGCCAGTCCACAAGGCGAAGGCCGGAAAGTGCAAGGCAGACAAGGCCGAGCAGGAACGGCAGTTTTTTCCGCTTGCCGCCCGCCTTGGGCCGAGAGACAAGAACAAGCAGGATTCCGGCAACGAGCAGAACGGCTGCAACAGCGATGTGGCTGGAAGAAATCAACCCCAGCAGAGCGGTCGAAGCGCCGCTCAGCGCCCAGTAGATCAGGGCGGTAATGACGCCGCCGCCGGCGATGTTGCCGAAGTGACGGAAGGCCAGAGACACCGGCTGCGCAATTTCGGAAACGATGTTCATCGGTGTCATCACGGGAATCGGCTCGGTGAAGCCCTTGAGCCACGCAAGAAGGCCGTTGTTCTTGATTGCCTGATACCAGCAGATAAAGCTGACAAGCACGGCCCACGTCATGGTGGTGCTGATATCGGCGGTCGAGGAACGAAGAATACCGGTCATGCCAAGCAGCGTGCCCAGCAGAGAAGAGAGGAACACTGTGGCGATGAACGGCGTCCAATGGGCATTATGCTCGCCCATGGCTTCCTTGACCATGCCGGTGATCACGGTGACAGCCTTTTCGGTGAGAACCTGTCTCCTGAGCGGACGCTTTCGGAGATTGCGGCCCAGCACAATGCCGAGCGTACAGAGAATGACTGTCACAATGAAGGAGGTCACAAGGGTCTGCGTGACAGGGATTCCACCGAAGATCGGAACGGTGAAATATATTTTGGGGCCATTGATCGTCATATTGAAATCATCCGTCCTTCCGTCTAAAGAATTCTCCGATTAACAGGATCACGCGGAACAGCGCAAGCGGGATGACCATTGCAACGACATTGCACAAGCCGCTCTTGGCACCGACCACCAAAACAACGATCATCAGCGCATACCGTCCGACCATGGACAGGCTGATGATCCTCTTTCCCCGGGCGGGATCGCCCGTTTCTGCACGGTCAGCAGCAGCATTCACGCCGACCGCCATCAAAAAATAGTTCAAGACTACGGTCAGGCCTCCGACCGCGCCGCCGATCAGCACGCGCTGATCGAGCTTGTGCAAAAGGGCAAAGCCCCCGTAAATCAGGCAGATGCAAATCAACTCGCCGACGGCAATGATCAGGAGTTCTCGATAGGTTTGCTTTTTGTCATTCATTTCAGTCATGGTGATTGTAGCCCTGCGTCGGGGGCGTTTCGTCCTGCTTCAGCATTTGATTGAGGGTTTTCATGCTGTTGTAGAGGCCGCCTGCACCGCCGACCAGCCCCAGAACGATCCCAACGACCACAGCCCAGGCTCCCCAGCCGCGGCTGTTGTGCAGCCAGACGCCGAGAAGAATGAAACCAGCCAGCGGAACCGCCACGGAGAGGCCGAGTTGGGTCAGCCAGACCAGATAACTCACGACCTTTACGTAACCGCGCATAGCCGTCCTCCCCGTGGGGCAATACTCCCCTCATGTTACTCTTTTCGGATGTATTATACAGGCTTTCTCGAAAAAAAGCAAGAAAAATATGAACGAACTGTAAAATTCTTTCAATGACACAGCCGTGCCGCAGGGCGAGGATTCCTGCGGCACGACTGTCGGTTTTTGGATCAAGTCTCGTTGACAATGCCGACGAACAGCGGCAGGCCGTCGCTGTTCGTATGGACGAACAGGAAGGGACGATCCAGAATCAGGTTCACCCGCTCCTGCGGAGGCTCTGCAGCGCCATAAACGCCAAGCATGGTGTAGGCCGCAGCCTGAATTCCCTCCTGATCAATCTGCACACGCGCGCCGTGCGTGACTTCGGAAAGGTACGTTGGAGCAGATTCCTTCATCAGCGGGCTGAAATCCGCCTGCGCGGGATCGAACACCTTCTCGATTCCGAGCTTTTTCAGAGAGTCTTCCAACGCAAGCTGGGAAGAAACGTCAAACTGCGGAACGCTGAGCGTCAGGATCACCTCTCTGTGAGACGTTTGGCTTCGTCCGGCCTCGCCGGACAGGAAGGAGATTGTCTCCTCCTGCGTCAAAAGCTCCTCCGGCGTGACCCCCTCGTGCGGCAGAAGGAAGTACATCTTCCCCGCGCCGATCTTAACCGGTTTTGCAGCAGCCGTAAAGTGCTCTCCAAAATAGCAGGTCATATCAAAATCGCTGTCAGTCAGAAAGGTCGTCGTCAGTTCCTGTGTCGGCGTGTAGAAGCTCCGTTCCTCCGTTTTTTCAAAGGGGTCCTGCCACGGCGCATTGTAACGGACCGTGGTAACAAGGGACATGACGGTGTTCGGATCGAATGCGATGCCGGCAATCTGATCCTCCAGCAGTTCGCCGGTCTGCTCGTTCATCCAATCCCGCAGCGTCGCGTCGTATTCCTGCTCTCCCATCGGGCCGGAAAACACGGAAGCATAATAGTCGTCCGCCAGCGTTTGCACGGTATCCTCCCGATAACGCTGATCGTCGCGCAGCCAGAGGGAAGACGCGAGGATCGAGGTAATCACGCCGTCGTCGTTGTAATTTGCCCGCCAGACCGCATTGGCCTGCGTGCGGAGGGTCTTCAGATCCGCCGCATGAAGCAGGTCCAAGATCTCCTGCCGCGACTCCCCTGCCGTGGTTTCGGCAAGCATAGCGAGCGCGAGATAGAGATTCATGGGGGAAACAACGCAGTTTTTTGCATCCGTTTCTCCAAGAAGCACAGGCAGAACCGCGTGAAAATAGACGTCAAGTCCCTGCGAATAATCACTGGTCGGACGAATCTCGCTCCGACTGTCTGCCCACGCCTTGTATGCAGCGTCGTAGGACGGATCAATCGTTCCGTCCTGCCTGAGATAATCCTTTTCATTTGCAAAGGCGACCATCTGGGGATAGGACGCCGTCGCAAGCCGAAACGCGGATGGGTTCGGCAAGGCAAGCGGGTCTGTCGGGTTCTCGAGTACCGGGTCGGCGCTTGGGGATGCGGATTCCGTCGTCGTTTGGGGCCTTGTCAGCTTCGGCATCAGAAAGACGGACGCCAGCAGCAACACTGCCAGCATTGCAGCAATCGCTCCAAGGCGGCGGGCGTAGGCCGTGCGGTTCGGGCGCAGGCGCTTCTCCCCTTCCAGAATCTGCTCGTCACGCAGATCCGTCACAGCATTGTAAAGATCATCGGGTTTCATAATTCGACTCCTTCCTGTTCCAGCCGGATACGCAAACTCCGGCGTGTCCGCAGCAAACGCTGGGTCATGGCGTTTTGTGTGATCCCTGCCTCCCGTGCAAGCTGCTTGACCGAAACGCCGTACCAGTAACGGCGCACAAAGAGCTGTCTTTCCTCTGCCTGGAGGGTCTCGAGCCACTCCGAAAGCAGGCTGGTCAGCTCTGCGCGGGCGAGCGCCAGCTCAGGGCTGTCCCCGCTCGGGAGGCAGTCGGAAAGCTCTGAGAGCAGCAGCTCCATCTCCGTATACCGCTTTTTCGTGTGGAAAAAGCGGTAGCGGCTGAGCGCCAGATTCCGGGTGATTCGTCCCAGATAGGCCCGCAGACAGCTTGGCTGGGTGGGTGGAATGTCGTTCCACGCGGAAAGCCAGGTGTCATTCAGAATCTCCTCGGTGTCCTCGGGAGAGGATAAAATATTCCCTGCGATTGCACCGCAATAGGAGCCGTATTTGGAAGCGGTCTCGGCAATGGCCCGGTCGTCTCGTCGATTGAAAAGCGCAACGATGCTGCTGTCCTCCATAAAGCATTCCTCCGTATGATGAAAGGTCCTTTCAATATCATAGACGCGAAAACACAGAAAATGTTTTCGCGTCTATGACGATTATTTGAAAGATCAGTTGCCGTTGTCCACAAACGGCACGGCCTCATACGGGAATCCTCCACGGGTCGCGTGCGGACCGCGATAGTGCTGCAAAAGATTCTGAATTGCATTTTCATAGCGCCAGACACAGCCCTTCGAGAGGAAGGTCGAATGGCTGTAGATCCCGCGCGGCAGCTCCAGCAGGCAAGCATCATAGCCCATCGTGAACGCGGCCCAGCTTGAAAAATAACCTTTTCCTCCGCCAAGCACAGTGTAAGAACTGTCCGGGAATTGCTGCATGAACGCCTTGCCGAGGGTTCCCTGCGACGTAGAGGCAATGACCTGCCCATACCACCCGTGCGTATCAACACAGATGTTGTATCCGCTGCCCTTGACATTCTTCACAAAGGTTGACAGGGCCTTGGCTTCCTTGCACTGCAAGGGCGCGGTTCCGTTGTAGTTCCTGGAATCGGTAAAGCGCTGATACCGATAGGGGAAGCAGCGGTTCATGTCAATGCCGTGATCCATACGCAGCGTTCCATTCGCATCCACCCACGTTGTCGTGCAGCGTCCCTTTCCGTTGCATGTCGTTCCGAGATACAGCCCGTCGGGATTCAGACAGCGAAGAACATACACCGTCCAGTTATTTGTTTTCACCAGATCATAATTGCTCACCAGCCAGTCGCGCACCTGATCTGCCAGATAGACCAGCTCCGCGCCGTCCCGGTCGAAGTTGTCCTCCCAGCCGTGCAGCGCAAAGGTCAGAACCATCACGTTCTTTCCGTCTCCGATCTGACAGGCGTTAAGCGAATAGCGCCCGGAGCCGCTGGTTCCGTATTCAATGGTTTTCACTGTCTTTTCCTTGACGGTAAAGCGAAGGCGCTTGCTTCTCTGCTCAAGGCGGGTCAACAGTCCCCCCATCTCTGTCCACGTTACCGTTCCGTTCAGCACCGCGTTGTGTGCCTCGTCTACCCCGCCCATAATGCCGGCACGGTACAGGGTCATAACGACCTTGTAATCATCGCTGGAGGAGGAAACGTCCGGAATAACCTCGACCGTGTTCACCGCTTCCAGCTCACGCCAATGGAATGCACGACAGAGGTAATAACCCAGTTCCCGGCGGGTCACAGCATCCGAGTAAGAGGTTTGCGCATGCCCTAAAATGCCATAGTCCAGTGCCTTCTGAATGTACTGCGCATTCGTTCCGTTCGCCAGGGGATATTCCACGCGGAAATATGCTTCGTAAGCCTTCACAATGGCCTTCAGCGCATCTGCCACGGTCACAACGTCGCTGCCCGTCTTCTTTGCCTCGTCAGTCAGCGCATTGTCAAACACGGAAAGACTGACGTTGGAAAGCTGCAGCTTCATCCAGTCCGGCGTGGTGCAGACGCCGCTCGCACCGGTGCAGGTATAGCTGACGCCCCCGATTGTTCCGGTTGTCTGCTTCTGCAAAACAGAACCGTTCTGCACTGCATAGAGTTGTCCGGCTTTTACGAAAAGGCCGTTCGGGAGCTTGCCCGGCTTTGCAATCGGCTTTCCGTTGGAGAGCAGAAGCAGCGTCCCGTCGTAGAGCGGGAGCACCTCCGTGCGAACCGTACAGACGCCCGAAGCACCCTCACAGGTATAGCTCAGCCCATTGAGCGTTCCGGTCTCGGCCTTGTGGATAAAACTCCCCTCGCGCACAGCATAGAGCTTGCCGCCAACACAGTAAAATCCGTTGCTCAGCGGCACGTTTCCCGGATCGACGTTCAGCCAGACCTCGCTGCTTTCCACAGTCTCCCAATGTGCCGTGTGAACAGTGGAAGCCTCCATGACATACGGATAGTACCAGCTCTTGGAAGCAACATCGGGGAAGAAGTGAAGATTCTCGCCCCTTTCGATGGCCTGCAAGTCCGGTGAACGTCTGAAAAATGCGATCAGAACGGTTGCTGCTTCTGCGCGGGTAATGGTCTGATTCGGGCGGAAGGTTCCGTCGGAGTATCCAGAAACCCAACCCTTTTCCTGCGCGAGAGAAATCGCGTCTCTCCCCCAGAAATTCGCAGGAATGTCCTGAAAATCCGTCTCTCTTGTGGCCGTCTCGCCGGAAACCTTCGCCAGAGCAGCAACCAGCTCAGCGCGAGTAACCGCTCGTTTGGGCTGAAAGTTCCCGTCCGGATACCCTCCGAGAATGCCTGCAGCCGCCAGCGCATTGACAGCAGTTGCATACCACGCAGACGCTTTTACGTCCGGAAAGACGTTCTGTCCCGGCGCATAGTTGCCCTGACTGTACAAAACAACTGCCATTTCCGCCCGAGAGAGCGTATCTTTTGGATGAAAGCATCCGTCATTGCTGCCGGACATCAACGGCTTATGAATCTCATCCTCCCGTGGCTCCGGCTGCGTCGGCTCAGTGGGAACCGACGGATCTGTCGGTTCCGATGGCTCCGTTGTCTCAGGTTTTTCCGTGTTGTCTGCCGCAGGCTGCGCCAAGGCTTCGCTTTGCGAATCGTTCGCGTGTACAGACGGCACTACGGGGAGAAGTGAAAGAACCAGCAAACAAGCCAGAATCAGAAGAACCGCTTTTTTCAAAGAAATGACCTCCAATCATCAATGCTCGAAGCATAATAATAGTTTCTATATTCCCAATTCCGTCGTTCTCATACGACTGAGACGCCGTTAATCTCCACGCCCTCATCGGCGGCAATCACCACACAGCGAACACCGCCAAGCTCACGAACCTGAATCAAATCCCGCCGATCAGGATCGACTTTGATTATCACGTTCGGGGTTCGGTATTCCAACTGCGCGGTGTTCAAAAGATTCTGCGGCGGAAGCGCGGCATCGACGCCGAAGGCTTCCTCAAATTTGACACGAAAGGCCGCCATCCGAGGCTCCGAGACACCGGTGTGCTCCAACATTTCACTGATCTCGGCGCAGGAGACCGTAAGCGGCTCCGGGTCGCGGGCCTCCTTGTGAACCGCAGCCAGCTCCCGAAGCTGGGTGTGGACATTCTGGATCACGCCGGGGCTGCACTCCTCGTCCAGCGCCTCCACCAGAACCTCGCGGAAGGTGTCCTTTTGGACGCCGACTGCCATCGGAGGGCGGGTATGGAACACAGCCTCCACAAACTCGTCGTAGCCGCAGTCCTTGGAGCGATTGTAAAGCAGAGCCCCATAGAGGTTCGCAGCACGGTCGTCAAAGGCCGGAAAGAGGAAGCCCAGCTCGGGATTCCCCACGACCTGATCGATCCCCTTGCCGTGAAAGCTCTTTTCCGCCGCCTCATAGCGCAAAGCGGGGCGCGTCTCCTTGACCGGGCAGATCGCGCAGACCAGATAGGTGAACTGTGTGTCCCCGGAATCGTCGTGCAGAGCGCCGTCCTTGCCCCGGAAGGGTACGTCATAGACATCACAGCCCAGAAGGATCAGGTAGCCGGTCTCTGCAAGATGCAGCACCCCGGCAATTTTTTCAAACAGCGCGTGCCGCGTTTCGGCCTGCGTCAGCCGCTCCTGACGGAGCTTCATCAGCAAGGCGTGCTCCTCTCCGCTTTGAACCTGTGAAGTCGAAAAGGAAAGATTGGAAAGCGTTCTGCCCACCGTTCCGGAAATACCTTTTTTCAGCAGTTCCAGATATTTCTCCTGCTCGTCCGCAGGCAAAAGGGTCAGCGATTCGTCAAACTCGGCGAGAATCTCGCCAAACGGATTGACATAGCATCCGTAAATGTGGGTGATCGCGGTGCGGTCCACACGGAAGCGACGCCGCAGCTCGGATATTTCTTTGTCGATCATTCGATTGCACCTCGTCAATTTTCATCTCAACAAGTGATTATAGCATATTTTTCCCCTGATTTCTACCGTTTTTTTGCCGCTCCGACAAAAATTCCGGGATTCTTTTCTGCTGCTCCGCTACGGATTCTCCGCAAGGGATCGGAATGAAACACCATGCTCCTGCGCATATTGTTCTGCCGTCGAACCGGGATAGCCGTAGATGGTCGGCTGATTTGTCCTGTACATGGATTCTTCCGATCCGAACATGGATTGTTCGTAATACAGTTCACAGTCCGGATTTCGGAACTCGATACGGGTCAGATTGTCGCAGTCAAGGAAGGCGTTATAGAGGACGGAGGAAACAGACTCCGGCAATGTAATCTCCTTCAGGTGCTGACTCCAGCGGAATGCACAATTACCGATGGTTTCAACCCCATCCGGGATCTCATACGCGCCCTCTCTGCCGCAGGGATAGAGGCACAGCTCCGTCTTCTCTTTGTTGTACAGAACGCCTTCGGCGTCACAGCAATAGTTCAAATTCTCCTCTGAAATGGAAAAGGCTTTCAGGTTGATGCAGTCGCGGAATGCAGTCATCCAAAGCATTTCAAGTCCTGCGGGCAAGACAACTTCCTTCAAAGCGGAACAGCCCCGGAAGACATCCGCATTGATCTGCGTCAGGCCTGCCGGAAAGGTCACCTTTGTCAAGCCGGTGCAGCCGGAGAATGTGTCATCATCCAAGCAGGAAAGCTTCTTTGGAAGGACGATCTCCGTCAGAGCGGTACAGTCTTCAAAGGCATACCAGCCGATCTCGGAAACGTTTTCCGGAATGTTGATCTGCTTCAGCGCAGCGCATCCGCGGAACGTGTAACAGCCGATCTCCTCGAGTCCTTCCGGGAGCGTGACGCTTTTCAGGTTCGTGCAGCCGTTAAACGCACTGCTTCCGATGGAGGTAACGGTAGCAGGAAGGGTGATCTCGGTCAGGCCGATGCATTCCCACGCAGCGCCGTCCCCGATTAAGGTAATGCCGTCGGGAACCTGAAATGCGCCCTTTCTTCCGCATGGATATAAAGCCAGTTCCGTTTTCTCTTTGTTGTAAACCACGCCGTCCACGCTGCTGAACGTGGGGTTTTCTTCCGAGACGTGGATGGCCTGAAGGCTTGCGCAGCCGGAAAACGGGTAATAGATCTCCTCCACCGCTGCCGGGATGGTGAGCTCCGTCAGGCTGGAGCAGTTTTCAAAGGCCGCGCCGCCAATGCTCGTCAGGCTGTCCGGAAGTATGAGTTCTTTCAGGCCGGTGCAGTTTGAAAATGCACGCGGCTCGATGCATTTGATCTTCGACGGAAGGGTGATCTCCGTCAATTTGGTGCAGTCCTTGAAGGCATACGTACAGAGGGCTGTCAGCTCCTCTGGAAGGGAAACCGAGGTGATAGAAGCCCGGTACGGATGCCAGGGAACGTCCGATTCGTTGAGATAGTTGTCCATTGCGTCGCGTCCCTCAATGACCAGCGCCCCGGTATCAGGATGGAAGAACCACAACAAACGATCTCCGCAGTACCCGGAAATGACATCAGCGGAAGCCGCAGATTCCGAGGGTTCGGTCGGCTCTTCCGGCTCGGTGGACTCCACCGATTCTGTGGTGTTCTCAGCTTCCGTGGTCTCTGGTCTTTCTGACTCGAGAAGAACTGACGGGGCTTCCGTGCGATCCGTTTGCTCCAGCCGGATCGCTTCCGTAGTCTCGGAGGGCTGATCCGGGATGACCGGCTGGCTCCGACTGAGCAGCTTGCTGCCCGCCCAGACGCCGCCGCACACAAGGGCAGCAGATAGAACGCCAATCAGCGCCTTCCCAACCAGACCGTGCAGAAGGGTTTGCCCGAGCGTCTGTGCGCTGACAGTTGGAATTGCTTTGCCTGCCGCGCTGACAGACGCCCTTGTGACGACGATCTTCATTGCGGCCTGCCGTGCGGGGTTTATCGGCTCGGTCTGGCGCAGGAGCGCCATCAAGAAGCCAAGCGGAGACAGACCATAGAGCTTAACGCCCTGCCGCTCCAATTCCCGGACGGCGGCTTCCACTTTTTTCCTTCCGTGGAAGAGCTGCGCCCGTACCGTACCGTCAGAGATTCCCAAAAGCTCCGCAATCTCTCTGGTGCTGAGCTCGTCGTAGTATCGCATGCCGAGGATCATCTGCTGCTCCTCCGGCAGTCTGAAGAGAATCTCCTGCACCAGACGGGAGGTTTCCTTGCGATCCAGCGCCAGCTCCGGCTGGGTGTCGATACTGAGATCCGGCAGCTCCATCTGCGCCTCGTCCTCGTCTGACAGCTCCGAGAACGGGATCGGAATGCGCTTGCTCATCCGCTTGGCGGTGACGTTCGCAGCAATCCGCTGGAGCCACGGGAAAAACGCCTCGTTGCTTTTCAGCGTATCCAGACTGCGAAAGGCGCGCAGATAAGTGTCCTGCTGAATATCCCACGCCAGCTCCTCATCACGGGTCATGGCGCGGATGCTGCGGTATAGATTGGCGCTGGTCATGGTATACAGCTCCGAAAACGCCGCTTCATCGCCGCGTTTTGCTTTTTCGACAAGCACGTAAAGCTTCTCCGCAGCCGGGGTTTTCCCCTCAGATTCCTTCTTCATTTCCTTTCTTCTCCTTTTTCTCATCGGGATTCATTGTATCATACTTCCTCTTTTGTGTCCACAGTCGATCTGCCTGCATTGGAGGATCGCGGGCCGTCAACTGCGAAAGCAAGCTGGCACGGATTCCTGCAAGACGCTGCCGGTCTGGTTCATAATTTCGATCAATCAGTTTCTTATAAAGAACCGCGAAGCTGGTATCGTTGGACATGTTGAACCTCCTCTCACCGTCTTCTGTCTATAAAGACCCCGCAGAATGGAGAATTGTTTAATGGGAATCCGAACGATTTCGAAAAAAAATGCCCGCAGAGTTTGAAGCTCTGCGGGCAGGAGAAAGCGAATCAGTCTTCGTCAAACAGCTCCATGCTGTATTCGGTGGTCTGGTGCTCCGTCGGCTTGCTCTCAAAATAATACGTTACGGTCAGAATCGGATGAACGGTCGCGTTACCGAAATAGACGCCGAAGCTCTCCGCGCGAATCTTCTCAATCACGATGGTATCGTGCTCCGTATAGGAGGTCAGATAGGTGAGCAGCTCGGGCACGTCGCTTTCGTCCGGCATCCACACTGAGCCGTCCTGAACAGGCTCCGCCCGCGTGATATAGTTGTTGGATCTCACCACGGTACCGTCCGGCCACACGGTCACATTCAGGACGTGGACGTGCAGATCCTCCACCGTGCTGTCTCCGCAGACGATTGGCGCTGTCACCCCCTCCTGAAGCTCCAGCGACGGCGTGCTTTCCGTCGGGGAACGGAAGGTATAGACCATGACCGGAACCGTTACGTCGTGCAGGCCGCTTCGGCGCTCGTCGTGGTAATACATCAGATCGTCTTTACAATCCATCATTTTCAGACTTCCCGTAATGCCGGAAACGCGCGCTGCAAAGTCCATGGCAGCCTGCCGCAGATCGTCCCGGTCACTGATCTCGCGCTCTGTCATCTCCAGCACCCGGGAGAAGCCCGGATAAAGATCAAAGGTAAACCGTCCGGTGATGCTGGAGCCGGACACCGCCGCGCTGCCGTTCGGAGCGTCCATGAACCAGTTGGCGTAGCCGTCATGCGGAGAGTCCTCCCGCATTGTCAGCGCGTCGCCGCAGTCCAGCGCCTCGCGCACATAGTCCGCAAGGAGGTTCATGTAATTCTCCGCTTCCTCGAGTTGGGCGTAGCGGTACTTGTTCAGGCGTCCGGTTTGGGTGATGGCTCCGTCGAGCAGGCGGTAAGATTCGATTGGGTATTCCGCCGGCCATTCCTCCTCCCAGCCCTCCGGCTCGCCGCTTTCCTCTGTTGCCTCAGTCTGCGGCTCAGCGGCTTCCGCGGCATCTGTCGTGTCCTCGGTTTCTGTCGCGTCCACAGGTTCCGTCGTATCCTGCGTGTCAGAGACGAAGGAAGCCGTCAGGTCTTCCGTGCCCTGCTCCTGATCCAGCAGGATGACTGCCGAGGTCTCAGAGGGGCGATACGGCGTATCCTGCGAGCCCTCGCGCAGGAGCCTTGCACCCGTCCAGATACAGCCGCCGATCACTGCAAGAGACAGGGCGCCGACCAGGATCTTTCCGACCAGGCCGTGGAGGATCATTTGTCCCAGGGTCGGCGCGCTGACCTGTGTTGCGGTCATTCCGACTGCGCTTCCGGCGGTTTTGGTCATCACCGCCTGCATCGCTGCCTGTGCAGCGGAATCCGTCGGCTCGACCCGGCGCAACAGCGCCCCCAGGAAGGCCAGCGGGGACAGGCCATAGAGCTTGATTCCCTTCTGCTCCAAGTCACGCACCGCAGTTTCCACGCGCTTGCAGCCTCGGCTAAGCTGATTTCGGACCGTGCTTGACGCAATCTTCAACAGATCAGCAATCTCCTTGACGCTGAGCTCCTCATAGTAACGCATGCCGAGAATCAGATGCTGCTCCTCCGGCAGTGCTGCAAGGATCTCCCGCACCAGTCTGGAGGTCTCCTGCCGATCCAGCGCCAGCTCCGGCTGCGTGTCGATGCGCAGATCGGGCTGATCGAACTGCTCGTCGTCCTCGCTCCCCAGCTCGGTAAAGGGGATCGGCAGACGCTTGCGCATCCGACTCGCCGTGACGTTGACCGCAATGCGGCGCAGCCACGGCAAAAACGCCTCGTTCTGCGAAAGCTTGCTCAGCCCCTGATAGGCGCGCAGATAGGTGTCCTGCTGGATGTCCCATGCGGTGTCCTCGTCATGCACCATTGCGCGGATCGAACGGTATAGTTCCGTACTTGTCTGTTGATAAAGCTCCGCAAATGCGGCCTGATCCCCGGTTTTGGCCTTCGCCACCAGCTCCGGCGAGATCTCCGCTTTTTTGTTTCGACGGTGATTCTCTTTCATTTCTCGCACTCCTGTTCCTCCGATTGTGATTGTGAATTGATAAGATCATGGCTTTCTGAATCTGTCTCTGGATCCGAACCGATTTCGGGCGACTCGCAGAAAAACAGATTCGTCATAATCGTCTGCAGCGCTGCCTCCAGCCGTTCGCGCTCCGGTGTGAAGTTTTTCTCGATCAACTGCCGATACATTACAGAAAAGTCTTCCTCGTTCTGCATCACGCACCACCTTCTCTTTCGTTCTGTCTATAAGACCCGACAGCAGGCCGATCTGTCTACAAAAGCAGAAAAATTTTTTTCATCAAGAAACGGCAAACAGGATGGCGCGCAGACGCCTTCGCGGCATCTGCGCGCATGCAGCAGAATTCAATCTCTTCAGACCTCAAACATCAGATCGCCGTAGGTCGGAACCGGCCAAAGATCCTTGTCCACAATCAGCTCCAGCGCATCGACTGCGCGGCGAAGCGCCTTCATGTGGGGAACAATCGCATTCTGGCAGTGCTGGGCCATGACATCCGGGGCGTCCAGATCGTTCAGGCGCTCCACCTCTGCATTCAGCGCATTTTCTTCCCGATAGGCCTCAGACAGGAGGGCGCTGCAGCGTTGGATCAGATCCCGCTGCACCGAAACGTCCGCCTCCGGGCTGGCAGAAAGCGTCTTGTTCACAGAGTCCGACATGCGCGTGATAAAGCGCACAACAGAGGGGACATAGTGCTTGCCCGCCATGTGCACCATTGTACGGGCCTCGATCGACTTCATCTTGGTAAAGGTCTCGTAAAGCACCTCGGTCCGAGACTCCAGCTCCGAGCGGGTGAAGATCTTATACTTTTCAAACAGGGCGACGTTTTCCTCCCGGTTCAGCACCGGAATGGCGTCCACCATGTTGTGCAGGTTTGGCAGACCGCGCCGTGCAGCCTCTGTGACCCATTCGTGGCTGTAGCCGTCGCCGTTGAAAATGATTCGCTTGTGACTGCGCATATTGCGGGCAATCAGATCGTTGAGGGCTGTCTGGAAATCCGCAGCCTGCTCCAGCTCGTCGGCTGCCTTGGCGAAAGCGTCCGCCACAATGGTGTTGAGGACAGTATTGATCCCTGCGATGGAGTCACTGGAGCCGACCGCCCGGAATTCAAATTTATTGCCGGTGAACGCAAAGGGCGAGGTGCGGTTGCGATCTGTGGCGTCCTTCATAATAACCGGGAGGGTAGAGACGCCTGCGTCAAGCCAGCCCGCCGCGATGCTCGCGGCAGCAGAGCCGTGGGTGCAGATCTGATCCACAAGATCATCCAACTGACTGCCGAGGAAGATCGAGATGATGGCAGGAGGCGCTTCATCTGCGCCGAGGCGCTCGTCGTTGCCGACATTGGCGGCGGCATTGCGCAGCAGGTCGGCGTGATCGTCTACAGCCTGCATAATGCAGGAGAGCACCAGAAGGAATTGCAGGTTTTCATTGGGCGTCTCACCGGGATCCAGCAGATTCTCTCCGGTATCGGTGGAAATCGACCAATTGTTATGCTTGCCGGATCCGTTGACCCCTGCAAAGGGCTTCTCATGGAGCAGGCAGACCAGGCCGTGCTTGGTGGCAACCCGTTTCATGGTCTCCATCGTCAACTGATTCTGATCGACGGCGACGTTGCAGGTGGTGTAGATAGACGCCAGCTCATGCTGGGCCGGGGCGACCTCGTTGTGCTGTGTCGTCGCGGGAATGCCAAGCTTCCAAAGCTCCAGATTCAGGTCCCGCATGAATCCGCCGATTCGCTCACGGATCACGCCGAAATACTGATCCTCCAGCTCCTGCCCCTTGGGTGCGGGCGCGCCAAAGAGCGTGCGTCCGGTGTAGATCAAATCGCGGCGCATCAGATAGCGCTCCTTGTCCACGATGAAATACTCCTGCTCCGGGCCGACGGAGGGCGTAACCTTCCGGGCGGCCGTGTTGCCGAAGAGTCGGACGATGCGCAGGGCCTGTTCGGAGATGGCCTCCATCGAATGCAGCAGCGGCGTCTTATTGTCCAGAGATTCGCCGGTGTAGGAGACAAAGATGGTCGGAATGCAGAGAATTTTTCCTGCGGACATTTCCTTGATAAAGGCGGGCGAGGTAATATCCCACGCGGTATAGCCGCGCGCATAGTGCGTGGCACGCAGACCGCCTGTAGGGAAGGAAGAGGCGTCCGGCTCGCCCATGATCAACTGGCGTCCTGTCAGGCGAAGGATTGTCTTGCCCTCGCGTGGATAGGTCAGGAAGGAGTCATGCTTCTCAGCCGTGATGCCGGTCAGTGGCTGGAACCAGTGGGTATAATGGGTGGCACCCTTCTCCACAGCCCAGTCCATCATCGTTTTTGCAACAACGTCAGCCGTTTTCAGCGAAATGCGCCCGCCGTTTTCCAGCACATGGCGCACCTCCCGATAAGCGTCGTCTGGCAGACGCTGACGCATTACGCTCTCGCTGAATACATTGGAACCAAAAACATCTGTGATTTTCAATTCAGATTCCACCTTTCCATAAATATTATTGCACCGTTTATGTAAATATACAATAGCAATCGAAAAAAAGCAAGTGCAGATGGAATATTTTCTCTTTTTCGGGGGAATCTTTCTTTGAGGTGATTCCATGACCATTACGCTGATCCGAACTGCCTTGCTATACGGGCTGTTGATCCTGTCGGTCCGGTTGATGGGAAAGCGACAGGTCGCAGAGATGGAGCCGGCTGAGTTCGTCGTCACAATGCTGCTGGCAAACCTTGCCGCCGTCCCCATGCAGGACAACAGACTTCCCCTGCTTTCTGGCGTCGTTCCGATTCTGACGATTCTGGCGCTGGAGTTGATTCTGGCTGTTCTTTCCATGAAGTTTCTTCCCCTGCGAAGGCTGCTCTGCGGCGTACCGACGCTTTTGATCCGCGACGGGGTAATTGATCAAAATGCGCTGTCGGCCACTCGCGTCAGTCTGGACGAGCTGGAGCAAAAGCTGCGGGAGAAGAATGTATTTGACTACGCACAGGTCGCTTTTGCGATTCTGGAGACAGACGGAGAACTGACTGTGATGTCTCATCCCCAATATCAGAGCGCAACCCGCGAAGATGTCGGAGGCGACCTCTCCCCCGCCAGTCTGTACTACAACATCATTTCCGACGGCGTGATCCTGAAGGATAATCTGCGCGTGTCCGGTCTTACCGGGGAATGGCTGCGCAATCTGTTAAAGCAGCATAGCTGCCGCGCCGGAGAGGTCTTCCTTCTGGCGGTGGATCGAGAGGGAAACACGCGGTTTGTGAGAAAGGAGAAGCGATGAAATATCTGTATCTCGGTTTTTTTGTTCTTTGTATGCTGATCTGCGCGTGCTGGCTCACCCAGCGGGAAATCGGCCTGCGCACAGAGGCAATTGCCGCGCCGCTCGCAGACGCGCTGCACTCCGTCCAGACGGCAGATATTGCGCGAGGACGGCAATTGCTGGCGCAGAGCGCGCAGCTTTGGGAGGCGCATGAGCGTTTCTTTGCTTCGCTGATTAGCCATAGTTACACGCAGGAAATCGACGAAGCGCTGGCTGTTCGGGATGGCGTCAAGGATTCCGAGCTGCCGCGCTTTCTGCTGCGGCTGCTGCATGCCATGCAGATGATCTCGGAAGCGGATCAACCGCTGTGGCACAACATCTTTTGAGCGCCCTGAAATGCAAAGCGAGGGACCGGCATTGCGCCGATCTCTCGCTTTGCTGGTTTGTTCAAGGGCGGTCACGGCGCAACCGGTTCCGATTCTGCTGTGAAACCGCCCAAAAGGGCGAGCTTGTAGAGGAAAGTGACCGTCTGGGCGCGCGTACAGACCGCATTCGGGCTGAAGGTGTTTTCGCCCGTACCGGCGGTGATTCCATTCTCCACGGCCCAGAGCACCGGTTTGTAGTAGTAATTCTTCCTGCGCACGTCCTTGAACGGGTTTTCCGTAGACGAAGGCTCAGGGCGTCCGGCAGCGCTCCAGAGGAACGTCACGATCTCGGCACGGGTACACCCTTCCTTCGCGGCAAAGGTCGTCTGCGTCCTGCCTGCGGTGATTCCCTTCTGCACTGCCCAGAGCACCGGCCGATAGTAATAGGCTTTGCCCTTCACATCCGTAAACGGCATCTCGGCTTCTTCAGGCGCAGGACGGCCAAACGCACTCCACAGGAAGGTCATAACCTCCGCGCGGGTGACCGTTTTTCTGGGCGAGAAGGTGGTGGCAGACGTGCCTGACGTGATTCCGTTGAAATACGCCCAGTCAATCGGTTCGTGTGCCCAGTTGCCGATCTTGGGCATATCAACAAAGACCTCGCCTGCACAGCGCTGGGCAGTCTTCGTGTCGCCGCAGCGCGCACAGGTATAGACTGCGAGGCCGCCGTGCTGCCCCTCTTCCGGCTCGTGCTGCACCTCGGTCAGCGTCCAAACGTGTCCGAGCGCGGCGGTTTTGACATCTTTGGTTGCCTGATGGCAGAGCGAACAGGTATAACGGATCGTTCCGTTCTGCGTACAGGTCGCCTCGGCAATCACAACAGCCTCGTCAAACACATGCTCCCCGGTCGGCGCCATGCTTTCGTCATGGGTCTGTCCGCAGTTGATACATGTATAACGGCAGATGCCGCTCTCCACGCAGGTCGGCTGCTTGACGATGGTTCCTTCGTCCCAAATATGGAGATTGCAGATTGTGTAGCCGGTCAAACCCATATCAGCCAGCGTGTAACCTCCCTCATGGATGACTGCACGGGTGAATTCCATGATATAGGGAAAAATGCTGTTCATGATTTGGAGCAGATCCCCCTGCACGGCAGCGTTTCCTTCATATTTGGAAAAGGACGGGAAAGCCTCCCCGTTGTATTTCGCCGTCACGTTGACAAAGCCATTCGAGTTCTGAGTGTCATCGAACCAGACATAGGCCTGATACGGAAGCTTCATTTCCGGCGTCAGAATCATCGTGACTTCCACACTGTCGGTATAGATGGAGAGCGCAACGGCCTCATTCTCGGGGTAGTAAAAAATCCCGTAAAAGGTCGTGTTGTCACTGCTGACGGACATCACAGAATAATAGCATCCGATTTGCGCGTCATACTGGTCGTCAATCGCCGTGTTTTTGAGATAATTGTAAACGTCGCTGCGGGAGGCAGCATTGACCGGCACTGCGAGGATGCCCATCAAAAGGATGATGACAAGCACAAGGCTCAAGAGTTTTGTTTTCATTGCTGGTTCCTTTCTTCGATTTCTTGCATTTTGGCTTCCATGACGGAATAATTTTGGTGTGCCGCAGCCATTATACGATTGATTTTTGATAATTGCAATGACTTTCGAGGAAAATATTGTCTGGAATTGCTATTTCTTTCCCAGCAATGCGTACAGGAAGGTCACGACCTGGCCTCTGGTGCAGGTCTGGTTCGGGCCAAAGTGCGTGTCGTCCACGCCGCTGGTAATGCCGTTCTGGTAGGCCCAGAGCACGGCCTTGTAGTACCAGTTGCTCTTTTTCACGTCCTTGAACGGGTTGCTCCCTTCCGCCGGATTCGGCTTGCCGCTCAGGGCCCAGAGGAAGGTCACCACCTGCGCGCGGGTGCAGCCGCCGTTCGGCTGGAAG
>JAFYGM010000091.1 GCA_017543225.1 Oscillospiraceae bacterium
ATCGCCCTGCCGGGCGATTGTTTGCTTCGCAAACGCGGACGCGCAATGCGCGTCCCTACACATGAGATGGAAACGCGTCCCCCTGCGGGACGGAGCGCGACGACCCGGACGTAGGGACGAGCATCGCTCGTCCGGCATTCGGGACGAATGCAATTTGCCGCAGGCAAATCTAACGTAACGAATCGGGTAGACGCAAGGGGGATCGCCCTGCCGGGCGATTGTTTGCTTCGCAAACGCGGACGCGCAATGCGCGTCCCTACACAACCGCCGCAGCACAAGGGGCGAATCGCCCTGTCGGGCGATTGTTTGCTCCGCAAACGCGGACGAGCAATGTTCGTCCCTACACATTTTCTGAGGCAAAGGAGGCCGTTGTATGAAGGTTCGCGTCCGCAGGGTGCATCCCTCTGAGGTGGAGGTTCCGATCACCACCGAATACATCAAGCTGGAAAGCTTTTTGAAGCTCTGCAACGCCGTGGAATCCGGCGGCATGGCAAAGAACTTCATTCTGAACGAGGATGTCGCCGTGAACGGCGAAATCTGCACAATGCGGGGCAAGAAGCTCCGTCCGGGCGATACCGTGGCCTTTGACGGCTGCTTTTACAAGGTTACGCAGGGATGAGGTTGCTCGATCTCACGCTGCGCGGCTTTCGCAGCTATGCGGACTTCTCCTGCGACTTTGCACCGGGCGTCAATCTGATTGTCGGGCAGAATGCGCAGGGGAAAACAAATCTGCTCGAGGCCATCTGCTATCTCAGCCGGGGCGCGGCCTTTCGCACCCGCCGGGAGGCGGAGCTGATCCGCTTCGGGGCGGAATTTGCCGATCTCAGCGCCCGTGTGGAGTCCTTTGGGCGCGAGCAGACCCTGCGTGCCGTGATGTTTGCGGGCAGACGGCCCCGCCAGCTCTACCTCTCCGGGGTCAAGAAGCCTTCGCGGGAAGCCCTCGACGGCGTGCTGAACACGGTGCTGTTCTGCCCCGAGGATCTTTTGGTGCTCAAAAAGGGGGCGGCCGAGCGGCGCAGACTGCTGGACGACGCCCTCTGCCAGCTCCGGCCCCGCTATGGGCGCGCGCTGGAGGAATACCGCCGTCTTTTGGCGCAGAAGGCAGCGTCCCTGCGCGCGCGCTTTGACCGGCCCGAAATGCTGGAGCTGCTGCCGGACTACAACGAGCGCATGGCGCAGACCGGGGCGATCCTTGTGACGACCCGCGCCAGATACCTCCGCAGGCTGGAGGAACGGGCGCAGGCCCATCATCTCTCCTTCTCCGGCAACCGGGAGACCCTGCGCCTGTGCTATCAGACGGTCTCCACCGTCACCGACCCCACGGC
The DNA here is from genome assembly GCA_017543225.1 of Oscillospiraceae bacterium. Lineage (GTDB taxonomy): Bacteria > Bacillota > Clostridia > Oscillospirales > Oscillospiraceae > JAFRPC01. The sequence continues at coordinate 1,326 of JAFYGM010000091.1, forward strand.
CCCGGCTGCAACGGTCTATGCCCAGCTCAAGGAGCATCAGGCCAGCCACTACCGGGCCGAGGTGGAGTCGATGCAGTGTCTCTCCGGCCCGCACAGGGACGACTTCGAGGCTACGCTGAACGGACTTTCGATGCGCGCCTTTGCCTCTCAGGGCCAGACCCGGACGGCGGCAATCAGTCTGAAGCTGGCCGAACGCGATCTGTTTGCTGACGACACGGGGGAGCTGCCCGTCCTCCTGCTCGACGACGTACTCTCCGAGCTCGATCCGGGCAGGCAGGATTTCGTGCTCAATCGCATCCAGACCGGGCAGGTCTTTATCACCTGCTGCGAGCAGGACAAGGTCACGGACATCGGCAAGACGATCCGGATCGAACAGGAAGGATCCCGAACGGAAAACGCAGAATGCGAATCAAGCATGCAGAATTCAGAATGCGGAATTGAGAGGTGAAGGATATGTATCTTCCGATTGGCGGCGATATGGCGGTTCGAGACCGCGCGATTGTCGGGGTTTTCGATCTCGACAACTGTTCCCATGAAAAACGGACCCGCGAGTTTCTGACGCGGGCCGAGCAGAACGGCGAGGTGGTGGCCGTCTCCGACGAGCTGCCGAAGTCGTTCATCCTTACGGCGGAATACGGCCTGAACCGGGTCTATCTCGTCCAGTTCAACTCCGCAACCATCGAAAAACGCACCCTGGAGCGCACCGCTCCGTAGGGGACGGGTTCTCCGTCCCGCGACACAACCGAACGCGCAAGCCTTGCGGGGGGCAAAACGCCTCCCCTGCGGTTCGCATCCACGCGCCAAATGAATAAAGGATGAAACTATGAACGAACAACGAATGAACCCCAACGTAGAAAGCGAATACGGCGGCTCACAGATTCAGGTATTGGAGGGGCTGGAGGCAGTGCGCAAGCGGCCCGGCATGTACATCGGCTCTACCTCGGAATCCGGTCTGCACCATCTGGTCTATGAGATCGTGGACAATGCCATTGACGAGGCCCTTGCCGGCTTCTGCGACCACATTGCCGTGACGATCAACCCCGGCGACACCGTCACCGTGCGCGACAACGGACGCGGCATCCCCGTGGACATCCAGCCCCAGACCGGACGGCCCGCGCTCGAGGTCGTCTTCACGATCCTGCACGCCGGCGGCAAGTTCGGCGGCGGGGGCTACAAGGTCTCCGGCGGTCTGCACGGCGTCGGCGCGTCCGTGGTCAACGCCCTGTCTGAGTGGCTCGAGGTCGAAGTCCACAAGGACGGCTCCATCTATCAGATGAAGTTCTCCCGCGGAAAGATCACGCAGGAGATGCAGATCATCGGCGCCTGTGACGACACCGGCTCTGTCATCACCTTCCGGCCCGACCCGGAGATGTTTGATACGCTGGTCTTTGACTACGAAACCCTCCACAAGCGGATGCGCGAGCAGGCCTTCCTGAACGCCGGTTTGCAGATCACGATTGCGGATCGCCGCACCGAGGACGGCCCCCATGATACGATGCGTTATGAGGGCGGCATTCGTGAGTTTGTGACCTATATCAACCGCAACAAGACCCCAATTCACGAAACGCCGATCTACATGTCCGGGCGCAAGGACGAGGCTGTGGCGGAAATTGCCATGCAGTACAACGACGGCTACAACGAAATTCTCGTCTCCTTTGCCAACGACATCCACACGCCGGAGGGCGGTATGCACGAAACCGGCTTCAAGACTGCCCTGACCCGCGTGCTCAACGCCTACGGCACGAAGTACGGAATCATCAAGGGTGAGGACAAGGTATCCGGCGAGGACTGCCGTGAGGGCCTGAGCGCCGTGATCTCCGTCAAGCTGCCCGAGGCCCAGTTCGAGGGCCAGACCAAGCAAAAGCTCGGCAACGCCTATATCCGTACCCTGGTGGACAGCGTGGTGAATCAGCAGCTCACCGACTATCTGGAGGAAAACCCCGCCGTCGCCCGCACGATTCTCGACAAGGCGATGATGGCCAATCGGGCCAGAGAGGCTGCCCGCCGCGCCCGCGAGAACATCCGCCGCAAGTCCGTCTTGGAGGGCGAGCGCATGCCCGGCAAGCTCTGGGACTGCAACGAGCGCGACCCGGCCCTGACCGAGCTCTATCTGGTGGAGGGCGACTCCGCCGCAGGCTCCGCCAAGGGCGGTCGGGACTCCCGCTTTCAGGCCATTTTAGCCATGTGGGGCAAGATGCTCAACGTCGAGAAGGCCCGTGCGGACAAAATCTACAACAACGACAAGCTGGCGCCGGTGATTCAGGCGCTGGGCTGCGGCATTGGAGAGGAGCTGGACCTCAACCGCCTGCGCTATCATAAAATCATCATCATGGCGGACGCCGACGTGGACGGCTCCCACATCCGAACCCTGCTTTTGACCTTCTTCTTCCGCTATATGCGCCCCCTGCTGGAGAACGGTTACGTCTATGCGGCGGTGCCGCCCCTGTACAAGCTGCGCCGGGGCAAGACCGAGCGCGTGGCCTACTCCGACGAGGAGCGGGACGCGATTTCAGCCGCGCTCAAGGGGGAGAACGCCAACGTCAAGGTGGACATCAGCCGCTTCAAGGGTCTGGGCGAGATGGACCCCCATGAGCTCTGGGAGACTACGATGAACCCGGAGACCCGCACGCTCCGCCGCGTCACCCTCGGCGACGCCATTGCCGCCGACCAGACCTTCACCGTCCTCATGGGCGAGGAGGTCGAACCGAGGAAGCAGTTTATTGAGACCAACGCCAAATACGTCGTGAATTTGGACGTGTAACCACCCCCCACGACCCCCGCAGGGCCGGCGCATTCCCCGCAGGGTCGGCGTATTCCCCGTAGGGGCCGGCGTCCTCGACGGCCCGGTAGGGCGTTTCGATACGTCGGCGCGGGGCGTCGCCACGCCGACACACCCCCGTAGGGGCCGGCGTCCTCGACGGCCCGGTAGGGCGTTTCGGTACGTCGGCATGGGGCGTCGAGGACGCCGCCCCCTACGTCGGCACATTCCCCGCAGGGGCCGGCGCATTCCC
>JAFYGM010000011.1 GCA_017543225.1 Oscillospiraceae bacterium
CGCCGCACATGACCTGCGCCGCCTGCAACCGCGTCGTACAGGATCACAGAGTAGAGCAGCAGACCATCTTCAAACGAGCGGAAGAGACAGCCCTTGATATCCGTGCGTTCAATGCCCATTTCACGGGAAAGCCCTTCCAGCAGTGCGTACAGCACCGAACGCATGGTGTTGAGATCGCTTGCCGCCTCATCCAGGAAGGTCACGCGGGCAACGTCCGTTTTGAAATCGTGGGACAGGGTGTATTCTTTCCCGATCCCGTCCTTGTTCGGGCAGGGATAACCCCGCGGCGTTTTATGCCCGGGCTTGACCTTGATGGGGTCGGCATAGCCGCAGGTCTGGCAAACCTGAAACCGAGTCTGACCGACGACGACCAGCGAGTCGTTCTGCGTAGAGGCAATCCGAACACGGCCGCCGTTGACATAGAATTCCTGCTCCAGAAGGAGGTTCCGCTGGGGATCTCCGATGTAGTTGTCGTCCGTCTTATAGTCATGCTCCGGCCGGTGCATCGGAACGGGTTCGTCCCGTTTCTCCACATCTGCGCAGAAGCCAAGCCGCGGCTCCAGCGTTTTTCTCCAGCGCGGTCTGGAAATCGGCTTCTGGCAAGATACGCAGGGTCTGGCCTTGACCAGCGGCTCTTTGGTAAAGTTGGGCTGGCCACAGCTGGGGCACTGGCAATAAGAGCCGATCTCCCAGGACAGATCCGCATTCTTTCCCGGCGCTTTGCGGATATAGCGGCTGGTATAAAGCTTGCCGTCTGCCACGACCTGGGCACCGGGGGCATAGTCCGCGATTGCCATTTGCAGATCCCGCGCCAGCTGCAGATCCTTTTCCTTGCCGGTGCTGTTGGCGTTGGGCAGCAGCTCGACCGTGTCCACCGGAAAGCCGTATTTGGGAAGTACGTTGTTTCGCACCAGGAAGCTGATCAGGCTCTTGCGCCCGGCATTGTCCTCGGCGGCACAGCGGAAATTCCGCAGGGCGCGGCTCCAGCGGCCCGCTTCCTCGTCATCTTTCACTTTGCGGGCCTCGACAAGGCCTTTCTGCAGTTCTTCGACTGTTCCGCGGAAATCGTCCACGGCCAGCTGCAGTGTCCCGTTCTCTCCGCAAAGATGATCCACCCACGACCAGTCGTCAATACCCAGGCGATGCTGCACGTTCTTCGGGATGGAGTCCTCCAACAGCTTTTTCAGGCGTTCCGGCCGTCCGGCCAGATAGTCTTTCAGCCGTTCATAGCCGCCCTCGTTGAGGAACACGGTCTGGTTATCCCCATCGTACTCCTCGTTGTTCTGCTCGAAAAAGGCGCTGACGGCCACAGCATAGACATGACGATAGAGAATCTTTTCATTCTCGACTTCGAAGATCGGCGCGCTGATTTTTCCGGAGATCATACGTTCCGGCGCGTCATAATAGGTGAAATCATGGGAGGAGAGCTTGGCGTAGGTCATGACAAAGGCAGCGGAGCCACGGCCGCGGCCCGCTCGGCCGGCGCGCTGTACATAGTTGGAAGGGCTTGGCGGCACGTCGCGGAGATAAACCGTCTCCAGGCTGCCGACGTCTACGCCCATTTCAAAGGTGGTCGAGCAGCTCAGGGCGTTGATCTGCTTGTTGACAAATGCCTCCTGATAGCGCGTCTGCTGGTCTTTGGCCAGCTGTGCCGTATGTTCCTTGATATACAGCGGGTGCATCTGCTCGCTCATATACAGACGGGCATAATGATTGTCCTCTGCGTGGGCAATCGGCTCAAAGGGCTCCAGTTCGCCATCGCACTTGACGCTGGCGCAGCGGCCATTAACAGAGTAAGGCGTGATCCTTCCGCACTTTTTACAGCGATAAAAGCGCACCGCGTCTGTTCCACCCAGAAGCACGTCAAAATCGCTCGCGTCGAGCATAAAGCTCTCACTCTCGGGCGCGAAGACGTTTTCCCAGTAATCGCTCAGCAATTCGTCTGCCGCATCCTCTGTGATGCCAAGGGCGCGTACCAGGCGTGCGATGCGCGTATTGGGGAAGTACTTGCCGTTGCTGCGCTTTCTGCCGCACCAGCCGCTGACGGTGCTCTTCTTACTGTTTTCGGCGGTCTTGACTTTGACCAGTTTTTTCTCATAGGGCGAGAAGAAGATGTATTCCCGCTCCGCGTCCGTAAGCTTGTGTTCCTTTCCGGCATTGAGCGCGCCGCTGAAAACGGCGTCCTGCGCCAGCTGCTCCAACAGCGCGGCGGCATCTGAGCCGGGGAGGCCATATGTGGAACTGATTGCCTCGGCGAGGCCTTCATTTCCGTGATAGGCAAAGGCCAGCACGCCCAAAGAACGCAGACTGGTGGAACGACGGGCGTTGAACATTTCGTTGAGGATTGCGACCCAGGCGTTTTGCCGGCTCACAGAGGTCAGACCGCCGGAAGCACGCGCTGCATCCCATTCGGCGAAGCAGCGGTTTTCCTCGAAATAACGGGACAGCTCATTGACAAAGTCACGCACGGACACGCGCCTCTCCCCACGTGCTGTCAGCGTCTCGGCTGTGTGCCAGATCCCGCGGCGGCGCAGGAACTCCTGATAACTGCGCTCCATATAAGTGGCAAAGAAGGCCGCCTCACTGCGGCTGTCGGAGAAGCACAGGAACTGCCTTGCCCGTTCCCGGCGCATGACTTTCTTTTTCGCCGCCCGTGCAAACAGTCCGCTTGCCGCCTTGGGCGCTTCTGTCACCTCGGTGACCTCTTCCGTCGGAAGCTGCTCGAAAAGCTCGGTTCCCAGTACAGCCGTCGCAGCTTCGCTCCCCAGATAAAAGCGCCGGAACGACCCAAACCCACAGGCCGGACACTTGGTCGAGCCGCTCTTCGTATGATCGACCAGCCGCAGCTTGATATATCCCTCTTTGGCATGATCGCAGGGCGTTTCATATTTCAGATCCGCTTCAGAAGAAAGCGCGCCGCAGATCGGGCAGACCACGTAATCGTGGGAACCGTCGTCTTTCTCGTCTTCAGCTTCGTCATCCTCGAACAGCTCTCCGTCAGATGCGGCACGGATGAGGTAATACTCAGCGTCGTCCTCCTTCCCCTGGCGGGCGAACTGCTTGAAGCGGCGGCTTCCCTTGTCGGTTTTTCCCACGATGGCAAGCCGGCCGCAGTCACTGCAGATAGCGGCTTCGAAGACCTCCTGCGGCGCCTGCCCGGGATGCTCGATGGCATTCTTTCGCTGCAGGAAAAGCTGCTTGGGCGCATTGAGCGTGATATACGCGCCCTCCATCGCGCGAGCAAAGAAGTGATAGCGCGGTTTGATCAGCGCGGCGCCGTCCTTTTCCGCCCTGGCACAGATGCTGATAAACGCAACGACCTGCTCCCGGGTCATCCCCGGAGCCGCGCCAAGAAAGGCCTGGTGCAGCTGCGTCACGGTAACGGGGGATTTGGCCTCTCTGCGAAGAATGGCAAACAGGCGCAGATGAAGAAACAGCTCGTACAGTTTTTCCTCCGCCGTTCCCTCCGGCGCAAAATCCAGATCCGCCTGTCCCAGGATCGATCCCACCGCGTCCGGCGATTTCACGAGGCGGACAAACAGTTCCGGGTCGATCGCCCGGTTTTCGATCATCTGCGGCTGCTTTTCTGTGGAACGGATGATCCCGTCGGCAGAGAAAGGGACACCTGTCAGCTTTTCGGCGAAGCTGACGATCTCGCTGTCAGCATCTGGGCCGCCGAGCGTGGCACTGGTCAAAATGTATTGCACGGCATCAGGCTCGCTGATCCTGGCGCGAAGACGGCGCATCAGCAGACTCGTCTCCATCCCGGTAGCGCCTTTGTAGATGTGCGCTTCGTCCAGAACGATATACTTCAGCTTAGCTCCGGAAAAGACCCGGTCATCCTTTGGACGAAGCATCATGTATTCCAGCATGGAATAGTTCGTGATCAGGATGTGCGGCGGCTCCTCCTGCATCTCCTCGCGGGAGATCAGTTCATTGGGAAGCGGGTCGACCGCCGCGCCGTTGGCGTCCTTATGTGTTTTGTGGTACTCGTTGAGCGC
>JAFYGM010000092.1 GCA_017543225.1 Oscillospiraceae bacterium
GTTGTATTAGCTGCAAGCAGGGTTTCGCCAGACGAGGCGGAGGACGCAGGCGGGCTGACGCCCGGCAAGGACGACAACGAAGTATGGCGGAATCCTGCGCCGCAGATCATGCCATTTTTAGGCTTAACGGAACACTAGTTTTTACGTTCTCCGGTGCCATTGATATTCATCCTCTGTTTTCTATCGCGCGGTCCTTCAACCGTCTGTTTGCCTCCAAAAGAACTCAACGGTATCATTATAGGGAGTCATGTCCTAAGGATGTCCAAAGAAAAATCGCTCTTTCTTGAAAAAATTCAAAAAAACTGACAGCCTATCAGGAATACGCTTCTGACGCCCATGCCGTTCACCCGTCGGGCTACTTGCTCAAACCGGTTGCGCATTTGCCTTGGCGGCCCAACGGTAAGGGCATAGTCCCAATCGTTCTGGAGGATCAGCGTGTATGTGTCAAGCGTTTATTGGCAAGGTTCTTTCCAGCGAAATGCGTGTGGCCCTGTTTGTTTTGTATTTTTTTCTGTTTTTGTATATCTTCTGAGAATTCGGTCAAACTATGACCGGCAAAACCCACATCAAATTTGAAGGAGATGTACGGAAATGAAGAAGAGTAACAACAGCATCAATGTCCCCGAAGCTCGTCAGGCGATGGAGCAGTTCAAGCAGCAGGCCGCTTCCGAGGTTGGCGTCAACCTGAAGCAGGGCTACAACGGCGACCTCACCTCCCGCGAGGCCGGCTCCGTCGGCGGCCAGATGGTCAAGAAGATGATCGAGTCCTACGAGCAGAACATGAAGTAAGCTGCTCGGGACGGACCGAACAAAGGCAGAAACGGTTGGCGCAAGCGTTTGTTTGCGCCAACCGTTTTTGTTTTCTCAAAACACATATTCTCTCAATCGCTCGAACGCTTCGCGGACGACGGCGGTGGGGAGGGCAAGGTTCATGCGGACGGCCCAGGGGTCGCAGAACATACCGCCGTCCTGCCACGCCACGCCGACGTCGGTGCCGCGCTTTTGCAGCTCGGCGGCGGTCTTTCCGTGGGCCTTGCACCAGTCCTCACAGTGGAGGAAGAGCATATAGGTTCCCTCCGGCTGCATGAGCGTGACGCCCTTGAAGTGTTCCCGGATGAAGTCGCAGGCAAAGCGGACGTTCTCAGTGAGCACCTGCCGCAGCTCGTCCACCCAGAGCTGCCCGGCCTCGCTGTAGGCCCCGATCAGGGCGTGCATGGACAGGACGTTCATCGAATTGTAGAAGGACAGGGAGGCTTCTCTGGCCTGCCGCTCGCGGAGCCAGTCATTATAAATGATGTGGTAGCTGCCCACCAGACCCGCCAGATTGAAGGTCTTGGAGGGGGCGTACATGGCAGCGGTGTGTTCTCTGGCCCAGAGGCTGACGGACTGGGTGGGGACGTGCTTGTGGCCCTCTAAAATCAGGTCGGACCAGATCTCGTCGGAGACCACCCAGACGTTGTGCCGCTCGAAGATTTCCATAGCCTTTTCGATCTCCCAGCGCTCCCAGACGCGGCCGCAGGGATTGTGGGGGCTGCAAAAAATGGCAGCGTGAATCTGACGTTCCACGATTTTCTGCTCCATGTCGGCATAGTCCAGCCGCCATACGCCGTCTTCGTCCCGGTACATGGGATTGTGGACGATCTCGTAGCCGTTGGCCTCCAGCGCGTGGGTGAAGCCCACATAGGTCGGGCTTTGCACCAGCACCGGGTCACCGCGGGAGCAGAGCACGTTCAGCGTGGAGACCACGCCGCCCAGCACGCCGTTTTCGTAGCCGACATGCTTTGCCTCCAGCCCTTCGACGCCGTTGCGCGTGCGCTGCCAGCGGAGAATGCTGTCGAAGTATTCTCCGCTGGGCTTGAAGTAGCCGAAGGCCGGATGCTCTGTGCGGCGGATGATCGCCTCCTGAATGGCGGGGCAGGCCAGAAAATTCATGTCCGCAACCCACATGGGAATCGCGGAAAAGCCCTCCTTCGGCCCTGCCGGTGCAAAGCCGCCCGGCTGACCGATCATATCCAAAGCAATTGCGTCCTTCCCTCTGCGGTCGGGCATGGTGGTGAAGTCGTAACGCATAAAAAAACCTCTTTTCTTTCACAGTCAGAGCGTCAACGCTCCCGATTATTCCTCCTCCGCCCAGCGGAGGCTTCTTCCTACAGCCCTGTCCCAGCCGCAGAACTGCGCGGCGCGCCATGCGTCGTCCCTTTGCGGTGTGAAGACAGCGTCGCAGTGCCAGAGCTTTTCCAGCTCGGCCCGGTCCTTCCAGACGCCGACGGCAAGGCCGGCCAGATAGGCCGCGCCGAGGGCGGTGGTCTCTCGAATCAAGGGGCGGCGCACCTGCCGGCCCAGCACGTCGGCCTGAAACTGCATCAGGAAGCGGTCGCGGCTTGCGCCGCCGTCCACCTTCAGCTCGTTCAGCCGCTCCCCGACCTCCTTCTCCATCGCCTGCACCAGATCCGCCGTCTGGAAGGCAATGGACTCCTGCGCGGCGCGGATAATATGCTCCGGCCGGGTTCCCCGTGTGATGCCGACGATCGTGCCGCGCGCATACATATCCCAATGCGGCGCGCCGAGGCCCGTGAAGGCCGGGACGAAGTAGACGCCCTCGGTGGAGTCCACCTTCTGGGCGAAATACTCGGCGTCTCTGGCCTCGCGGATCAGGTGCATCTGGTCGCGGAGCCACTGAATCACGGCTCCGCCGACGAAGACGGAGCCCTCCAGCGCATACTGCACCTTCCCCCCAAGGCCGACGGCAACGGTAGTGACCAGACCGTGACGGCTCTCCACCGCCGTATCGCCGGTGTTCATCAGCAGGAAGCAGCCGGTGCCGAAGGTGTTCTTGGCTTCGCCCTTCGAGAAGCAGCCCTGTCCAAACAGGGCCGCCTGCTGGTCGCCCGCGATCCCCGCAATCGGCACGTCCACGCCCTGCAAATTACAGGTTCCGAACAGGCCGCTGGAATCGCGCACCTCGGGCAGCATGGCGCGGGGGATTTCCAGCTCCGCCAGCAGGCGTTCATCCCAGCAAAGCCGGTGAATATCATAGAGCATGGTGCGCGAGGCGTTCGTATAGTCCGTGGCGTGTACCCGGCCGCCGGTGAGCTTCCACAGCAGCCAGGTATCCACGGTTCCAAACAGCAGCTCGCCGCGCGCGGCCTTTTCCCGCGCACCCTCCACGTTGTCGAGAATCCACTTGATTTTGGTCGCAGAGAAGTAGGCGTCGAGCACCAGCCCGGTCGTTTTTCGGATGTAGTCCTTCAGGCCCCGGCGCTCCAGCTCGTCGCAGATCGGCGCGGTGCGGCGGCACTGCCAGACGATTGCATTGCAGACGGGCTTTCCGGTGGTTCTGTCCCACACCACGGTCGTCTCCCGCTGGTTCGTGATGCCGATGGCGGCAATCTCCTTGACGGCGACGCCGGATTCGGCAATCACCTCCATCATCACGGCGTACTGGCTGGAATAGATTTCCACCGGGTTGTGCTCCACCCAGCCGGCGTGGGGATAGTACTGGTTGAATTCCTTCTGGGCCATGGCGACAATGCGCTGTTCGCGGTCGAACAGAATTGCGCGGCTGCTTGTGGTGCCCTGATCGAGCGCAAGAAGATAGCTGCCCATGAACGCCTCCTGAATCATTCGAAATGCCGCCGCAGGGCAAAGCCCCGGCTCTGGCGGGTCTTACTCAAACTTGCAGCGCACCCAGCAGCCGACCTTCAGGTTGCCGACGGTAGCGATCACCTGCGTCGTACCCGGTCCGACAGCCACGACGTGTCCGCCCGCATCCACGGTGCAGATGTTCTCATCCAGAGATTTCCACTCCACCGGCGTGCCTACCGGGACGTTGGTGACGGAGAGCACATAGTTCTCCCCGGCGGCAAAGAAGGTCATATCGTCCTTAATCAGCGTCAGAGAATCCACGTTCACCGAAGCGTTTTCGCTGTTGGGGTCCGCCTCAAAGTCGCAGACGACCGTGCATTTTGCGCTCTGCGCGCCGCAGGTCACGGTGATCTCCGCCGTGCCGGGGCCAACAGCAGTCACGATTCCCACGGGGCTGACCTTGACCACCTGCTCGTTGGAGGAGGTGAAGCTTCGGTCGTCGGTGGTATTGGAGGGCTCCAGCGTGACGACAAGCTGGGTCTGGGCGTTTGCCTCCTCCAGCCGCAGCGTGTCGCTTTCCAGCGTCAGAGCGCTGCATGGGATCGGCTCGCCGGGCAGGACGGCTCTGGCAGTGGTCTGCGCCGCCTCCTGACCGGAGGTGCCGACCTCGGACGCATCGGAGCCGCTGTCCGTGGGATCGGCTGCAGGGGACGTGGGGAGAGGACGACCGTGTTCGGTCGCCAGCTTGTCATAGATCGGGATGTTGACCGCGTTCAGCTTCCAGAGCAGGTAGCTGCCGCCGACCGCAAGGGCCGCCGTCAGCACCAGCGTGCTAAGTGCCAAAAACGCTCTCGGAACCCGTCTGCGATCCCGCAGAACGGGCGGCTGGGGCTTCGCTCCGCCGACTGCGGGGGCGGGCGTCCGAATCGGCGCGGGCGCGATCACGGGCTCGTCAGAAGCAGCGCTCGCCTTTGCGCGCTCGGCCCAGAACTCCTCGGGCGAAGGCCCTTCCGTCTCCTCGACCTCGGGCGCGCGGACCGGCGCGGCTTCCCCGGCCTGCTCGACAGCGGCGCGGCGGGCCGCCTTTTTCTCTTCCTTCATGCGGCGCTTCTCCTCTTTACGCCGGGCGTCCTCCTCCTCGAGGCGGCGCTCCTCCTCCGCATCCTCCTGGAAGCGGGCTTCTCTGCGCGCACGGCGCGCCTCACGCTCCTCCTCCCTGCGGGCGGCGCGGCGCTGCTTGCGCTCGGCGTCGTTGATCCGCTTGCGCTGGACGGGGTCGTTCGTCTCCACGACCTGCGGCGCGGTGCCGCAGAGCGGGCAGTTTTCCAAGTCCGTGTCATAGAGCTGACCGCAGTTGGGACATACGTTTTTATTCAGCATGGTTATGGTTCCTCCGTTGATTGGGAATACTGGACAAGCCGGAAACCCCCGGCTTGACGGTTTCTTCTCTATATCATAGCATTTTCTGTCAAATAAAACAATATGTTATTGCTTTTTTTTTCTTTTTGGTATAAGATAGTCTCGATATTTTGTCGAAAAGGAGGAGTACGACCATGCTTGATCACAAGGTTTCCCCGCTTCTGGACGCAATGGAAGTCGGAGAATGCTTCGCCCGGCATGACGGCGCAAGCTGCTATCTGCTTTTGCATCCGGAGTCGGGTCGTGAGTTTGTACTCAAACAGATCTCGGTTCCCGCGAGTGCGGAGCAGGTTTCAGCCCTGCTGCTGACCGGTGCTTACGCCAGCGAGGAGGAAGCCGACGCCTACTACCGCAAGGAAGCGGAGGCACTGGTACGGGAGGCCGAGGCCAGAAAGAAGCTCTTAGACTGCCCCTACATTCTTCCCTTTCTGGGCGTCCAGATGGAGAAGAACGACGTGGGCTATGCCGTTTACGCCGTGTTGCCGAAACGGAACTCCCTCGAGGCCTACCTGCGGGAGAACGCCGTCTCCCATCTTCGGGGCATCAACATGGGCATCGACCTCTGCGTGGCCCTGTCCGCCCTGCGCGAGGAGGGCTTTGTCCACGGGAATCTGAAGCCCGGCAACGTCTTTTTCTCCGACACCGGACGCTTCCTGCTCGGGGACTTCGGCCTGATTTCCACGCAGGATATACAGTATGCCATCCTGCCCGAGCAGTACCGCAGCAGCTATTCCGCCCCGGAGCTGGGCGGCATTCTGGGCGGGCTGAATCCCACGGTGGACATCTATTCGCTGGGCATGATCCTCTATCGGATCTACAACGGCAACCACGCCCCGTTTGAAGACGAACAAACCGGCGTCAAGGCCGCCGAAGCCCGCCGTCTGGCGGGCGAAGAGCTGCCCGCTCCGCTCTACGCGGACTACGAGCTGGCCGCCATCATCAAAAAGGCCTGCGCTCCCGACCCAGCCGACCGGTATCAGACCCCGGAGGAGATGCGCACGGAGCTGGAGACCTATATGCGCCGCAATGCGGTGAGCGACCACCTGATTGTCCCGCCGCTGGTGCATGACGACAAGCCTCTGACCGCCGAGGAGGTCGAGGAGCCGACGGAGCCCGTCCGCTTCGCAGACCCCGAGGCCATGGACCCGGCGTTCAAGAAGGCCTTCTCGCCCGACGAGAAGCGCGACGAAAAGGACAGGAAGGAGAAAAAGAAAGAGGACGCCTCTGCGGATCTTGCTTCGTCCGCACAGAGCGCGGCCCCCACGCGCAAGGCAGACAAGCGCCAGCGCCGCCGCAAGCGCGCGTGGATCGTGTTCTCCACGGTCATGGTGCTGGTGGTTGCCTTCCTCGCCCTGTATGAGTTCACCGATCTTGGGAAGGGCTTCTGGCACTACTTCGTCACCGTCGAAAGCTTAGAGGTCGAAGACCTGACCGCCGACGGCCTGAAGCTGCATCTGACAACCAATGCCAACGCCGACGACTTCACCGCCTACTGTCAGGACGCCTACGGCAATTCCGTTACCGCTGCTTTTCAGGACGGCGTTGCCGCCTTCTCTGCGCTCAAGCCCAACACCCAATACACGCTCAAGGTGGAGCTGCCCGGCCTGCACAGCGTTTCCGGCACGACCAGCATCTCCGCCATTACCGGAAGCCAGACCGAGATTCTGCGCATGGAAGCGGTTCCCGGCGCGCAGGACGGCTCGGTTGCCCTGACCCTGACCGTTCGGGAGGGGGATGAAAAGCCCGCCTTCTGGACGCTGACCTACGGCAAGAAGGGCGAGACGCCCGTCGAGGTGCAGTTTGCGGGCGAGCGGTACCTGCTCTCCGATCTGGAGGTCGGGGCGGAATACACCTTCACCCTGCAAGGCAGCGAGAAGCTCTTCCTCGCAGGGCAGACGCAGGCCGTCTGCACCCCCGTCAAGGCCGTGCGAATCGAGGCGCTGGAGCTGGAATCCGTTCTGGACGGCGCGGCCCGCGTGACATGGCTTTGCACCACCGACCTGCCTGAGGGCTGGGAGCTGCACTGTGCGGACCCCGACGGCAAGGAGATTTCCGTCACGCCCGAGGAGGCTGTGCAGGAGAACGACGGCTGGCACTGCGCCGCTGCCGTCACCGGAATCGAGCCGGACGTGACCTATGCGCTGACGCTCTCCGCCGAGGGCGTGGCGCAGCCGCTGCGCCTGACGATTTTGGACGAGCGCATCACCGTGGCGGACTTCACCGCCACTGCCTCCGCCGGGAGCCTGTCCCTGCGCTGGAGCGCCAACCGCGAGCGCGAAGCCGGATGGCTGGTGACCGCCGTGTTTGACGGCGACCAGAAGCTCGAAGCCGTCGTCCACGGCGACCAGTGTGAGCTGACCGTTCTGCCGGATCTGGATTATGAACTGACGCTGGCCTGCGCCGACGGCACGGAGCTGGAGGGCGTGACCACCGCCTCCGTCCACAGCCAGCCGACCCAGCGCTTCACCCAGCTCGGCCTGACAAATTCCACCACGATCGGCACCTACTACACGCCCAACAAGGAGAATTGGAGCTACTGGGAGCTTGGCGGCGGCACGGTGCGCTACCGCCACAACGACAGGATCACCTTCCTGATTACCGCAGGCGGCTGGCCTGTGAATTCCGATGCGGAGATGACGGTCATGTACGTCGTCCGCACAGCCGCCACCGAGAAGGTCGTCAACCTCCAGACCGAAACGCTGGTTTGGAACGAGATGTGGGACGGCAACAAGTGGGCCGCTCAGATTCCCTGGCTGCCCGAAACGCCCGGCTCCTACACCTTCTCCGTCTACCTCAACGGCCAGCGCCTCGGCACGATCCCGTTTACGCTGCTTCAATAAGGCATGGATTTGCCTTCGGCAAATTGCATTCGTTCCGAATGCCGGACGAGCGATGCTCGTCCCTACGCACAAGAACGATGGGTGGGTGCGCATCGGCGGACGAGCGATGCTCGTCCCTACACACAAGAACGATGGGTGGGTACGCATCGGCGGACGAGCGATGCTCGTCCCTACACACAAGAACGATAGGTGGGTGCGCATCGGCGGACGAGCGATGCTCGTCCCTACGCACAAGAACGATAGGTGGGTGCGCATCGGCGGACGAGCGATGCGCGTCCCTACGCACACGAACGATGGGTGGGTGCATCGGCGGACGAGCGATGCTCGTCCCTACGCACTCGAACGATGGGTGGACGCGCATCGGCGGACGAGCGATGCTCGTCCCTACGCACTCGAACGATGGGTGGGCGCGCGGCTGCGCTGCGATACCGAATACCTGCCAATTTGAACCGAATACCGTTTTTTTGTGACAGCCGGGTCTTTTTGATGTATGATCCATGCAGCGACCGGCTTTGAAATCGCGTTTCCCCGAAAGAACTCCGTTTTTTCAGCAATGCAACTGCCGGTTGCGGAGATTCCAAGAATTCTTGGTGGTCTGCAATCGGCAGTTTTTGTATCATTTGATCATCCCCGGCAAAATGCAGCCGGACAAGAAGGAGGCATCCTCTTTGAACAGCATCATTCAAATCGACCGCCTTTGCAAGACCTTCGGAGAGGTCAGGGCAGTGCAGGAGCTCAGCTTCCGTGTGAAGGAGGGCGAGCTGTTCGCCTTCCTCGGCGTGAACGGCGCAGGCAAGTCCACTACCATCAACATCCTCTGCGGACAGCTTGAAAAGGACAGCGGCACCGTTGTGATCGACGGTGCGGACATTGACTGCGGCATGAACGGCATCAAGCGCAAGCTCGGCGTGGTCTTTCAGAATTCCGTGCTTGACGCCCCGCTCAGCGTCTATGACAATCTGCGCAGCCGCGCCGCCCTCTACGGGATCACCGGGGCCGCGTTCGAGGCGCGGCTGGACGAACTGGCAGACCTGCTGGACTTCCGTTCGTTTCTCAAGCGTCCGGTCAACAAGCTCTCCGGCGGGCAGCGCAGGCGGATTGACATTGCCCGCGCCCTGCTCCACCGCCCGCGCATTCTGATTCTGGACGAGCCGACCACCGGCCTTGATCCGCAGACGCGCAGACTGCTCTGGACAGTTGTTTCCGACCTGCGCAAGCAGGAGGGCATGACGGTCTTCCTGACCACGCACTATATGGAGGAGGCAGCGGATGCGGATTACGTCGTCATTCTGGACAGCGGCAAGATTGCCGCCGAGGGAACGCCGCTGACCCTCAAAAACACCTATACCGGCGACTACATCACCCTCTACGGCGTGGAGGAAGCGGCGATTCAGGCCCTCGGCCTGCCCTGCGAGGCAATCCGCGACGCCTACCGCCTGTCTGTGCCGAACACTGCGAAGGCCACGGAGCTGATTCTTGCACACCCCGACCTGTTCACCGACTACGAGATCACGAAGGGGAAGATGGACGACGTATTCCTGACGGTCACCGGCAAGCAACTGGAAGGAGGCGCGGCGAAATGACCACGACGACTGCACTGATCCGGCGCAACACCAGGCTGTTCTTCAAGGACAAGGGCATGTTCTTCTCCGCGATGATTACGCCCGCAATCCTGCTGCTGCTCTATTCGACCTTCCTGTTTCGCGTGTTCCGCGAGAGCTTTGAGCAGAATCTTCCGGACTTCATCCAACTCCCCGAGCGTCTGATCAACGGGCTGGTGGGCGGGCAGATGATCTCCTCCCTGCTGGCGGTCTCCTGCGTAACCGTCGCCTTCTGCTCCAACCTGCTGATGGTGCAGGACAAGGTTAACGGCAGCATCAAGGATCTGCGCATGACCCCCGTGCGGGCCTCTTCCCTGTCGATCGGCTATTACGCGGCGACGCTGATTTCCACCCTGATTGTCTGCCTGACGGCGACGGCGCTCTGCCTGCTCTATCTGACGACCCTCGGCTGGTATCTGTCGTCTGCGGACGTGCTGCTTCTGATTTTAGACGTGGTGCTGCTGGTGCTCTTCGGCGTGGCCCTGTCCTCGATCATCAACTTTTTCCTCTCCACGCAGGGCCAGATGTCAGCGGTCGGCACGATCATCAGCTCCGCCTACGGCTTCATCTGCGGCGCCTATATGCCGCTTTCCAACTTCAGCGAGGGGCTGCGGAAGGTGCTCTCCTTCCTGCCCGGAACCTACGGAACCTCGCTGGTGCGCAATCACGCCATGCGCGGGGCTCTGGCAGAGCTGTCGGACTACGGCATTCCGGGGGAGGTCGTGGAGGCCATCCGGGATTCGCTGGACTGCAACCTCTATTTCTTCGGCAGGCAGGTTGCCCTTCCCACGATGTACGTCATCCTCGCCGGAAGCGTCGCCGTGCTGGTCGGGGTGTACATCCTGCAGAACAGGCTCAAAAACAAATAATCCGGAAACGTAGGGACGAGCACATTGTGTCGTCCGCCGATCCGCTTGCGCGCATCGCAACGAGCGGACAAGCAATGCTTGTCCCTACACCCGATCATCGAGAGAAAGCGCCTGCCCTTGGAGGACAGGCGCGATCTTTTTTCCGTTTATCTGCGCTACAGGCCGTTCTCCAGCCTGCGCAGCAGGGTCTCCAGCGGGACGATCAACAGGCCGAGCGAAAAATTGCCCAGCGCGTGTACGGCATCCCACGGAAGTCCGGCGATGATCCACGCAGGGGTCTTGCTCCAATCCCCGCCGAAGAACGCAAGGGTCTGAAACGGGGCGTAGAGCGTGCCGAAGGCCAGACCGAACAGGCCGCAGACCACGGCATAGACCGGCTTTGCCAGCTTGGGCGGAAGCTTTCCGGGCAGAAGCATGGTCACGCCCCAGAGGAAGGGCCAGAGGTAGAAGTAGGGAACCCACCAGAGCCCGAAGCCCGCCACAACGCCCTGCATCAGAATGAAGAGGAAGATGGGAATCAGTGCCTGTCTGCGGTAGACCAGGGTGTAGACCATTGTGAGCGTGCTGACCAGCTCCACGTTGGGCAGAAACGCCAACACCTGCTTGGAGAGAAACATGATTGTCCCCAGCATGGCAAAGACGGCGATGCGCACCAGCGCAAGCTTCTGCTTCGCCCACCTCTGCTTCCGGGGCTGTCGCCGGAGCTTGGCTTTTACGGTCTGAAAAACGCGCAAGCTTTGTTTCTTCCGGTTTCTCAGCTCTTCGTTGCCACGAACGCGTAGGTCTCCCCCTCGGTGATCGGGGTGGAATCCACGCCGGTGCTCGCGAACTCGCCGTTCACGTAGAAGGCCCAGTAGCTGCCGTCGGCATCGTAGTCCAGGGTTTCCTCACAGACGGTCTTGACATACAGCCCGTAGCTCGACTCGTCGCCCGCGATCAGCTCCAGCGCGACCAGCGCCTCGCCCACGGTCTCGGCGTCGGTGTGAATGCGGAAGGCCTTCGTTTCGCCGCTGGCAAAGGTGACGTCGAACTGGAAGGTCTTCGCGCCTTCGCCCAGCTCCTCCACGGAGCCGACTGTCTCGGGGGCGGCGGTGGTGGTGACCTCCGTCTTCGCCTGGGTCTCGGTCTTGGGAGCCTCGGTGGACGGGATTTCATTTTCTGCACATCCGGTCAGAGCTGCCGCCGCAAGCAGCACCACCAGAAGCAGACAGAACAGGGATTTGCAAAAATGCTTCATTTGTGTGATCTCCTTTTTATTTTTTTGTTTCGCAAAGGCTCTGCCGTCCTTGGGGAGGCGAGCAAACCCTCCCTGCGGTGAAAAACCGCCCCGGAGCTCGCGGCGGCGGCATTGCGCGGGCCAGTCTTCCGGCTCATGGCGAAAGAGACGGCCTTCTCGGGGCAAGCCCCAATGACCGGTTCCCGCTTTGCGGCAAGCGGTAAGTCCCTTCTTCGTGCCATCTACGGCCACGGTCTGGCGCAGGATTTTGACCTGCTTCCTGATTGAGTGCGGCGCACACCCGTCTTTGCACACGAAATTATAGCACGCAGAATCCATTTTTCAAATACCTCTTGACATACGATACTGTGTGTGATATAGTAATGCGCGAAGGGAGGTATTTCATGGACGTACAGTTGAAGCGCGGTCTTCTGGATCTGTGTGTGTTGGCCGCGATTGCGCAGGAGGAA
This sequence comes from Oscillospiraceae bacterium, assembly GCA_017543225.1. Lineage (GTDB taxonomy): Bacteria > Bacillota > Clostridia > Oscillospirales > Oscillospiraceae > JAFRPC01. The sequence goes on from JAFYGM010000092.1 coordinate 12,001, forward strand.
TCCTACGGCTACCAGATTGTTAAGGACATGTCGCCCTTTGTGGAGATTTCGGAATCAACGCTCTACCCGATTCTGCGCAGGCTGGAGGCGGCAAACTGCCTGTGTGTGCGTTCTGTCGAACACGCGGGCAGACTTCGCAAATACTATTACATTACGCCGCTTGGCCGCGCGCGGCTCGCGCAGTTCTCCTCCGACTGGAAGGAGCTGCAGGCCATCCACGACTTTATCATGGACAGGGGGAAACAACCGTGAATCAGGAATTCTTTTTGCAGGAGCTGCGCCGACACCTGTTCGCGCTGCCGGAGGCGGAGCGCGAACGCATTGTGGAGGATTATCGGGGGATGATCCTCGATCGCATGGAGGATGGGGCCACCGAGGAGGAGGCCGTTGCGGAGCTGGGAACGCCGGCGGAAATTGCCGGGCAGATTCTCTCCGAAATCCCGATCACCACGCTGGTACGCGAGCGGGTTCGCCCAAAGCGAAAAATCGCAGCATGGGAAATCGTACTGCTGGTCCTCGGCGCACCGCTCTGTCTGCCGCTTTTGATCGTGGCGGCGGCAGTTGCGTTGGGTCTGCTTCTGACGTCCTTCTCCGTGGTGCTGGCGGTCGTTGTGGCTGCGGGGGCGGCGGTGTACTACGGCGCACCCCTCTTTCTCTACGCGGAGGGCAACCCGCTGGTCATTGCAGGCATCAGCATCGGGTGCATCGGCCTGGGGCTTCTGCTCCTGCTCGCCGCGTTTGCGCTGGCAAAGCGGCTGGGACAGGCGCTGATCCGTTTTGTTCGCCGCCGCATTCTCAAGCGGGACGGATGTGAAATCAAGGCTTAGGAGGAAAGATCATGCGCAAGGGTTCTAAAATTCTCATCACCGTTGGCTGCGCCATGCTGGTGCTTGGAATCGTTCTGGTTTTGATCGGCGATCTGATGGACGGGGGCTTCCAGATCCGCTTGAAGGGTTCATCGAAGGTGGAGGCCATGGAAAAAGTCATCGACGAGCCGGTTTCCGCCGTCGTGGTGGACGAGATTTCCGCAGACGTGGAGGTTCGGCTGTCCGAGGACCGGAACTGCCGCATCGAATACGCGCAATCGGAGCGCGAGCCGCTGGAAATCACGGTCAAAAACGGCAAGCTGACGCTGGAACGAAAAAACAGAAGCAATTTCCCGCATTTCTTCTCTCTCGGGTTCGATTCGCAGAAAATGGAGAAAATGGATTCCACGGTTCTGTATCTTCCGCCCTCGGTCTGTCAGACGCTTCACGTGGAGACCGTCAGCGGCAGCATTCAGCTTGCAAGCAGCCTGCCCGTGGAAACCGTGGAGCTGTCCGCCGTCAGTGGCAGCATTCAGGCAAAGGAGCTGACGCCCAAGCGGCTTTCGCTGGAAGCCGTCTCCGGTGCGCTTGCGCTGGAGGAGGTTCGCGCAGATGAAAAGATCTCCTGCGAGACGACGAGTGGGGACATCCGTCTGACCCGCTGCGACGCACAGGAGCTGACGCTCGAATCCGTCAGCGGCGACATTACCGCCGAGCTTCTGACCGCGAAGCAGATTCACACCGACACCGTATCCGGCGACGTGGAGGCCCCATCCTCCGACGCCTCCGCCGGAACCTGCCGCGCCGAAACCGTCAGCGGGGACATTACGATCAGGATTCCATAACGCCTGCTCCGACGAAAAGGGGGCTGCCGCGCGGCAGCCCCCTTTTCGTCGGAGTGCAGGTCTTCAAACGTGGAGCAGCAGCCAGCCCAGCACGGCGCAGAGGCCGAGGGCCAACATGAGCAGGCCGAAGCTCAGATTGCCGCGAATGCGCCGCCCGGTTTGCTGCCGGGTGCGCCAGCTTCGGTAGAAGCGAATGCCGCGCGTCTGCTTCCCACGCTGGCCGCGCCGTCGGGCCGCGCGATCCAGCCGGTCTCCCAGCCGGTAGGCAAAGGAGGCGGTGACGGGATCCTCGTTCTCCGGCGGGCTCTGGCGCAGAACCGTCTGCCGCAGGCCCAGCACCAGTGCGTCGGTGCTGTCGGAGACCGCGTGGCTCAGGGTTTTGGCGGTTCGCAGCGTCGCCCCCGCCACCGGCGCAGTGATTCGATTCTCCCCGAACAGGGCCGCAAGGCGGGCGCTCAGCTTCATCAGCCCCCGGCAAAGCGGGGCGGTGAGGCGGTTTTCCCCAAAGAGGGCGGACACCGCGCCAAACACGCCGGGCAGCAGCCGCAGCAGCAGGGGGCGGTAGACCAGCTCCTCCAGATCCAGCTTTTCAGGCCAGCGGTTGACATAATTTCCATCTCGTCGCATCCACGGACGGACGATGCCCAGATAGACCGCCGCGCCAATGGCGAGGGAAATGGCCGCACCCTTGAGGTTTTCGAGGGAGAAGTAGTGCATCGCATGGGCCAGCGGCGCGCCGTGGAGGAAGTCCACACCGAGGTTTGCGGCCCATTCCATCGTCTGATTCGGCAAAATGCCGCAGAGGATCGGCGGGGCCGCCAGCGCCAGTGCAAGGGCGGCGGGGCGGTTGAGATACCGCTTCATGCCGTCAAACTCCGTCTGCCGGGTGGGATGCTTTTCCACAAAGATTGCGACGTACAGCTTGGTCATGTAGGCCGCCGTCAGGCCGCCGGAGAACAGGAAGACCCATTCCACCAGCGTCAGCGTCCAGCCATAGTGCGCGGCCCCCTCGACAATGCTCTCATGGAGCAGGGTCTTGCTGACGTAGCCGCTGAGCAGAGGAACGCCCGCTATGCCCGCCGCGCCGATCAGGAAGCAGAGCTTCAGGAGGGGCTTTTTCCGTCCGAAGCCGCGAATTTCATTGAGGTCGAGGCGGTGCAGATTGCGGTAGACCGTTCCGGCGCAAAGGAAGAGCACCAGCTTGAACACCGAGTGGTTCCCCATGTGGAGCACCACGCCGCGCGCGGCGAGGGCGTTTTCCTCTCCAAGCAGGCCGAGCATTCCGACGCCCGTGAGGATGAAGCCAATCTGCGACATGGACGAGCAGGCCAGCGTCCGTTTGAGGTCGATGGAAAACAGGGCCAGCACCGCGCCGAGCAGCATCGTGACCGCGCCGAGGCAGAGGATCAGCGTTCCCCAAGCCGGATCATCCCGGAAGAGATTGCAGGACAGCACCAGAATCCCCCAGACGCCGGTTTTCGTCAGCGCGCCGGAAAGCAGGGCCGAGGCCGGGGCCGGGGCCACCGGATGCGCCTTGGGCAGCCAGATGTGGAGAGGAAACATGCCCGCCTTGGCGCCGAAGCCAAAGAGGATGCAGACGCCTGCGGTGTAGAGCACCGGCAGCTTTCCAGCCGCCTGCGCCGTCGGAAAGAGCTCGGAGATTGTCAGCGTCCCCAGCGTGTTCCAGAGCAGAAACAGCCCCATCAGCGCGACGAGGCCGCCGATCACGGCGACGGCGAGGTAGGTCTTGGCCGCGCGGATTGCGCCCGCCGTCTCCTCCTGAATGACCCACACGAAGGAGGTGAAGGACATGATCTCAAAGAAGACGAAGGCGGTATAGAGATCCGCCGCCAGAAAGACGCCCATCGTTGCTCCCAGCGTCAGGAGTTGGAAGCAATAGTAGCGGTTGCGGTTGTGATGGTGGGCGAAATAGTCGGGTGAAAACAGCAGGGTCAGGGCCCACATGCAGGCAAAGATCACGGTGTACAGACAGCGGAAGCCGTCCATCACGAAGGAAAAGCCCATCGTGCAGAGCTTTGGCACGGAGGCCGCCGTGCCGCTGCGCACGGCAAGCGCCGCCAGCACCAGCTCCAGCAGGCCCGCAAAGCCCACGAAGCCGTCCCGCAGGGACTTGCTCCGCCGCCCCAGCAGCCAACTCACCGGCGCAAGGGCCATCGGCAGGAAAATCAGAAGAAGGATCAGCATGGAAGCCTCCTTTGATGAGAATGAAAGAATCGGATGCGTGAATCGTTTTGTCACAGCCCGGCAATCGCTGCGGCGGCGTTGACGATGGGCGCAGCGTAGAGACCGAGCACCAGAAGCGCGAGGGTAAGAATCACGAAGGGAACGAGCATCCGCCAGTCGGCCTCGCGGGTCGTTTCCGGGGCGAAAAGCTCCGCGTCGCGCCGGGGGAACCAGGCGCGGACTGCCGGGATCAGCATATAGATTGCTGTCAGCAGGGCGGACAGGAGCAGGGCCCCCGCGCCGACGTAAGCCAGCGGTGTCCCCGCCTCCGCCGCAGCAGTCAGGAGATACCACTTGCTCACGAAGCCATTGAAGGGCGGAATGCCGGTCAGAGCCAGCGCCGAAAGGGTGAAGGCCGCAAAGGTCACAGGCATCTTCCGTCCGAGGCCGTTGAGCTGCGTGTGGTACTCCAGCCCGGTGCGGCAATAGACCGCACCGGCGCAGCAGAAGGCCAGAATCTTGATCGCAGCGTGGGCCGCCATGTGTACCAGACCCGCCTGCAGGCCCGCCGGAATCAGCAGCAGAGCGCCGAATAGAACGTAGGAGAGATTCGCCACAGTGGAATAGGCCAGCCGCTTTTTCCAATGCACCTGCTTGAGGGCCATGGCGGAGCCAAAGACCAGCGTAAAGCAGATCAGGGCCAGCGAAACCGTCTGCGCCCAGGTGCCGCGCAGCAGGGCCGGCCCGAAGCAGTACCAGCTCAGACGAATCACGGCAAACGCGCCAGCCTTGACCACAGCGACGGCATGAAGCAGGGCGGTGACGGGGGTGGGCGCGACGGTCGCTCTGGGCAGCCAGATGTGAAGGGGGAAGACGGCAGCCTTGACGCCAAAGCCCAGGAAACCCAGCACGAAGAAGATCTGCATCGCCGGGCCGTCGGGGGCGGCGTTCAGCAGGCCGCCCAGCGTGAAGACGCCGCCCGCGCCGACAGAGAGCAGCCACGCCATTGCAGCAAAGCCGAAGGCCGCACCGCCGAGGGAGAAGATCAGATAGGTAACCGTGGCCCGAATCGCCTTGCGGCTCATCGGATAGAGCACCAGCGGGGCAGTGGCAAGGGTCAGCAGCTCATAGAAGACGTAGAGGGTCAGCAGATTCCCCGCCATCGAGACGCCGAGACTTACGGCGTAGGAGAGGGTGAAAAAGCCAAAGAAGCTCCCCAGCCGGGGCTTGCCCTCCAGATAGGATTGGGCATAGAGCACGGTCAGGGGCCAGAGCGTCGCCAAAATTCCGGCGAAGAAGCGGCCCAGCCGATCAAAACGCAGGCAGAGCACCAGCGAATCCGAGAGAGAGAACAGGACGAAGGTTTCCTCCCCGGCGCGGAGGATCAAATACCAGACCAGCAGGGAGGTCAGCAGGGTGACGCCAAGTGCAAAGCGCCCCGGCGTCTTCCCCGCGCGGTCACGGAACCGGCAGAGCGCCGCTCCGGACAGCAGCGGCAGCCCAATGGCTGCAAGAAACAGCGCGTGCTCCATAGCTCAGAACAAGGCGCCTGCGGCGGAGGCCGCCAGCTCGGACAGGCCGGAAGAGAACCGTCCCATCAAGATCGCCGCGACGCCGAGCACCAGCATGGGCGCCCACATCATCGCGCCGCCCTCCGTGTTCCGGGCGGGAAGGTTCTTGCAGTCCTTGCCGGGGAAAAAGCCGTCGATCGTGATGGGCAGGAGGTAGCCCGCCGTCAGCAGGGCGGAAATCAGCAGCACCACCGGCACCAGCCACGAGAAGACCGACAGGCCGGATTCCAGCGCACCCTGCGCCAGAACCCACTTGCTGATGAAGCCCGAGGCAGGCGGAATGCCGACCAGCGCCAGCGCGCCGAGGGTGAAGGCCCAGAGGGTCTTCGGCATGGCCTTGCCAACGCCCCGCAGCTCGTCCACCCGGTACACGCCGAGACAGTGGATGAACGCACCCGCCGTCATAAAGAGACAGACCTTGATGCAGGCGTGGAAGATCACATGGAGCAGATCGCCTTGCAGACCGACGGGCGTGAGCAGGAAGAGGCCGGTCAGGACGTAGGAGATCTGGGAGACAGAGGAGAAGGCCAGCCGTTTCTTGAAGACCTTCTCGCGGTAGGCCATCATCGAGCCCATGAAGACCGTCAGCAGAGACAGCCCCAGCCACGCGAGCTGCACCCATGTTCCGCGCAGAAAGTCCACGCCGACGCAGTTGTAGATCAGGCGCAGAATTGCAAAGACGCCGGCCTTGGCAATCACGCCGGACAGCACGGCAGAGGCGGGCGCGGGCGCAACGGGATGCGCCGTGGGCAGCCAGCCGTGGAGGGGATAGAGACCGGCCTTGGCGCCGAAGCCCAGCACGCCGAGGAAGATCACCACGCGCAGCAGGGTCTCATGGCCCTGCACCCGCGCCGGGTCGAGGACGCCGCCGGGCCGGAAGTCGAGGGTTGTTCCGTATTTCCCGAGGAAGAAAATCGCGCACAGGGCCAGAAACGCACCGGCGACCGAGTAGAACAGATACTTGAGCGCGGCCCGGATGGATTCCTCCGTCCGGTCGTGGAGCACCAGCGGCATAGAGCAGAGCGTCACCATCTCAAAGAAGAGATACATCGTAATCAGATTCCCCGCCAGATCCATCCCCGCCAGCGCACCGAGGGAGAGCAGATAGAAGGCAAAGAAGGAACGCTGACGGCCTCCGTGCTCCAGATAGCGGAAGGCATAGATCGCGGCGGCAAGGAAGGCGTAGGCGCCCACCGCAAGGAAGATGCGGGAAATGCCGTCCAAACAGACGTTGACGCGGAGCGTATCCGTCATGGAAAACAGGGAGAAGGCCGTATCCGGCACAAAGAGCAGGGCCGTCACCACGGCGGCCTCCGCCAGCAGGATTGCCAGCACCGTTGCGTGCAGGAGGCGCTTGCGTGCCTCCGGGAGCAGGGCCAGCAGCACGCCGCCCGCCAGCGGCAGGAGTACGGCGGCAAGAATCAGAGCATTCGTCACAGTCAAACCTCCTTACGGTCATTGCATCAGCGCAAGGCCCCGCTCCAGCAGTCCCAGAAGGGGCTGGGCTTGGAGTCCAAGCGCCAGATTTGCGGCGCAGAGCAGGCCGGTTGCGGAGAGGAAGCTTCCGCGGCCCCGACGTTCCGGTGCAAAGGCCGTCGGCTGCTCCGGCTTGGCGTAGAGTTGCAGGATTGCGCGTCCGAAATAGCAGGTGTTCAAAAGCGTGGAAACCGCCAATGCGAGAATCGCGGGCAGCAGCTTCCACTGCTCCGCGAGGGCGGCCTGAGCAAAGGAATACTTCGCCAGAAAGCCCATCGTCCCCGGCACGCCGATCATACTCAGCGCGCCGACGGCAAAGAGCAGACCGGCGGGCCGATCCGCCCTTGCGCTTCCCTGCAAGGCGGAGAGGCTTCTTCCCTCTTTCGCCGCCTCTGACAGGCGCGCGGCGGAGAGGAAGAGGGCGGGCTTGGTCAGCGCATGGGTCAGAATCTGGAAGAGGGCGGCAGCAATGCCCAGCTTGGGCGAAATGCCGAGGCCCAGATAGACGTAACCGATCTGTGCGGCGGAGGAGAAGGCCAGCATGCGGAACACGTCCTTCTCCGCCATCGCGCTGACGGAGCCGAGGATCATCCCTGCCATGCCCAGCACAAAGATCAGATCGCCCAGCGCGCCGCCGTAGAAGACCTCCGTGCCGAAGACGTTGCAGACCAGCTTGAGCAGCAAAAAGAGATATCCCTTGGAAATCAGGCCGGAAAGAATTCCGGCGGAGGCGGGCGTCGCGTAGCCATAGGTGTCCGGCATCCAGAAGTGGAAGGGAAACAGGCCGCTCTTAATGCCCAGCCCTGCCGTCATCAGGCCCACCGCCGTCAACAGAGAAAAGCGGTACGCCCCGGTCTCCCAGAGCGCGGATACCGCTTCGCGCAGATTTGGGAAGAGCAGGTGACCCGTCTGCGCGTAGAGCAGAATCACGCCGAGCAGGAAGAGGCCCGAGCCGACCAGCGAGAAGATCATATAGCGGGTGGCGGCAAGGGTCGTGCGTCCGATGCGGCGGATCATTAACAGGCCGCAGGAGGCAATTGTGCAGATTTCGATAAAGACGTAGCCGGTGAACACGTCATTCGTATAGCAGAGGCTCAACAGGGCTGCCAGCACCAGATCTGCCATGACGTAGTAGAGGTTCTGCCGCTCGGTTGCAATGTCCCGCTCCAGCTCGTGGCTGCCGCCCGTCAGACAGAGCAGCAGCACAATGGAAAAGGCCCCGGCAAAGAGCGGCTCCAGAATGCCGAAGCGCAGCTCGTTGCCCCAGGGATGGGGATAGTGGCCCATGAGGTAGACGGTGGTTTGCCCGGTCAGAATCCCCCGGCCGAGCACCAGCGCCGCACACGCCGCGACCGCCAGCGCCAGCAGGCGGGAGAGCCATTTGGCCCAGCGTCCGGGCAGAACGGAGCTGACGACCGAGCAAATAAGACAGGCCACAATGGAAAACAGCGGAAGATTCACCGCAAAGCTCATAGCTCCGCCTCCTCTCCCCGGCGGGCCAGCATGTAGATCTGATCCAGATCGAGGGTGTGATACTTGCCGTAGAGCCGGACGGTCAGGGCCAGCATCAGCGCCGTCACGGAGACGGAGACAACAATGCCCGTCAGCACCAATCCCGCCGGAAGGGGGTTGGCATAGCGGGTCGGGTCATTGCTTCCGTCGGTGAGGATCGGCGGCACGCGGCCCGGCAGATAGCCGAGGCCGGTGAGCAGCAAATAGCCCGCCGTGTCCATGATATTGAGGCCGATGATTTTTTTGAGCAGATTCTTATGCAGCAGCAGCGTCCCAAAGCCAAGGGCAAAGAGCAGGACTGCCACCGTCTGAATCCGATGATCCCAGAGAAGCTGGAGCATTCAGATACGCCCCCTTCGGAACATGGAATAGAAGCCGTACATCGTACAGGTGACCACGACGCCGACGGCAAGGTTCAGAGGCAGGATCAGGCCGGCGGAGAGGATGTCTCCCGGCGTCCCGGTGGAGAAGATCGTTTCGAGGTGGTTGGCCCCGCAGTAGAAGGAATAGCATTTCGCCAGCGAGTAGAAGCAGAGCCCCAGCAGAGTAACCGCCCGGAAGACGCGCAGGCTGAGCCAGCGCTCCAGCGGGGCAAAGCCCCGCCCAACCACAAAGAGGATCAGGCCGCCGCCCAGAATCGCGCCGCCCGAGAAGCCGCCGCCCGGCCCGAGGTGTCCGTTCAGGATCACATAGACGCCGAACAGCAGAATGATCGGCACCAGCACGCAGGCCGTGAAGGTCAGAACCGGGTCCCGTGCTTCGGACAGGGGCGAGCGCTCGGCGGACGGTTCCCCGGCAGTGCCGAGCAGGAGGATCATCACGGCGGCAACGGCGGCGAAAAGGACATGGGACTCGCCCAGCGTATCGAAGGCGCGGTAGTCCAAAATCACGCCCGCCACCGCGTTGACCGCTCCGGTTTCGGTCAGTCCCTGCGCCAGATAGCGCTGCATGACCTCATTGTGGGCCGGGGCGTCCTCCGCGCCGAAGGCAGGCAGACCGAAGGCCGCCGTCAGCAGCAGAGCCACAAAAACCGTCAACAGCAGGGCCGCCAGAATCGGATAGAGGCGGAAGAAGCGCTTCTCCCGCCGCCGCGCCAGCGGCTCCACCGGGGCCTCGGGGTTCCAGACACGGCTTCCGGGCCGCTCGGTTGGCATTTGGTCGGCGCGCAGGGCGTCGGTCAGATCGAAGCTCTCCGCGTCCCACTGGCGCAGGCGGTCAAACAGACTGGTCTTTTTCATCTTCCGCCTTCTTTCTGAGGGTTTGAAGCTTTTTCAGCGTCACAAACAGGAGAATGCCGGAGATGCCTACGCCAACGGCGGCCTCGGTGATCGCCAGATCGGGGGCCTGGAGCATCGCCCAGACCACGGACATGAGAACCGAGTAGGCCATGAAGATAATCAGGCAGACCAGCAGATTTTTGGTCAGCACGGCGCTGAGCCCGCAGAGCAGAAGCAGGCCGAGCAACAGCAGCAAAAACAGATCGGCAGTCGTCATGTTCTGTCCTCCCGCTCCATGTGTTTTTCGGCCTCCTCGTCGGTGAACAGCTCGAGCCGGGATACGAGCCGGGAGGCCACGGGACTTCCGAGCCAGAGCAGGCCGAGCAGCAGCACCAGCTTCGGCGCGTAGTCCAGACTGCCCGCCGCGAACAGCAGGCCGACGACAATCAGAAACATGCCGAGGGTATCCACCGCAGCAGCGCATTGGAGGCGGTTCATCACGAAGCGGAACCGATAGGTTCCCAGAATCGCCAGCAGCATCACGCCGACGCCGACGCCCAGAAACAGGGCCGCCAGCGCAAAGCGCAGCGTCTCATTCATCCCGGTCTTCCCCCTCTCTGTGGGCGGCAATTTTGGCCCGCGCCAGAATCACCACAGTCAAAAAACTCATCATACAGTAGATCAGCGCCACGTCCAGCAGCCAGCTCTGCCGGAGCAGGACTGCAAGGACGGCAATGCAGGCCGTCGCCAGCGAGCCGACGACGTTGATCCCCAGCACATGATCCGCCGTGCGCGGGCCGCGGATCGCCCGGATCAGCGCCAGCAGGATGCCGACGCCCAAAAACAGCAGGGCCCCTGTCAGGAGCCACGAACAGGCTTGTTCCATCTCAGGCCTCCAATCGGCGGAGCAGACGGACGAAAACGCCGTTCTCCGTGTTTTCCAGCATGGCAGCGTCGAGGCAGTGTACGGTCAGCACGTCGCCCTGCGTCTCTACGCAGATCGTGCCGGGGGTCAGCGTGATCGAATTTGCCAGGATATATCGAGCAAGCTCCGAACGCAGATCGACCCGGATGCGCACCAGCGCGGGGTGAATCCGTCCGCGCGGGAAGAGGATGCGAAGCAGCACACCCAGCGCAGCCTTGCAGATTTCCCAAAACAGGACGGCGAGATAGGCCAGCGCCAGCGGCAGCTTGCGCCAGAGGCGCAGCTCCTTTCGGGGCGTGTAGCCGAACAGGGCGTTCATAACGAGGGCCAGAAGCCCCGTCAGGCCAAGGCCGAAGCACAGCAGCTCGAACGTAAACCGTCCGTTGAGCAGGAACCACAGCCCAAACAGCAGCAGATACACAGAGGCCGCCTCCTTTTTTTGTTTTTGCCCTTCCAGTATAGCACACTTTTTGAAAGATTGAAAGTTGAAAATTATTTTTGACAGGGCTTTGCCGTCCGGTGCCTGTAACCGTCCAGCCGCTCCGCAGGGGGCGGCGTTGCCCGATCCGCATTCCCCTGTAGGGGTCGGCGTCCCGCGATTCGCATCCCCTCCGTAGGGGTCGGCGTCCTCGACGACCCGGTGCGGCGTGTCGTTCCGCGATTCGCAGCCCCCGTAGGGGTCGGCGTCCTCGACGACCCGGTGCGGCGTGTCGTTGCGTTGGCACGGTGCGTCGAGGACGCCGCACCCTACGGTGGGATCGGCCCGCAATCCGCGTTACCCCGTGGGGGGGCGTTCCGTGATCCGCATACCCCCGTGGGGGGCGGCGTCCTCGACGACCCGGTGCGGCGTATTGTTCCGTTGGCACGGTGCGTCGAGGACGCCGCACCCTACGGCGGGGGACGTGTCGTTCCGCTGGCACGGTGCGTCGGGGACGCCGCACCCTACGGCGGGGGGGTACGCCATCGCGTATGCTGTGCGCCACCCTGCGTTTCCTGATTCCGGTACACAAAAAACCATTGACTTTTCCCGAAAATCGGGCTAAAATACCCCTGCAACCGGGCCGGACAGCCGCGCGGGACGGTCGAAAGGCCCACCGTGAGGAAAGTCCGGGCTCCACAGGGCAAGGATAACGGGTAACGCCCGCCGAAGGCGACTTCAGGAAAA
>JAFYGM010000093.1 GCA_017543225.1 Oscillospiraceae bacterium
AATGGCATGATCTGCGGCGCAGGATTCCGCCATACTTCGTTGTCGTCCTTGCCGGGCGTCAGCCCGCCTGCGTCCTCCGCCTCGTCTGGCGAAACCCTGCTTGCAGCTAATACAACTTTTAGACTTTCCGGAACACTAGTCACAGCGGACAAGAGAGGCACTTGCTTTTTGCGGACACATTCCGACGCGCTGTGACACAACTGCGGGCAATGCGGCGCGCCCCGTTGCGAAGACATCAGATCGTTGATCGCGGATTCCGCACCTGTGCCGCCGGTGGTGGGAACGGCAATGACGAACACGGTACGCTTTTTCGTGGGGGCGACGCCCGCAAGAGAACGAATGGAACAGATGTGTGCCGGAAATTGTGCGGGGTTGCCCGAAAACGCCGAACACGCCGGAAAAAGGGCTGGTCGGCGTCTTGATTGGAAGAACGGATCTTTGTGCGTTCCACGGCTCAGAGCCTGCGGAAGACGTGAATCCGAAACTGCGCGGTGACGGTCAATTGCGAAGCAGCGGAAAGCCGTGCCGCGCTTTCACGCGGGGTTTTCCATGTGTAGGGCGTCATGTGGAATAATGCCTGCACGTCCTCCGCAGTCGGAAGCGTGAAGCGGGCCTCCACGGGCGTCACTGTTTCGAGCGAAAAACCCGGATAGACCTCGACCCGCTCTTCGTTTTCATACGGCGCGTCGTAGAGCAGGCACTTCAGCTCCCACAGATGCCGCGGCCCCGGAACGACATAGAGAAACCTTCCGCCCTGCCGCAGTACCCGGCGGAATTCCTCCGCCGCAAGCGGGGAAAAGCAGTTGACCAGACAATCCACCGAGGCGTCCGCCAGCGGCAGATGGTAACTGGAGGCAACGGCAATCTCTGCCGAGGGGCAGCTTCGCGCGGCTTTTTTCACAGCGGCCTTGGACAGATCAATGCCCGCCGTCCGTCCGCCGCGCGCGGCTGCGGCTTCTGCCAGAGCCTCGGTGTAGTAGCCCTCGCCGCAGCCCGCGTCCAGAAGCACCGGAGCGGCTTGCTCCGGCGATACGGCCAAGGCACACAGCGCTTCGCGCAGCGGCGCGTACCAGCCGCCGCGCAAAAAGCGCGTGCGGGCAAGCACCATCTCGCGGTCGTCGCCGGGGTGTTCGGAATGCCGCCGGTTGACCGGCAGCAGATGGACGTAGCCCTCCCGGGCAAGGTCGTAGCTGTGACCGAGCGGGCAGAGCAGACGGCCTGACTCCCGCTCCAGAGACGCGCCGCAAACCGGGCAGCAAAACAGACTTCTCAAAATGGTTCCTCCTGTTTTTTCAGGCAGCACCGCACAATTCCGGCGTGCAGATTGCGCAAGCAAGATGTGTGCTGGGAGTGGTACGGTGCTGCTGTGAGATATTATACTGCGAAAGCCCCGGCAATTCAAGCGCTTTCTGCGCGGAGGCGAATTGGACGAAAGATTCCGGTTGCGAAAGCGGGTGTTTTGTGCTACAATACAGAAGAAATCCCGTGCAAGAATGCAGTTTGAGGAGATGTGACGAAATATGAAATTAGGCATCGTGGGTCTGCCCGGCGTGGGCAAGACGACCCTTTACAATGCACTGACCGGCTCGAAGGCGGAGACCGGCGGCTACGGCGCGTCCGGCAAGCCCAACATCGGGCAGGCGAAGGTTCCCGACGAGCGGCTGGACTGGTTGGCTGAGTACTACAAGCCCAAGAAGTATTCGCCTGCCAGCATCGACTTTGTGGACGTGGCCGGCGTGAGCAAGGGCACCGGGCGCGGCAACTCCGTTTTGCAAAACATCCGCCAGACCGACGCGCTGATCCATGTGGTGCGCTGCTTTGACAACGACAATCTCTTCCCCGAGCCTGCCGACGCCCGTTCCGACGCCGAGACGCTGGAGCTGGAGCTGATTCTGGCGGATCTCGAGGTCGTGGAGCGCCGTCTGGACAAGGCAAAGAAGAACCTCAAGGGCGGCGACAAGAAATACAAGCGCGAAGCCGAGATGTGCGAGCAGCTTTTGGCACACCTGTCCGAGGGACAGCCCGCCCGCACCTTTGCCTTCACCGAGGAAGACAAGGACATTTTGCAGGACGGCGGCCTGCTGTCCACCAAGCCTGTGATCTATGCCGCGAATCTGGACGAGGACGGCATGGCCAATTACCGGGAGCATCCCCAGTTTTTGGCCCTCTCTGCGCTGGCTGCCGAGCAGGGCGCTGCGGTGCTGCCCGTGGCGGCCAAGTTTGAGGAGGACATCATGGACATGGAGCCGGAGGAGGCGCAGATGTTCATGGAGGAGCTTGGCTTGACGGAGCGGGGCCTGGATCGCCTGATTAAAACCTCCTACGAGCTTCTGGGCTATATCTCCTTCCTGACCGCCGGGCCGGACGACGTTCATGCGTGGACGATTACCCGCGGGACGAAGGCGCCCCGTGCGGCGGGCAAGATTCACTCCGACATTGAGCGCGGCTTCATCCGTGCCGAGGTCGTGGCCTTTGAGGACCTGAAGGCCTGCGGTACGATGGCGAACGCCAAGGCCAAGGGCCTGTTCCGGCTCGAGGGCAAGGAATATGTGATGAAGGATGGAGACATTGTCAACTTCCTGTTCAACGTATAAGGGTACGACGGCTCCGCCCCGCAGGGGATTCCCTGCGGGGCGGAGCCGCGCTTTATTCCAGCAGTGTGCGCAGATGCGCGAGCGCTTTCTTTTCGATCCGGCTCACCTGTACCTGAGAGACGCCGATCATGCCTGCGGCCCGCTCCTGCGTCAGACCGTGGTAATAGCGCAGGGCAATCACACGGGCCTCCCGCTCCGGAAGCTGGGCGAGGGCCTGCCGCAGCGCCAGCCGCTCGACCACCTGCTCCTCCATGGCCCCCTCGCTGAGGACGGATTCCAGCGTCAGTCCGCTCTCCCCGGCGGGCTGCTGAATCGAGGCTACGGGGTCGGCGGCGGTCTCGGCCTCGGCAATCTCCTCCACGGTCAGATCGAGCGCCTCCGCCAATTCCGACAGCACAGGCTCCCGCCCCAGCGCCTTGCTGAGCCGATCCCGCGCCTGCCGGATGGCGGTTGCCCGCTCCTTGAGCGTCCGGCTGACCTTGACCGTTCCGTCGTCGCGCAGAAAGCGGCGAATTTCCCCGGCGATCTTCGGCACGGCGTAGGTGGAAAACTGCGTGCCGAAGGCGGTGTCGAAGCCTGCCACAGCCTTGAGAAAGCCGAGGCTCCCAAGCTGAAACAGATCGTCCGGCTCCACGCCCCGTCCGTAATATCGGCGCGCCACGGCGCGGATCAGTCCGGCGTTTTCCTCCACCAGCCGCTCCGAGGCGGCTCGATCTCCCTGCTGACTGCGGGCAATCAGTTCTAAGGTTTGCAAGGAGCTTCTCCTCTGCCAGTGAGCTTTTTCCGCATCCGTACCGTGGTTCCCTTTCCGGGCGCGGAGCGGATGGAAAAGCTGTTCATAAAGCTCTCCATGATTGTGATGCCCATGCCGGAGCGCTCCGCGCCGCCGGTGGTGTACATCGGCTCGCGGGCCTTTGCAATGTCCGCGATGCCGCAGCCCCGATCCTTGACCGTGATCTCCAGCATGTTTCCCGGAAGACGGCGCAGACGGAGGTGAACCGGGCCGATTCGATCCGGATAGGCGTGGACAATGGCGTTGGTGACGGCCTCGGAGACGGCGGTTTTTACGTCGCCCAGCTCTTCCAGCGTCGGATCCATCTGAGCGGCAAAGGCGGCGGTCACCTGCCGGGCAAAGGCTTCGTTGGCGGACAGAGAGGGAAATTGCAGGACGGATTCATTTTCGGCCTTCATGCGGGGCTCCTTTCCGCGCCGAAGCGCACCAGCTTTTCAATCCCGCCGGCCCGCAGCACCTTCATGGGCTGCGGCGGGACGTTGGCGAGGCAGACCTCGCCCTCCAGCTCCTCCATGGCGCGGAGGGTGTGAATCACAATGGCAATGCCACTCGAATCCATAAAGGTCACGCCTCCAAAGTCCAGCACGCAGCGACGGGGCAGATAGACGTCGATTTTGGATGTAATGGCCTCCATTGTCTGCCGGGCGGAGTGGTGGTCGATCTCGCCTGAAAGCAGAATGGTCAGCCGCTTGTCCTGCAAGAGACTGGTATAGTTCATTTGATCGCTCCTTTGTCAAAACCGGCGCAGAGCAGCAGCGCCGGAAGCAGAATAGACGCGCACGGTTTCCCATGCGCGTCTATTATATCGGTTTTTGCTTTGGAAAGGCGTCGAAACGCTGCCCTACGGGCGGATTATTATTCCTTCTCGAACAGGGCGATGGTCTCCGTTGCGGTCTCCAGAATGTGGATCGACACCCACTTCTTCACCTCTTGGCCCGAATAAGAGGCGGTTTCAAACTCCAGGGACGGATTATCCCAATACGAGCCCCTGATTGCGCCTGTGTCGAGGTCCATGGACCCGACCAGACAGTTGACGATGGGCAGGCGGCCCGCTCTGGCGTCGGCCAGCACCGCTTCCCGCAGGGCGGAGGGATCTCTGCACTCCCGCTCCCTCGACGCCGTGTAGATCTGGTGGCCGTACTCGTCTGTCTCATACTCCTCTACATCAGATAAGGTCACGCGGTAGAAGTTCTCCGGCAGCGCCCGCTCGTACCAGGCTGCGGCGATCTCCGGATCGGCATAGAATTGTGCCAGAGCCTTGTAGTTTTCTTCGGGGATCTCGTACACCCGGCGCAGGGTGCCGCCGCCGGCGAGGTGGTAGCAGATGTGGATGTCTCCTGCGGTGTAGCGGAAGAAGTCTGAGGCTCTGTCCGGGTTTTTCTGCCAGGCCTTGATCGCATTCTGATGCACGGTGCGAACGGTGTTGATGTCCGCCGGGTCGGTCAGCGTAATGCGGTCGGCGTAGGGAGAATTGTAATCTCCCTCGGTCCAGATCTCCACCGATTCCACCTGAGCGGTCTCGGGAACCCGGCGCTGCGCTCCGAACACGTCGTATTTCAGGCACGCAATGGTTCCCACCAGCAGGATGACGCAGATTGCGAAGCCCACCCAGACGGATTTCTTGCGGAAGACCTTGACAGTGCGCTCGACCATCATCGAGGAGCCGAACCAGCCGATTACACAGCCGATCAGCGCGTAGGGAAGCAAAACAAGGGAGCGTTCTTCATTCACAAATCCAAGGATCCCGGTCAGGAGGAATCCGAGGCCGAGGGTCATCGAGTAGGTGAACACGATGCGGAAGGCAATGCGCGCCCAGCGATAGGCCATTGCGTCTCCGGCGCGTTCAATGTCGCGGCGAAGGTAGTGCAGCCAAGCCACCACCAGAAGCACCAGTCCAATCCCGGCGTAGAGCCAGAGCAGCCAGGTGGCGCAATCTCTTTGCATGGCAAAGACGGGCGCAAGATAGCCGAAGTCTACATCCACGGAGATGTCCAGACCGTGGAAGTAATACTCGACGAGCACCAGCGTCATCGTGGGCAGAAGCGCAAAGATGCCCTGAAAGGCTCCGTAGCACAGGGTGCCGATGACCGTGCTGCCGCTCAGCATCATGGCAAAGACGGCAATGCCGAAGAAGCAGAGGAACTGCAGAACCCACTTGCCCATCGCAGCCCAGAGCAGTCCGCTGCAAGCCGAGAACCCGTTGGCGCTGAGGATGATTTGCGCCAGCAGCCCCGTGACCAGCGTGGGAACCAGCCAGAACAGCAGACCGGAAACGACGTTCGTGCAATACAGGCAGGTCCGGGTCATGGGGAAGGCGTGCATCATGTAGGCCGCACGGGTTTTGTGCAGGTACTTAAACAGCAGACCGGCAAAAATCAGCGCGCAGACGATGGCGAAGGATGGGCCGGCATTTGCAACCTCACCAAGAGCTCGCTGAACGCGCGGCAGCGTGATTTCGTAAACCACTGGGATTTCCCGCTGAAGGGCGATCATCAGAGAGACCGGCAGACAGAGAATCATACCGACCAGCGTGAGAATCCATGCCGGGGAAAAGCGGCTGAGATTCTTTTTCAACAGGGCCGGATCAAAGAATGACGTTTTTAACTTCATAGTCTACACCTCCCAGCTCATAGACGAAGACCTCCTCCAGCGTCAGGGGAACGAGGTCGAAGAACAGCGGATTGACTGCGGTCAGGGCGGCGCTGACCTGCTCCTGACTGCCGCGGATGATGACGGTCTCTACCTTGCCGTTTTGACTTCTGTGCAGGACGTTCAGCGTCTGCGGCAGATCCGTACCCTCCCGGAACACGACCTGCACCTTCACCACGTTATCCTGCAGCTCGTCCAGCGTCCGCTCCAGCAGCATCTTGCCCTTGTGCAGGATGCCCACATGGTCGCACACGTCCTCCAGCTCGCGCAGGTTGTGGGAGCTGACCAGAACCGTCGTGCCGCGCTGCTCCACGTCCTGCAGCATCAGACCCCAGACCTGACGGCGCATCACAGGATCGAGGCCGTCCACCGGCTCGTCGAGCACCAGCACCTTCGGGCGGCTGGCAATCGCCAGCAGGAAGGCCGCCTGCTTCTGCATACCCTTGGAGAAGCGACGAAGCTGGCTCTTGGGGTCGAGATTGAAGCTCTGGCGCAGCTCCTCATAGAGCTTTCGGTCGAAGCTTTTGTAGGTTTTCGCATAGAAGCGCGCCATGTCGGTCAGGCTGGCGGAGGGGAAGTAGAACACGTCGTCGGGGATATAGGAAATGCCTGCCTTGACAGCGGGGTTCTCATAGACCGGCGCACCGCCGACCGTGACCTTACCGCTGTCGGGGCGGAAGATCCCGGTGATGTGGCGGATCACGGTGGATTTGCCCGCACCGTTCGGACCGACCAGCCCGTACACCGCGCCGTCCGGGACGGTCATGGTCAGATCGTCCAGCGCCACGAAGCCGTCAAAGGTTTTTCGCAGGTTCTTTACTTCAATCATGGGGACATACCTCCTTTATCATGCGCAATAGCGTTTCGGGCGACTCGCCCAACTGGAGCAGCTCGGTCCAAATGGCGACGAGCTTCTCACGCAGCTCGCGGCGGCGGCTTTCGTCCACGCCGGAGAGCTTGCCGGCAAAGGAACCCTTGCCCGGAACCGAGTAGATGAACCCGGCCTGCTCCAGCTCGCGATAGGCGCGCTGGATCGTGTTCGGATTGATGGCAAGCTGGCTCGCCAGCTCCCGCACCGAGGGCAGACGTTCACCCTCAGCGATTGCCCCGGCAAGAATCATGCGGCGCAGCTTCTCTTCCAACTGCTCGTAGATTGGCCGGGAATCCCGGTAATTCAAGCTAATCAATACCCTGACTCCTTTCTGTGTCAACTGTATTATATGTGGTGACACAGTTATAGCATATAATGCGCTGCTTGTCAAGAGAAAAAGATGGCTGGCGCAGATTTTTTCTGCGCCAGCCATGCCACGCCGTTTTTTTCGACTGCACGCGCGGTCAGGCACGACCGCGTTGCTTTGACAGGGGGTTATTCTCCGTCCTCCGTGGTGGGAACAAGCTCGTTCATGTTCAGGACGGGAACCATGCCGTTTTCACCCGTCATCACAGTGGGGAGCTTGCCGTTCCAGGTCTGTGCGTAGGTGTAGTGGATCAGCTCCTGCGTCAGAGACTCGCTGAGCTTGCGGTTGGCCTCGGCCTCGGCCTCCGCCTTTGCCAGAAGCTCGTAGGCCTCGGCGTCGGCGTTGACCTTGCGCACCTCTGCGGCAGCCTGGGCCTCGACAATCTTCTGCTCGGCCTCGGTCTGGGCGCGGAGCTTGTTCTGCTGGGCGACCTGCTTGGCCTCAACCGCATCGGTGAAGGCGTTGGTGAAGTCCATGTTCTCAATGGAGGTGGACACCAGCTCAATGTTGTAGGTCAGGAGCTTTTCAGAAAGATCCTGCTCGATGGAAACAGCCAGATCGTTGCGCTTTCCGACAAGCTGCTCGGCGGAGTAGCGGGCGGTGACGACCTTGACAGATTCCGTGATGCAGGGCTGAATCACGGTTTGATAATAGTCCACGCCAATCGTGCGGTAAATGTTCTGCGCGTCGGACTTCTTGATCTGGTAGTTGATCGTGTAGGTCATGTTCACCTCCTGAATATCGGAGGAGAAGCAGGCCAACTCTGCCGTCTGCTTTTGCACACGGTTGTCCATCTTCACAACCTCCTGCCAGGGGAGGACGAAGTGGACGCCGGAATCCAGCGTGGTGTTCTCAACTCGTCCAAAGGTGGTGACGACGCCGGTGTGTCCGGTGGGGACGGTCTGGATGCAGGACAGGGCAACGGTTCCGATACAAAGCAGGGCGGAAAGGACTGTGGCGAGGGTGGCGGGGCCTTTCTTGCCCTTTGCGCGGAGGCTGAAGCGGGCGGCAATGCCGACAAAGAGAATGATGGCTGCGATAACGAGCTTGACCATGATGAAACTCCTTCCTATTTCTCTGGGTCAGATAGTCAGACGTTTTTTGTAGTGGCCGATGACCGCATCGGCCAGAGCGCCGCAGAGATTGGCTGCGTTCCGCGGATGGAGGGAGAGGCTGCTGTGGTCGGCGCCCACTCCCGGTCAACGACCGCTGCTGCTTAGATCCCTCCCTCCGGCATGATGATGGCGGCAAGGATGTAGGCCAGCAGACCTGAGCCGCCGAGGGCAGTGAAGAGGACCCAGATCAGGCGAACCACGGTAGGATCTACGCCCAGATACTCGGCCACGCCGCCGCAGACGCCGGCGACCATCTTGTTCGTGTTGGATTTGCAAAGCTTCTTTTCCATGATGTTCTCCTTTCTTTCTCCCCGCACGGGCGGGGAACCGGTACGGTGTGAGATGTGCGCCGCAGTCCTGCGGCAAAAGAAAAAACCCATGCACAGGCCCTGAGCCTGAACATGAGTCTCGCATTTCAAGGCGATCCGGCGGGGAACCCCGCGTGCTGACGAACCGCCTCCGCAGTCGAGGCTGCGGTACTACTCCCTCAAGAGCAATCTGAAATTGTGTCCATATTATAGCGCGGATGCAGGTCGTTGTCAAGGGGGGTGAGAAAATTTTTTGGGTCAATCCTTTTTCTTGTGGTAACAGTTCAGGGCGTGGTTGAATTAACAGTTGATAGTTGACAATGGAGGTGACGCACGCGGCAACGTTTCGATCGAAACGTAGGGACGAGCATTGCTCGTCCGGCATTCGGAACGAATGCAATTTGCTGCAGGCAAA
>JAFYGM010000094.1 GCA_017543225.1 Oscillospiraceae bacterium
GAGAACGAATATGGCAAGAGAACTTCCCAAGACCTACGACCCGAAGCAGGTTGAGGATCGAATCTATCAATTCTGGCAGGACAGCGGGTTCTTCAAAACCCGGAGAGATCCCGAGAAAAAGCCCTTCACCATTGTCATGCCGCCTCCGAACGTCACCGGGCAGCTTCACATGGGCCATGCGATGGACGCCGCGCTGCAAGACATTCTGATCCGCTTCAAGCGGATGCAGGGCTATGCTGCACTGTGGGTTCCCGGTGTCGATCACGCCGGCATCGCCACGCAGATCAAGGTGGAGGAGGAGCTTCGCAAGGAGGGCCTGACACGTTACGACCTGGGCCGCGAAAAGTTTTTGGAGCGCGTTTGGGACTGGAAGCACCGGTACGGCAACCGCATTGTCGAGCAGCAGAAGCGGCTCGGCGCCTCCTGTGACTGGGACCGCGCTCGCTTTACGATGGACGAGGGCTGCTCCAAGGCGGTTCGCGAGGTCTTTGTCAGCCTCTATGAAAAGGGCCTGATTTATAAAGGCAGCCGGATCATCAACTGGTGCCCCCACTGCATCACTGCGCTGTCCGACGCCGAGGTGGAATATGTGGACAAGCCGGGCAATCTCTGGCACATGCGTTATCCGCTGACTGACGGCAGCGGCTATCTGGTGGTTGCGACGACCCGCCCCGAGACCATGATGGGCGATACCGGCGTTGCCGTGCATCCCAACGACGAGCGCTACAAGCATCTGGTCGGCAAGACCTGCATGCTCCCGCTGATGAACCGTGAGATTCCGATTGTCGCGGATGAATATGTGGAAATGGATTTCGGCACCGGCTGCGTCAAGATGACGCCTGCCCATGACCCCAACGACTTTGAAGTGGGTCTGCGCCACAATCTGGAATCCATCAAGGTCATTGCCGACGACGGCACGATCAACGAGAATGGCGGACGCTACTGCGGTATGGATCGCTATGCAGCCCGCAAGGCCGTTATTGCCGATCTGGACGCGCTGGGACTTCTGGAGAAAACCGAACCCTACTCTCACAACGTCGGTACCTGCTACCGCTGCCACAACGATGTGGAGCCGATCATTTCCGCCCAGTGGTTTGTGAAGATGCAGCCCATGGTGGATGAAGCCATTCGTGTGGTGCGGGACGGGGAGACGCGCTTTGTGCCGGAACGGTTCTCCAAAAACTATATCAACTGGATGGAAAACCTGCATGACTGGTGTATTTCCCGTCAGCTCTGGTGGGGCCATCAGATCCCGGCCTGGTACTGCGCCGATTGCGGGCATGTGACCGTCAGCCGCGAGGATGCAACCTGCTGCGAGGAGTGCGGCAGCAAGAATATCGAACGTGACCCTGATGTGCTGGACACCTGGTTCTCCTCGGCGCTCTGGCCCTTTGAGATTTTGGGCTGGCCGGAAAAGACCCCGGATCTGGATTACTTCTATCCGACCGACGTGCTTGTGACCGGCTACGACATCATTACGTTCTGGGTTTCCCGGATGATTTTCTCTGCCAATGAGCACACCGGAAAGCCGCCCTTCCACACGGTGCTGATTCACGGTCTGGTGCGAGACGACAAGGGACGCAAGATGTCCAAGAGTCTGGGCAACGGCATTGATCCGCTCGATATGATTGACCGCTACGGCTCCGATGCCCTTCGCATGAACATGGTCACCGGCAACAGCCCCGGCAACGATATGCGCTTCTATGTGGAGCACTGCGAAGCCATGCGCAACTTCGCCAACAAGCTCTGGAATGCCAGCCGTTATGTGATGATGAACCTGTCCATCGACTGCAACGAACTGCCCGCAGCCGAGAAGCTGGAGATTGCCGACCGCTGGATTCTCTCCAAGCTGAATCGGACAATTCGTGAGGCCACCGAGAACATGGAGAAGTATGAGCTTGGCGTGGCAATCCAGAAAATCTACGATTTCATCTGGGACGATTACTGCGACTGGTATATCGAGCTGACCAAGGCCCGTCTCTACGGCGAGGACGCCGCGGCAAAGCAGACGGCCCAGCAGGTGCTTCTTTATGTGCTCGACCGGATTCTCCGCCTGATGCACCCCTTTATGCCGTTTGTCACCGAAGAAATCTGGCAGGCGATTCCCCATGAGGGAGAGGCGCTGATCGTCGCAAAATGGCCGGAGTTCGATGCGAGTCTCGACTATCCCACCGAGGAGCAGCACATGGAATCCGTGATGCAGGCGATTCGCACGGTGCGCAACCGCCGTTCCGAGATGAATGTGCCGCCCTCCAAGAAAGCCGATCTTTATGTGGTCACCGACAAGCAGGAAATCTTCACCGAAGGCGCTGCGTTTATCACCCGTCTGGCCTATGCCGAGCGCGTGCTGGTCAGTGCCGAAGAGCCTGAGGGCCATGCGGATATGGCCCAGTGCGTGACGGCCGACGCCAAGCTCTACCTGCCGCTGGCCCAGCTTGTGGACGTGGAGAAGGAACTGGCCCGAATCGAGAAGGAGCTGGACAACACCCGCAAGGAGATTGCGCGGGCGGAAGGACAGCTCTCGAATGAGAAATTCGTCTCCCGCGCGCCGGCAAATGTGATTCAGGCCCAGCGCGACAAGCTGGAGCAGAGCCACAAGCTGCTGACTCAGCTCGAGCAGAGCGAGCAGCGGTTGAGAAAGCTTCAAAAATAATACTTGTATATTTGCCTGAAATCGGTTACAATGTCATAAGATAGAACTGTACCGATTTCAACCACCGACAGGAGGGTTTCCTATGATTCAAATGAAAACAGATCAGGGTGGAATCACCATCAACAACATCGTATTCACAAACATTGTGGGCATGGCTGCGTCCAACTGCTTCGGCGTGAAGGGCATGGCTGTGCGCTCCATGACCGACGGCCTGGTGCATCTGCTCCGCCGCGAGGCAATGGGTAAGGGCGTTTTGGTCACTTTCCATGAGGATAATTCGATTTCAATCGACCTGCACATCATGGTGAACCATGGCATCAATCTGACAGCCGTGGCGGAATCCATCATTTCTGAGGTTCGGTATGTGGTGCAGAAGACTACGGAGACGACGGTGAAGGATGTCAATGTGTACATCGACTCCGTACTGGTCGGTGTGTAACGGAGGGGACGTACCTTTGAGACAGACTATTGATGGAGCGGCGTTCCGGCGCATGGTAATCAGCGCCGCAGCCGCCGTAGAGATTCACAAGCAGCAGATTAATGAGCTGAACGTGTTCCCTGTGCCGGACGGCGATACCGGTACCAATATGAGCATGACCATGAACAACGCGGTGGTCGATCTCAAGCGGGCAGAGGATCCGAGCCTGACCAAGGCTGCCGACATTACAGCCTCCGCCCTCCTGCGCGGTGCGCGGGGAAATTCCGGCGTCATTCTTTCGCAGCTCTTCCGCGGCGTGGCAAAGGAGCTCAAGGGCACGGAGGAGGCGACGGGCGAGCGCTTTGCCGCAGCCCTGCAAACAGGCGTTGAGCTGGCATATAAGGCCGTGATGAAGCCTACCGAAGGCACCGTGCTGACCGTTGCGCGGCTGGCTGCCGGCGGTGCGCTTGAGGCTGTCAAGGAGCACGACTATGTGGAATACGCACTCGAGGGCGCCATCAACGCGGGCAAGCTTGCGCTGGCGGATACCGTGAACCAGAATCCTGTACTGAAAAAGGCCGGGGTCGTGGACGCCGGCGGCGTCGGCTGGGTCACGATTCTGACCGCGATGCTCTCCTCTCTGCAAGGCGAGGATGTGATTGCGCCGGAGCTTGGGCAGGAGACTGCAACCAAGGAGGAAGCGACCTTCTCCGACTTTGACACTGCAGATATTACCTTTGGATACTGCACGGAATTCATCGTGTCAAGAGACAATGAGGGAGACCCCGAGGCACTGCGAGACTGGCTTGCCACCATGGGCGACAGTCTGGTGCTTGTGGAGGATGACGAGATTATCAAGGTTCATGTACATACGAACCATCCCGGCGAGGTGATTGAGCGGGCGCTGACCTTCGGTGGTCTGGTCACAGTCAAGATTGAGAATATGCGTTTGCAGCACACCGAGAAGGTGCTGTCCGAGGCAGAGCGGAACAATCAGCCTGCGCCGGCGGAAAAGCAGTACGGCATGGTGGCGGTCTGCGCCGGCGACGGCCTGACCTCCGTATTCAAGGATCTTGGCGTCGATCAGGTCATCAAGGGCGGTCAGACAATGAACCCCTCCACGCAGGATATTGCGCTTGCCATTAATCGCACGCCTGCTGAGACAGTTTTTGTCTTCCCAAACAACAAGAATATCATCATGGCAGCGGAGCAGACCCAGTCTCTGACGGAGAAGAAAGTTGTCGTCGTCCGTACCAGAACGGTGCCGCAGGGCATCAGTGCGATTCTGGCCTTCGATCCTGATGCGTCAGTGGATGACAATCTGATGGCGATGCGCGAGGCGCGGCACAATGTCTCCACCATGCAGATCACCTATGCTGCTCGCGACTCTGAATTTGACGGCTTTGCGATCCACAAGGGCGATTATCTTGCACTCTATGGCTCCGCCCTCTTTGGGACCAGCCGAGATGTCAACAGCCTGCTGAAGGGACTTGCAGAGAAGATTGCCGCTGAGGGCAAGGAAATCATCACCATCTTCTACGGCGAGAACATTGAGGAGAAGGCGGCGGAGAAGGTCGTAAAGATCTTCGAAAAGGCCTGCCCCAATGCGGAAATCAGCCTGATTAACGGCGGTCAGCCGGTCTACTACTATTTGATCTCTGCGGAATAACAGACAGAAAAAGCAACCGGGCATGATCTGTGGATCGTGCCCGGTTGCTTAATAAATCGGATCAGGGGAGAACCCTGATCCGATAAGATGCAAGATTAATGGTTGCGGATAATCTTTCTGATTGCCAGCACGACGCCGCACAGACCAACAAGCATGATCACCAGAATCATCGCAGTGTTGTCGCCGGTGGGAGGGGAATCAGGGTTGGGGTCGTGTCCGGTGGGCTTGGTGGGGGTGCTGCTGCCACTGGAGTCAGAAGGAATCTCGTTGCCGCCCTTGTAGAACACATGAATCACAAGATCGGTCAGGGGACGAATGACCCAAGTGCTGCCGTCCTTAGAAACGACTTCATACTCGCCCTCGAACTCGTAATGCGTGTACTCATAGCCGTCTTTCTCCTTGGGAGTGATGATGTACTCATCGCCTTCATGCAGGACAACGGTGCCGCCGTACTCAGGATTCTGAGGATCGTAGTGGTAATAGATTTCGACAATAATTTCCGGGGTGCCAGTGGGACTCGGATTGTTAGTGGGGCTGTTGTTGGCGAAGACTGCCGTGGCGAGCGAGCCAAGCAGCAAAACGGCCATCAGCAGCGCAAGGGCTTTTCTCATAGCACATTCCTCCTAAATGATAGACAAAGAACAATCTTTGCATTGTACAAGCCCTATTATAGCACAAAAATCAAAAAAGTAAATAGGAAATTCTTAGGAAATGGAGTTGTTTTTCGCCTTCATTCAAAGATGCTTGCATCGGCAGGCAGAAAAGCGGACGCATCAAGGATTGTCGTGAAGCTCCAAAACAGTTAACACGTTGCCTGCGACCGTGAATCGAACCTCATAATCCGCGAAGCACATCCCGTAAATGCGCGTCGGGTCGCTGTGATAAGAGGGACGGGGATCGAGCGAGAGGACGTCCAACAGGGCGGCCCGTTTTTCTGCGGGAATCCGGGCGGCCAGTGCCTCGGGAATCTCTACGTTCAGGCGTTTTTCGGGAGCGTCGGCTGCAAATCCGCTCACAGCCTCCGGATGACAGTCCGCGTAGGGAAGGTAGGGCTTGATATCGTAGATCGGGGTTCCGTCGAGCAGGTCGGCACCGGAAACCACCAGCACAGGGCCAAGCGCCGCGTCCTCGCAAACCTCCTCCAGCCGGACACAGGACAGGCCAATGGAATTGGGACGGAAGGGGGAGCGGGTTGCGAAGACGCCCAGCCGCGCATTTCCGCCCAGCCGCGGCGGACGGACGGTGGGAGACCAGTCGCTGCGAACGGCACGGGAGAACTGCCAAATCAGCCAGAGATGGGAAAAGCCTTCCATCCCGCGCAGCGCGTCCGGATTTCGGAATTCCGGCTCGAACACGATCCGTGCGCGCAGGCTGTCAACAAGCCCGCTCTGTCTGGGAATCCCGAACTTCTCCCGAAAGTCTGTCTTGATGGTTGCAAGGACTTTGATTTCATGGGTCTGCATGAGCGCTTCCTCCGCATCAATCCACGGCACAGCAGACACGGTCTGCGACCGTTTTCCCTATTATAACAGAAATAACTTCGGTTCCCAAGAGAAAACTGAGGATTTAAAAGCCTAAAAACATTAAGAATTCCTTAAAGCGTTTGAGATTTTCTTTCATTTAGATTTGTTTTGTGGTAGAATATCAGAACAGAAAACGCTTTTTAAGAAGCTGATGAAGGAGGAAGCTATGTATTATATTCTGGTTTGCGATGATGATCGTGACATCGTTTCTGCAATTCGCATTTATCTGAATTCGGAAAACTATCAGACGATCTGTGCCTACAACGGGGAGGAATGTCTGCAAATACTTCGTTCCCAGGAAATTCATCTTGTGATTTTGGATATTATGATGCCGCAGAAGAGCGGCACCGAGACGCTGGCAGCTCTGCGCGAGTGGTCTAACGTACCGGTGATTCTTCTGTCCGCAAAGTCGGAGGACATCGACAAGATTGCCGGTTTGAACCTCGGGGCGGACGATTACATCACCAAACCGTTTAATCCGGTGGAGCTGATTGCCCGCGTGAAATCCCAGCTTCGCAGATATATGAAGCTCGGCGGCGGCGCACAGTCCGGCAAGGTGATCAAGGTCGGCGGCCTGACACTTGACGACACGACCAAGTCTGTTCTGGTGGACAACGAGCTGGTATCTCTGACGCCGCTGGAGTATGAGATTCTTGCCCTGCTGATGAAGAACGCCGGAAAGGTCTTCTCTCCAAAGGAAATTTACAAGGCCGTCTGGAATGAAACGCCGATGGGTGCGGAAAACGCAGTCGCCGTCCACGTTCGCCACATCCGAGAGAAGATTGAGATCGACCCGGCGGAGCCGCGCTATCTGAAGGTCGTCTGGGGCAAGGGCTACAAGATTCATACGGGGGCGTTTTGACCATGCAGACGAACGAGCTGCGGGAATTTGCCTCCAGAGGGATTGTCAAGGGCGTTACGTTTTTCTTTCTATTCCTTTCCATTGCGCTGTTTTCTATTTTTATCATGAGCGCAGTGATGCTGGCAAATCACAACGCCTATTCGATCGACGGGCCGGGTTACTTGGAGGGAATCGTTGATACCCTTCTTGTGCGGGACGCGGAGAGCATAGCCAAGCGTCTTGATTTCAATGAAAAGGCGTGGTATGAGAATGAGGAACAGCGTGCGCTGCTCCAGACGGAATTGGAAAAGAGCTTCGATTCTTCGGATTCCAATCTTCGGTTTGCTGTCTTCAAGGTCGATACGGAGGAACTGCTGCTTCACAGCGAGGACGCGGCTGATTTGCACATCAACAATGCACGGTATTCCACAGTCTATACTGCCAGAACAAAGGACGACGTAAGAATCTGCCTGTATCTGCGCACGGGTTCCTCCGTGGTGGACAAGTACACCATTGCGGAGAAGTTCTTCGGCATACTTGGCAGGAATCGCTATCTGGTGCTGCTGATTGTCGCGCTGAGCTTTTTGGCTGCGGTTCTCCTGCTGAATGTGATGCTGCTCGGAATCGGGAGAAGGCCGGGCAGCAACGTCTGCGTTCTGCACACCTGGGACCGGATTCCGCTGGAGATCTATCTCTTCTGCGCCGGAATCACGCTGGCGTTTCCGTCGCTGCTGATTGTACGGATCGAGGATCTGTCGATCACCTATCAGTACGATCAGCTTTTTCGGGTTGCCTTCGATGCAATGGGCATCGTCTACTGTTCGCTGGTCGGCTACTTTGTGATTATGACGGTCGCAAGACGGATCAAGGCAAAGCGTCTCTACAAAACCACATACCTTTATCGGCTGGTTCAGACGCTGAGTCGATTGCTCTGTCAGGAGGAATGGGGCGTCCGGTTCTACTTCCGCTTTTTGCTGTTTTATCTGGTTCTTTCCGCTGCCGAGCTGATTGCAATGCAGGTTTTTGAACATACCAACCTGATCCTGATTTGGATTGCGGAGAAGCTTCTGATCTGTCACGTCGCTGCAGTCGTGATTTATAATCTCAGCGTTCTGGAGCAGGAGGGAAAGCGCCTGAAGAACGGCGATTCGTCGCAGCGGGTGCATACCGAGAAGCTGCTTCCCTTCTTCCGACACCACGGAGACACCCTGAATGAAATCAGCAAAGGCATGCGTCGAACGGTGGACGAGCAGATGCGCAGCGAGCGAATGAAGGCCGAGCTGATCACGAACGTCTCCCATGATCTGAAAACGCCGTTGACCTCCATTGTCAACTATGTGGATTTGATTGAAAAGGCCGGGCTGGATTCCCCCCAAGCGCCGGAATACTTCGACGTGGTGAACCGGCAGGCAGTTCGGCTGAAAAAGCTGGTGCTGGATCTGGTGGAGGCGTCCAAGGCCGCTTCCGGCAGTACCCCGGTCGAGCTGGAGACTTTGGATCTGAACCTGATGCTCTCACAGGCGACGGGTGAGTATGCCGAGCGGATGCGTGAACACGGTCTGGATCAGGTGGTCGCGTTAACTGACAAGCCGCTTCTGATTCGTGCCGATCCGAAGCACCTGTGGCGCGTATTTGACAACCTCTTGGGCAATGCGACGCTCTACAGCCAGACCGATTCCAGAGTTTACATCACTACCCACACGGAAAACGAGAATGCTGTTGTGATCTTCCGCAATATTTCCAAACAGCGCCTGAACATCTCTGCCGACGAGCTGATGGAGCGCTTCGTCCGCGGTGACAGCTCCCGAAACACGGAGGGCAGCGGTTTGGGCCTTTCGATTGCAAAAGACCTGACGACTCTGCAGGGAGGTCATTTTAAGCTCGTCATCGACGGTGATCTGTTTAAGGCAATCATGACGTTCCCACTGGTCGAGGATGAATCAGAGGAACTGTGAATCTAGTGTTCCGTTAAGCCTAAAAATGGCATGATCTGCGGCGCAGGATTCCGCCATACTTCGTTGTCGTCCTTGCCGGGCGTCAGCCCGCCTGCGTCCTCCGCCTCGTCTGGCGAAACCCTGCTTGCAGCTAATACAAC
>JAFYGM010000095.1 GCA_017543225.1 Oscillospiraceae bacterium
CCATGCTCTGGGCGCTGGAGCGCGGGATCACCAAAGGAACCTCTCGCGTGACCTTTGGCCCGAACGACACCTGCACGCGCGGGCAGGTGATGACCTTCCTTTACGCGGCCAAAGGCAAGCCGGAGGCAGATTGGAGCAACAACCCCTTCGTGGACGTGAAGAAGAGCAAATACTACTTCAAGCCCGTGCTCTGGGCCTTCCAGAACGGGATTACGAACGGCGTGGATGACACCCACTTCCAGCCGAACGGCGGCTGCACCCGCGCGCAGGTGGTGACCTTCCTCTGGGCGCTGAGCGGCAAGCCGAATCCGAAGGCGGGGAGCAATCCCTTTAAGGATGTGAAAAAGAGCAACTGGTACTACAAGGCCGTGCTCTGGGCCTACCAGAACGGCATTACCAGCGGTGTGGATGCAACGCACTTCGGCCCAAATCAAACC
Source organism: Oscillospiraceae bacterium (assembly GCA_017543225.1). Lineage (GTDB taxonomy): Bacteria > Bacillota > Clostridia > Oscillospirales > Oscillospiraceae > JAFRPC01. The sequence continues at coordinate 438 of JAFYGM010000095.1, forward strand.
TGCACCAGAGGTCAGGTTGTGACCTTCCTGTACGCATTGCTGGGAAAGAAATAAACAGTTTTCATCCGCGGGGGACGGGAAACCGTCCCCCGCAGCCTTTGTGCGAATCACGGAACGACCCCGCCGTAGGGTGCGGCGTCCTCGACGCACCGTGCCAGCGGAACGATACGCCCCACCGGGTCGTCGAGGACGCCGACCCCTACGGGGTAACGCGGATCGCGGGCCGATCCCGCCGTAGGGTGCGGCGTCCTCGACGCACCGTGCCATCGCAACGATACGCCGCACCGGGTCGTCGAGGACGCCGACCCCTACGGGGGGATGCGAATCACAGGCCGCCCCCACGGGGGAGGGGGCCGCCGCCCCGTAGTGGCCGCTGACCATAGCGGCCTCACCTTCGTATACGCAACGCGCCCGATCATCGCACCGTCCGGGCCGATGTGGTCATCGGCCCCTACGCAACGCGGCCTCACGTTGCATCAACGCAACGCCGCCCGATCATCGCACCGTCCGGGCCGGTGTGGGTATCGGCCCTTGCGGGGGCGGTTGATCCCGCGTAAACCGTGTCAATCCCTGCGTGGGACGCGGAATTCCCCCTGCTGTTTCCCGGTTTCAGGGCTTGCAAAAATACAAATCCTACATGCAGAATTTTTCTATAAAAATGGACAAAAAACGGAAAAATATTAAATGAAAAATCGGGTATTACAACGATAATTATTAAGAAACATTAATTTCATAAAATGTCCTTGCATCCATTTTGTAAATGCTTTATAATGTAGTCATCCTTATAGTCCGGGACTTTACGTTGGTTTGGCAGGCCGCGCATTTTTGCCTGCGGACTGTCGTGAAATTCCGGCGACGGACGCGTGGGGGAACCCGCCGTTCGCCACAACCTTTAGAGAAACTACATTAGAAAGGGGAAAAAACACATGAAACACAAGCTAAATCGGCTGACCGCGCTTTTGCTTGCCGTTGTCATGACCTTCTCCGTGCTGCTCGTCCCGGTGGAAGCGGCCTCCTTTGCGGATGTTTCCGGCAAGGCGTGGTACAAATCCGCTGTTGACTTTGTCAGTGAGAAGGGCTTTATGGCCGGCGTCAGTGAGGCGCAGTTTGCCCCCAACGCAAACATGACGCGCGCCATGTTTGTGACCGTACTCGCAAGCTTTTCGGATGTCGAGACGAAGGGCGAGAAGACCCTCTTCTCCGACGTCCCCGCGAACAAGTGGTACACCGGTGCTGTGACGTGGGCGGCTCAGAACGGGCTGGTCTCCGGTGTCGGTGACGGTCGGTTTGCGCCGAACGCCTCGATCACCCGTCAGGATCTGTGCACCGTCCTCGCCAAGTTCCTCTCGATGGAGGATATGACCCTCACCCGGAGCAAGGACACCTCCTTCCAGGATGAGGAGCAGATTTCCTCCTACGCGAAGGAAGCGGTACGCTTCTGCGCGCAGACCGGGCTGGTCAGTGGCTTTGACGACGGCAGCTTCCGTCCGAAGGAGACTGCGACCCGTGCGCAGGTCGCGGCGATTCTCCAGAAGCTGTATGGGCTGACCGGCGGTGTTCCGCTGCGTCCGGCGCAGATGCTTCACAGCAAGGCTGACGCGTCCATGGCCGTCACGGTTGACGCGCCCAGAGGCGCTCTGCCGGAGGACACCGACCTGACCGTTACGCGCGTGACCGACGAAGCGACGCTGGCTGAGCTGGCGAAGAAGGCGAACGGCAAGCTGATTGCCGCTGCCGACATCACCTTCTCGAAGAGCGGCGCGGAGCTGGAGCCGAAGACCGAGGTCGAGGTTCAGATTGCGCTCGACGGCCTCGAGGATGTCAAGAACCCCACGGTCTGCCACGTCCGTGCCGACGGTACGCTCGAGTACGTCAGTTCCGAGCAGGTTTCCCTCAACCGCTCCGCAGGCAGCAAGGCCCTGCGCTTCTGCGCGAAGGACTTCTCTGTGTACGCTGTTTTTGATGATGTCCAGATAGACTCAAGGGTTGTGAAGATTCACTTTATGACCAAGTCTACCGGAAACGGGGACTACGATACCGACCGCCAGCAGGTGGTTCGTGTCAGCAAGATCCAGTCCACGCCCGCAGATACCCTTTTGGTCTATGACCCCGGCGTTCAGCGTGTGGAGGCGAATAAGACCTTTATGGGCTGGCGTCCCGGTAATGCCGCTGGCCCGGACACGACGCAGGAACTTGTCAGCGTTGAGGAAATCAATGCGGCGGTGCGTAGTTGCACGGGTAGCGCAGATCTCTACTACTATGCCGAGACCTGCTACGTCGCGCAGATCATCTACCACGATCAGGCGGGAGCGGTCAACTATGTCCAGACGGCGCCGCTGGCTGATGACCAGTCGGCTGCTTCGATGACGGTGGATCACCCCTACACTCCGATGATGTCCGACCAGAGCTTCACCGGAATATGGCTGCGGTACGACCCGGAGGGAACGGATATCGTGCCGAGCAAAACCTATCCGGAGTACAGGGAAGGCTCGCTTGCTGCTGCTAATCGCATCTCAAACAAAACGAGTGTCTCAGTGTCCAAGGGCAGTCCCCTGCACCTGTTTCCTTATGTGCAGAAGGGCTTCTGGATCTCCTTCGATAACAACGAAACGGTGAACAACGATGTGGATCATCTGAATTTCCCGGAGGACGACACCCCCGGCAAATACATGATGCCCTTGTTCTTCGAGGCAGGCGCAACGGTGCGTGAGGCGGATCTTAAGATCTATGAGGACGGCGAGCTCTTTCGCCCCTACCGTCCCGGCTACGTCTTTGAGGCATGGTACAAGGACAGTGCTCTGACGCAGCCTCTGTTTGAAAATGGAGCAACCGAATTCACGATCACAAAGGACATGAAGCTCTATGCCAAGTGGAGCTTTGGCACGTCGTCCTACACAGTTTCTTATTGGAAAGAGTATGCAAGCGATAATGACTTCCTCGATGAGAACTATGTTCCGACTCAGAGAAACTATTATTATGTGAACTCGGAGGTGGTGACCGCGCGAACGGGTGCGCGTGTTTTCCTTGATTCGGGGGATCCGGGCTATGATCCTGCAAAGACTGGGGACGCGATGGAGCCGCATATCATGGCAAACGCGGACGCTGCGTATGGCGTTGTACGAGCCGGTACGGACGACTACATGTTCTCTTACGATGTAGACGAATCTACTGCTCGAGGGGGAGTGCGTGTCTATGGCGACGGCAGAGGCGTCATGGACGCGAAGTTCGACAGAAAGCTCATGACGCTGCGCTTCTTGAATCGTACTTATACGCAAGCGAAGGTTCCGCAATCGAATTCCGAAACTTATAGCTATGCAAGCGATCCATATAATGGAACTCAGTATACGCGCATCTCAAGCATGACGAGCCTCAACCTCAACGATTTCTTTGTATTCGAACGTAAGAACGGCACGAAGTATATACGGTATCATGCCTATCCGGTCGTAAAGGCGGGCGGGTACGCATATCTTCAGGCAGACGGAACGATACCGTCGCGGTACGTCCAGTTTATTATTCCAAACTGGTCGGCAGTCACCGGGGACAATTACTACGCCACAGTTGATTACAATTACGGTGGTACTAGTTATTATTTGGCGAAGCTCAACAGACCAGCACCGGACGATTCGACAAAGTGGTATGAAATCAAAGGATTGTACGGTGCTGAGGCACACATCGGTGCCGCGAATGTCTTTAGCGGCCAAACGTCCAGATGGTGGTACTGGGGTTTTAATGGTAGATACACGTTCTACTATGCTGCAACCCAAACATCGTATACCGGTCGATTTGAATTCCCGCTAATGACAACCTATGACCGGACGATGTTTTACTACTGGGATCAACCCTATCAAGTTGGAGTTACCGCCGGAATATATCAATATGTGCAGTCCGCGGATGGCAGCAAATTTGAAATAAAAAGTGTCATGCCAATTAAGGCAGAAGAATATGCCGATTTTGAGACGAAATCGGATAACCCTTTCTATATCTCTGACTATGAAAGTCGGGGGGGTAGGACTGCTCCCGGCACCCCATTTCCGTATGCGGAAACCTATCCAGACAGGGAGGGGTTCGGGCCAGAGCCAGATGAGCATGGAAATTACCCTGTTGCACGTATTCAAACGGATAGCGGAAATAGAGATTCTTGGGTGCTCTACAAACGCCGTAAGTACAACTTGGAGTACTGGGGCGGTCTGGAATCGAACGTGCTTCTCAAAACGGTGCAGGTATATTATGACGACAACATTAACAAGCCTGAGTTTACGGAGTATGTACCGGCGGCAGAGGCTGCGCCAGATGGCTACTATTTTGCAGGATGGATGAATGAGTCTACCCTCACGGTTCCGGCGGTCTTTGATCGCATGCCGGAGAACAGTAAGGCCGTCTACGCCAAGTGGAAGCCAATCAAGTACCGTATTTTGCTGGACTTCGAAAACGGTGTTCCGGAGGATGAGGAGCTGCACTATACCTATGGCATCCCCTCCGCCTATGTTCTGGAGTACGGGGATCACATTCACTGGGATAAGATCGATTCCGCAAGCCGGGAGGGCTATTTCTTCGACGGCTGGTATCTGGACGAAGCCTGCACACAGCACTTCGACCTGACCGAGACCAAAATCAACAGTGATATTCCGGGCATGGACACAAATTACCGTGTCCGTGAGAGCGGTATGACGGACGATGAGTATCTGCAGAAGCTGTCCGGCTATGATCAAGCGTCGAACACCTATTACACCGACGCAAATGATCCCGACGTCCGCTGCAAGCTGGTGCTCCACGCCAAGTGGGTGAAGCGTTTTAGCCGTGTGGACGGTGTGGAGATTCATTATCTCGGCAACCACGACGAAACAGAGCAGACCGGCTACATTGGGCCGAGCAACGAACAGATACGTGACTTCACCGACGGCATGATCTACGGCGACAGAGTCTCCGTGATCACGCAGGATGCCTCTACGCCTGACAAAGATGACACTTATGCCTTCCGGAACTGGCAGCTTCTGAACAGTGACGGAACGCCGAGCGACATCACCTACTATCCCGGTCAGACCTTCCGTACGAACTATGACTATGCAAAACTGACTGAGATCTGGGATAACGGCAAGAGTCCCTGGGCACCGGTACACAGCGTACACGACTTTACCGGCGTTTCTCCCGCAGCAGAGCTGGAGCCGACCTGCTATAAAGCTGGACACGCGGCTGGTTCCCTTCGATGCAACATTTGCGGCCACTATTATCTTCAGGACGAGAGCGGGCGCTGGGAGCTCGCGGAGTATCCGAGATACGAAGGTCACGGCTACGAGGATGAACAAGGGAACCGGGTTAGCTTCTTGAGAGAGGAAACCGATCCTCAGAACCCGAAGTGTAATGAAAACGTCATCGTGAGGCAGTACTGCACCATGTGCGGCGATGAATCAATCTATGTAAACCATCCGACGGAGCACACCTGGCAGTATGAAGGTTTTGTAGATTCCACCTGTACCCGGGAAGGCTCCTATTCGGCCCGTACATGCACAGTATGCGGAGAGCATGAAGGCAGCGGTACGATTCCTAAGAAGCCGCACACCCCTGTGCAAGGAACAAGAACCAAGGAGCCGACCTGTACTGAGCCTGGCGTATACTCGTACAAATGCTCCGTGTGCGGCGGTTCCTTCACAGATCCGATTCCCGCAACCGGGCACGGGGAGGCTACCTACGAGACCTTCAAAATGTTCAACTGGTATAACGGACTGAATTGGGCCGAAGTGCAGCAGATGGCCAAAACACAGGGCGTAGAAGCAGCAATATCTTATTTGCTCGAACCTTCCCGGGTGTATGCCACGGTGGATGCCACAGCCTCCAGTTGGACTGTCACGAAGAGCATTAATGATCAGAGCTTCCCCGATGTGAATGATCTTACTTGCGTTGGCTTCTTCGGCTGTCCGGTCTGTGGCGCGGCTGTCTATGTGCAGCCTCAAGATACCATGGACTGCACCTCGCGGGATGCAACGACCACTGCAGGCGGCGAATATGTCTACACGGCAAGCTATCCGGCTGGCTGGATTGCAGAAGAAGAGGCGAAGACTTGTACGCTCACCGTAACAAGCCCGGTGCTGCCCGGCGTTCCGATCCACTTCATCTCCCGTGGAACGGAGATTCGGACGCTGCTCGGAACAGATGAAAACAACCACACGATTACGCTGCCCTCGGAGGCGGAGACGCTTTCTGGCTATACCTTCGTCGGTTGGTTGAACCTGAGTAGCTACGGCCCGAGCACGAGCCAGCCCAGCGGCATGCACAGTCCCGGCGAAGCCAACTTCAACGCAAGCGCTGAAACGAGTCTCTACGCGGTATATTCGTTTGTGGACGGCAGCAGTGGCGTCTGGCTGGCAGATACGGTTGAGGAGAATGATGAAATCTATCTCACCTCCGGCTTTACTGAAAACGACTACATCTTTACAAGCTCCGGCACCACGCATAGTAAAGTCCAGATGACAAATATGGTTTCCGGCTCCGGCAGTAGCGCTGCGCTTATCAATATCCCCAACGAGGCAAAGCTGACACTTGAGAAGAACGCAGTAAATGAGTTGGTGATTCGAAATGGGAGTGGTAATTACCTGTATGTTAATGGAATGAAGTGGATGGGGGCTTCTAACAAGCTTTACTGCGGAGTGACCTTCACTTCAGGTAATCCCAAGACGATAGGATCTACAACCAGTACCCCCAAGTACCTCGTCTGGTACGGAGGACAATTCACAAATTCTCCACAAGTAGGGAAAAATGTGTATGTATGGAAAATGCAGGACGGTACTGTGACCTACTATGAGGTCCTTTCGTCCGCCGGCGGCAACGCGGTACCGGATGAACCTGCGGTGCGCAGCGAGTCCGCTCGTCGCAGCCTGTCCGCGCCTCTGTCGCTGCGTGTCTCTTCGGAGCCGGCGGCGCAGAGCAAAGCAGGAAAGCTTGCCGAATCGACCTCTGTGCCTTCCTCCGCCGCGGCCTCGTCCGAGACCGAGACCGAAACTGGGATCGAAACCCGTGCCCTGACCGCTGCCAACACAGGTGATCCCGCGGAATACACCGTCACGGTGCACTACGATCTGTGGGACTATAATGCACAAGGCGAGCTGGTCGAGGCGAGACGTGATGTCCTGGATCCTGTCGTGCAGAAGTACCATGAGGGCGAGCAGGTGAACATCCTCAGTGAGAGCTTCCAGGGATATTGGTGTACGGATGACGTGGTGAATTTTACCATGCCGGCGAAAGATAGAGAAGGCAGAGTTCTCTATTATCCGAAGTACAGGACGTACCAGAACGAGGTCTGGGTGGAAGTGCCCGCGAACGAAAGCCTTGTGGAGGGCGAAACCTATCTGATTGCCGCCTCCATCAAGGATGTCAATTATGACTTCCAATCCAAAATCAGCGGCGACAACCGAAGCGTGAATATCAACGGACAGCTCGCACTCGTCATGGCGCAATCGGAAGCGGAGTTGTTTGCGGATCAGCTTGGCTTCAGCGGCCTCGTTACAAACAAGTGGCACCAGTTTACCAACGGAGACACCATCCGGCAAGCAGGCTGGGCAGCGCTGCCGCAGACCTATGTGTTTGATAGCGTTTACTTCCCCGATGAAGCAAAGTATATCGACAATGATGGTTTGAGTCAATTGGTGGCCAAAAACGACGATGTAAATACCGGATATCCGTGGGTCCCGATGCGTTATTGCCAGTGGACCGTTCATGTAACCTCCGAGGGAAAGTATCAGTTCTGGAGCAAGGAAGATCCGACGTTTGGCCTGTATCTAAGATACGGTGGCGTTTACCCCGAGAAGAACAAGGCCAGCAACTTTGTTTACGATCCCAGCACGTATGAGCTGCGCTGCGATGACTATTTTGCCTCTCACGGTGCACAGGCGTGGCTCTATTTGTCTGGCAGTGAATCCCGCGATGCTGCGCTTGAGGTTCGCTACTCAGATAGTATCTCCGATCAGGACGGTGAATACAGAAGCGAGGTTCACTTCTTCAAGCGTCTGCCGAGGACCAAAGAAAATTGGCGCGTTTACGTTATGGACGATGAAGGAACATGGGTTGATTCCGTGCAGGTTCCCAATGGCGGGGCGCTGCGAACCTATGTTGAGGATCCCGTCAAAACAAACTGGACCTTCCAGTATTGGATGGATGGAACCGGAGCCAAAATCGACGATAATACCCCCGTGACGGACAATATCATCGTTTACCCCTACTTCACGCCCAACTTCCGCGAGTCCTATGCGATCTACCTCCGCGCGAATTATGATCCCAAGCAGCCGGAAGGCACGACGCATATCTACTGGTATGCAAACAACGCAACCGGGAAGAATAATGGCGGCGGCGCTCGCGTGGAAGACCTGGAGCTTGATGTTGATGAGTATGTCACCATTCCCCGTCCCTATGCGAAAGCAAACGGCGGCCTGAACGCGCCTGGTACAGAGCCTGGTCAGCAGGATGCTGACCGTATCTTCTGGGAGCACGGCACGTCGGCGGAAGAAGGCGAGGTTGGCCTGTCCTACGAAGGAATGGACTTCGTCGGTTGGGCGAAGGTGCATGTGGACGGCTCCGGCGTTGGTGCACCGCACCCCGAGTTGACCGAAGACGACGTATTCCTGCGCTGGAATCCGGAAGGCGATAATTTCATTCTCCACGAAGAGGGTCATCAGAAGAACGGTCAGGAGGTCAAAAAGATTGCGCCTTATGACATGGAGGCCGACGAGGATCTGTATGCAGTCTGGGTGCGCAGAGTGGAGTACTTCTACATCTTCCACTCCGCCACCGGTGTGCTGGAGCGTCGTGAAATCACCTACACAGACAGCGGTTTGAAGGCGCCTGTGGACCTGACCGAAGCCGTGACTCCTGAGCATCGCTACGGCGGCTACTATTCCTCCTATGGCGGCGTGAACACCGAGCTTCTTAACAACAACAAGGACAATCCCACCAAGCTGCAGACTTCGGAGCTCAGCTCGAAGAAGACGCCCGAGCTGGTTGCCCTGATTGACGCCCTCGGCTGCAAGGATCAGAAGCTGACGACGACCAAGGCTGCGCAGCTTCTGGAGGATCTCGGCGACTCCGGCAGTGGCCTGATCAACGACCTGATTGCCATGTGTGATGATGACCAGAAGGCTGAGCTTCTTGGCACGCTTCCGAAGAGCACCCTGATTGAAAACATCGGAACCATGGACACTGCCACGCAGAAGGCGCTGATTGGTGAGATCCTCAGCAATGATGTTCCCAATTGGTCCGAGGAGAGAAAGGCAAACTTCCTCGCCAATAACTATCCGGATGATCTTGCTGATTACATTGTTCGCTCGCTCCAGACCAATGAGATCAACGCCTTGGTCGAGCGGCTGGACAACGATTCGACCAAGTGGGACGACGAAGACGATAGCCGGAAGAGCGCTGTTCTGGGCCATTTCGCACAGGATGTACTCGGGAAGCTTACCGACGCCGAGAAGAATGCGCTGATCACTGCCTTCGGCGGAGATCCTGCGACCATGTCGGACACTGAAAAAGATGGATTCCTTGCTGCGCGTGTGACGGATGCAAGCATGGGTGAAAAACTGGTCGAGGTTCTTTCCCCTGCGCGCGTGAAGACCATCATCGAGGCGGTTGTTGATCCGTCTGGGTGGAATTCGGAAGAAGCGACGTGGTTCCTTGGCCTCTTCTCCGCCGGCGAACTGTCGGATCGTCTTGTCGAATTGATTCCCGAGGCTGAGGTGACGGCAATGATTACGGAGCTGGCAGATGCAGATCTTGCTGACATGAACGAGCTTGAGCTTGTAGCCATGTTGAACAACTTCACAAGCAAAGAGCTTGCCAATGGCCTCCATACGCAGAATGTGAATGACAGTGCTTTCTCTGCGGCGGTGCACGATTTGCTGGATGCGTCGGTCTGGCGTCCCGACGAGCAGGCAGAATTCCTCACCAACTATTCCGGCAGTGACGTTGTGACGGCCCTGCTCAACAGAAGCGAGTCAGGCGACCCGATTCTCCCGGCGGCAGATTTGAAGCTGGTCTTTGACGCTGTCGGCTACCCGCAGGGTGGATTCGACGCTGAGACGATTCTTTCCGAAACCACAACCCGTGAAGCGATCAAGGATGCGCTCCTTGAGCTGGATACAGGGAAGATTCGCAAGCTTGACACGCTGACCAATGATAACGTTACTGGCATCCTGGACACTGCAGATGATGAGAGCTTCTCCTTCGAGGCGTACACTGGCAATCGCAAGACTTCAGGGAACGTGAATTTCTGGACGAAGGCGAATGCCGCCAACGTGAAAGACCTTTCTGCCGAAGAGGCTGCAAAGATCAACGGTGAAACCATGATCCCCACCGCCGGTCAGATCTACTACCTGAAGGAGGTTCCCGAGGTTTACCTTTCCAGCAAGTACTACTTCACCTACAAGAACGGCGAAACCGGCGACCTTTCGACTGCGACCATTCAGGGTCTTTACATGGTTGCTGTGGTGGACGACAATTACTACTCGAAGATCGGCTTCAATGTTGACAATCTTGGATCTGTTGATGATTACGTGTTCTATAAGGGTGCGCTTTCCACTTCTTTCAAGATTAAGTCGACGGCAACGGGCTCCGTGACGACGTCCATTACAGTGAACGCCGAAACCTTCAGGGAGGGCCTTAATGGCTACGTTTCCACTGTGACGTGGAAGGAATCTTCGATGGGTAGAGAGTTCAATTCCCTGCCGACGTGGACGACTCTTGACGGTGTTGAGGTTCACGCTGACGAGAACGAGCGCTATGTCAACATTGATAACCCGCTCGATTGCCTGTCTAAGAGAATGGAGCTTGATCTTGACAATGCAGTCATTATGGAAGATGATTCTTCTTCTGCCTCCTTTAAGGATTCTGGACTGTGCGTGAAGGTTCTCCTTCCTCTGCCTAACGGCGAGGGCGCCAACAGTGATCGCTGGCTGGATGTCAATGCCAACAATCGAATCATGATCCCCGACCTTGGTGCCCGCTGCAAGCAGATGCAGATTGTCTTCTACGAAGCGGATGAAGCGGCTTCCTTCGTTGGCAATCATGGCGATTTGTCAAAGGCGGCTGCGGTAACCACTGTGTTCTCGATTGATTACACTAAAAACAAGGTCGTGAACATCAACGCTTATGGCAGCGCCTACACGGGCGATCGCTCGACTCCGAGCTACCAGTAAACTTCAGTCAAAGCAACCCCCTTGGGGGACGGGGCTTCGGCCCTGTCCCCCCTCGCGAGGGGCGGGCGATTCGACGGATAGCTTCCATCCGTCCGCTCGCCCTCTCGCAGGAAGGAGAATGAAATTGATGAAACAACGTTTTTGTTTTCTCTGCCTTTTGCTGCTTGTACTTGCAGCGATGCTCTGTGCCTGCACGGACAAGCCCGAGCAAAATTCGCAGAACAGCAATTCTCAGCCCGTGATCGACACGGCTGAGTCAAAGCCGGCTCAGCAAACTGACGGCACTGCCGAAGAGGCTGTTGCCCAACATGGCGAAACAGCCTCGCCCTCCACGGATTCTATGCAGTCTGAAAGTCTTCCAACCACCGAGGAGGAAACCGTTCCGGAGGAGGTCACTGTTACGCTCGGAGATGGCGAAGCAGTTGTAGGGAATTGATTCTATTTTTGTAGTGAGAAAGGAGTGTTTAACACGATATGACTATTGGCGAAAGTTATTACCAGTTTACACCGGGTCAGTATGAGACAATAAGTAATTCCTTCGGCCCTGATGTAGCAGCTTTGCTTAGTTACGATCAACGGTATGGCATCTATTATGCAACAGAAGATAGTGATTTCGGTACCTGGATTGATGAAAACCTGGGTGAGTTGCTGGACATTGGAATCGAAGTCGATTTAGTCCCCTTTTCTCCGAACAGTGGCGAGGGAGCCGGCGACGGATAATTTCAGGGGTCTCGTGGCAGGGGGGGCGGAGAATGTCTTGACGCGGATCTATTCTGTTTCTCTGGCAGGGATTTCTCTGCCATGCGTGCTGACCTTTCCCGAGGTTGCGGACAAGCTGTCAGCCCTTCCGTTGAATGCCTGCGTCCAATCCATGCAACCGGTACAAATTCCGCCGGAGCATTGGTCATATTATGCAGGGGAGCGATTGTATTGCACCGTTGACGGAGAACTGCGATTGATGTGCTGCTATTGCTCTGAAGCGCTGCTGGCGTTTGACCGGATGCTGTTTCACAGTGTAGCGCTTCGCTGGCGCGACAAAGCCTATCTGATTGCTGCGCCAAGCGGCGTGGGCAAGTCAACGCAGGCCAAGCATCTTCAGGCGCTTCGACCCGGCGAATTCTCGATTATTTCCGGGGATCATCCTGTTTTGCAGTTCTGCCCTTCTTCAAATTCAGGAGATGGCGCTTTCCCTGCGTCCGCCTATTCGTCCGTGCTGGTGCATCCGTCCTACTGGAACGGGAAAGAGGGCTGGCACGGTGCGTCGGTTGCGCCGCTGGCAGGCCTGATCCTCCTCCAGCGCGGTGAGGAAAACCGAATTGTTCCCATGAAGCCCCGTGAAGCTGCGATTCAAGCCTATTCGCAGGCTGTTCAAACGAACCTTCGAGAAGATGTCGTCCATCGCGTCGCTTTGATGGTGGAACAGATGCTGAAGCTGGTTCCGATCTGGCAGTTGACAACATTTCAGGTCCCGGACTCGACGGAGCTGCTTCTGCGCACGGTGTTTTCCAACCTCGACGCAGAGAAAGGAAGGTTGTGAGAATGATCTACAAGCCGCGCCCCGGTGTTGTGCTTTTTCGTATCTGTGGAAGAAACGCGTTGACCCCACTTCGAGAGGTGTGGGATTCCTGTAAGAAAATTCGAGTGCTTTCCATTCAAGAAGCGATTCTGTGGGAAAGCTTAAAGAAACCGGATGGAATGCAGTTCTATTTCTCGCTGATGCAGAAGCTGACAAAAAAGCCGATGAAAGAGCTGCAAGAAAAAGCCGAACAGTCCTGCTTGGAGCTTTGTCGCTTGGGTTATCTGATAGCGATTCCTGATGATGCGCCCTCGGATGAGAAGCAAAGCTCAACACAGCCTCAAAGCAACGCGCAAAATAATCTCCCGCAGGACGAGTAATCGTCCGCGGGAGAGTTTTGTATCGTCCCCCGCGGGTCGGCGGGGGGTTCTGTGGGAGTTTTTTCCTGTTTTTTTGAAAAAAGAACTTGATTTTGTCGCAAGAATCATGTATAATACGTAACTGTGTGGGTGTGTATCTCATGCCCCGATTCTGTGTCAAGGAGGTGTAACCGTGCCCAACATTAAGTCTGCCAAGAAGAGAGTCGAGCTTTCCAAGGTCGCCAATGCCAGAAACAAGGCTGGCAAGTCCGCTCTTAAGACCAATCTCAAGAAGTTCGACGCCGCTGTCCTTGAAGGTAATCGCGAGGCGGCTGACGCAGCTTACAAGACTGCCGTTAAGTCCGTGGATCAGGCTGTGAACAAGGGTCTTCTTCACAAGAACACCGCTGCCCGCAAGAAGAGCAGCATGACCCTCAAGCTCAACAAGCTGGCGTAATTCGCGTTCGAAAATATTCCCTTCCGGCCTGAACCGGAAGGGATTTTTTCGTATCACTTCGATTGCTCCGAAACACGCCGCCGGCGCGTTATTTGGATTCTCCGTCCCAGTCGTAGAGGGTGAACAGGCTGCGCGTGGGTGGGAAGTCCGGCTGGATGCTGCTGGACGCGACGTGGGCCATCCACTGCGTGTGCGTCATCTCGCTGCTGTCGGAGAGCAGGAAGTGCTGCGCGCGCCGGAACCCCGCCTGCGCGGGCGGGGTCTCGTCCTCGCTGACAATCAGATATTGGAAGGAATTCGTGCGGCCCTCGTCCGTCAGAAGGTATTGCGCGCCGTCGTAGGCGAGCGTCAGATCGTAATAGACGGAATCCTCCTCATTGTACACCCGAAGCGTGACCGTGTCTGTCTCGCCGCGCCCGGTGCGCTCCAGAAAGGCTTCCCATCGTTCCCAGTTCGAGACCGTGGAAGGTATCTTGCAATGCACGTCGATTTGATCCCCTGACGCCTTTGCTGTGGGCAGGGCCGCCTGTGCAGTTACTTTGTCCTCCAGCGGGTCATAGAGCTCCGCAGAAATGACCTCGCTGCCCGCCGTGAGACGCAGAAGCAGCCCGTCCCTGGTGAACCAGCCGGGCAGATACAGGCCGCTGCCGCTGTCATAGTGGGGTGTGCCGAGCTGTTCGGTCACGGCCTCCATCGACAGGCCGAGCAGAGCGTCTAAGTCCTGCGGCGTTTCAATCAGCGCCACGTCGCTGCGCCAGACGCTGCGGTTCCCTTCGCTTCCGCGCTCCATGCCGACCATGCCGCAGACGGTCTCCCAGTTGTTCGACAGAGCAGCAACCGCGCGCACCGTGCCGTTGCTTTGCGTCCTGCGCCAAATCAGACAGCAGGAGGATTCATAGACCGTCAGCGGCGCAACCTCCTCCCGCACGCGGGAGAGCCGCATCCCGATGCAGTCAAAGTCCGACCAGCCCCACAGGGTCGCGTCCTCGGGCGCTTCCCCGGAGAAGACGATCCGGCAGCCGTCGATGGAAAGGGGATAGGACGCCTCTGCGTGGACGAAGACGATCCCGTCGTCCTGCGCCTTTAGCCGGTCGTCCTTGCCCCAGTTGAGGCAGACGGTGGAGGTCGCCTTCAGCACCGGCATCCCCTCCTCCATGCCGTAGGCCCGGAAGGAGAGAGAGTAAAGCCCCGAGGTCGGGCCGGGCGTCTGGACGATCAGCTCCAGCGCACCGTCGCCGTCCAGATCGGCCCACAGAGCCTGCGACAGGGGACTGGCGAACTCGATGGGCAGGCAGTCGCAGGGACCGACCAGCATCGCGGTCATGGCGCAGCCCCCCGCCGCCGCGTCGGACGCGGCGGCGCTGCTGCCCGCGACCTCCTCGGCGCAGATCAGCAGCCGCAGGTCGGTCTTGCGCGTGATCTCCTCCGCGGTCTGATTGACGGCGCAGAGCAGCTTCCGCTCCGTCATGCTCTGCACGTTGTCCAGATCCGGCACGGCGCGCCCGGTCTGCCACGCGGCGAGCAGCCTGCAAGGAAGCTGTCCGTCTGCGGTCAGCGTCAGGATCATGGTGTCCGTGTAGTACAGCTCACACATGCCGACGTGCCGATGGGTAAAGCCTCTGGCCTCCATCTGCTTTGTGTAGGCGTCCAGCGCCTCGGCGGTGACGTTCTGGTAGCTTGCGCCGCCTTCCCAGCGCTCGACCAACGAAAAACCGGGAAGAACGTCCTCCACGCGCATCGGCGCGGCTTCCGAAGCGGCCTCGCTCGGCGTCATCTGCTTCCCGCAGCCGCCCAGACAGAGCAGACACAGGGCAAGCACGACAAATCGAAGCTGTTTTTTCATAAGAACCTCCTTGTTATCCAAAAGCAAGTGTTGCGAGCAATGCGCCCGTCAGCATCGAAAACGCAATCCCTGCCGCCGCGCTCAGCCGCCGGTAGGACAGCACGCGCTCCACCCGCAGCCGCAGGGTCGCGCCGCCAAAGGCGGACACGAACAGATCCTGCCCCTTCGCTACGCTGAGCAGGGACAGCGCGTATTCCTTCTTTGCATCGTCCGGCAGGGCGCGCAGAACCGCCTCGTCGCAGCTCAGCTCCATGTCGGCAAAGAAGGCCTTCAGGCAAAGCCAGACCAGCGGGTTGAACCAGTGCAGGCAGCAGACCGTCAGCGCCGCAACCCGCCAGAGATTGTCCAGCCGCCGCCGGTGAATGCGCTCATGCCGTTCCACATAGTCCAGCAGCTTGCCCTCCGTTCCGGGCGGAACCAGAATCTTCGGGTGCAGGATTCCAAACAGACCCGGCGACACAACCTTGTCCGAGGCCCACACGCCCGGACGCAGGGGCGTTGCGTCGCGCAGCGCCATCCGGGACATGACGTAGAGGGCCGTCATCGTCAGAAGACAGGCGGCAACGCCGATGAGCCAGATCAGGGCGCAGGTCTCAAACAGTGTTTTGAGCACGTCCGTCCGATAGACGACCGGGAAATAGCTGTCAGCGGCCTGAATGACGTTGGCGGCAGGAAAGCGTTCGAGCCAATCCGACGGCGGGCGGACGGTTCTGGCGCCGAGCTGCTTGAGCAGATGCAGAAAGCTCCACGGCACAGCCGGGGCAAAGGGAACCGTCAGCCGCAGGGCCGCGCCGATCCAGAGCGGGTAGACGGCACGCCGCGGGAGCCTGCGCACCCGGCGCAGCAGCAGGAGCAACAGACAGACCAGACTCCCGTGTACGCTGAGATTCAGCACCCAGTAAAACACGTCACTCTTCATAGCGGTCAATCATCTCGCGCAGCGCGTCCAGCTCCCCGGCGGAGAGCTTCTCCTGCTGCAAAAAAGCTGCAAAAAACGCCTTGCGCGAGCCGCCGAACAGCTTGCGAATCAACCCGTCCGTTTCTTCCTTTGCCACCTGATCCCGCTCGATCAGGGGATGGCAGTGAAAGCCGGGGTCAATCCGCGCCACCGCGCCCTTTTCCACCAGCTTGTTCAGAACGGTGTAGGTTGTGTTCTTGTTCCAGCCGATGGTTTCCCCTGCCAGCAGGGAGAGGGCCTTGGCACTTTCCCCCGCGTTGGCCCAGATCAGCTCCATCAGCCGAAGCTCGGAATCAAACAGTTTCATAAAAACCTCCAGACGATTGCAATAGTCTACATATAGACTATCACAATCGTCTGGATTTGTCAAGGGAATTATTGAATTGCCTATTGACAAAGTAGGTTAATCGCGCTATAATGTCGCCAGCAACAAAAGAAACAGGAGGCATCCCATGCAGATTTATGCGGACAACGCGGCAACGACCCGGATGAGCCAGACGGCGATTCAGGCCATGCTGCCCTATATGGATCAGATTTACGGCAATCCCTCCAGCCTGCACTCTGTCGGACAGGCTGCGCTCGAGGCCCTGACCGACGCCCGTGCCCGCGTCGCGGCGGCCCTCGGTGCGGAGAATGCCAGAGAGATCACCTTCACCTCCGGCGGCTCCGAGGCCGACAATCAGGCCATTCGTTCCGTCGCCCTCTGGGGCAAGCGGAAGGGGAAGACCCACATCATCTCCACGGCCTTTGAGCATCATGCGGTGCTCCACACCCTGAAAAAGCTCGAGAAAGAGGGCTTCACGGTCACCTATCTGGACGTGCATGAGAACGGACTGGTCACGCCCGAGCAGGTCGAGGCCGCCATCACCCCCGAGACCTGCCTTGTCACCGTGATGTACGCCAACAATGAGATCGGCACGATCCAGCCCATTCGGGAGATCGGCGCGGTCTGCCGCAAGGCGGGCGTGCTGTTCCACACCGACGCGGTGCAGGCCGTGGGCCATATCCCCGTGAACGTGCGCGAGGACAACATTGATCTGCTCTCCCTGTCGGCTCACAAATTCCACGGCCCGAAGGGTGTCGGCGTCCTCTATGCGAAGAAGGGGGTCATCCTCTCCAGCCTGATCGAGGGCGGCGCACAGGAGCGCGGCAAGCGCGCCGGCACCGAGAACCTGCCCGGCATCATGGGCATGACGGCGGCCCTTGAGGAGGCTGTCCGCGACCTGCCCGAGACCATGCCCAGACTGACGGCCCTGCGGGATCGGCTGATTGCCGGTCTGCGGGAGATTCCCCACGGGGCGGTCAACGGCGACCTGACCCACCGGCTGCCCGGCAACGTGAGCTTCTGCTTCGAGGGCATTGAGGGCGAGAGCCTGCTTCTGCTTCTGGACGACGGCGGCGTGTGCGCCTCCTCCGGCTCGGCCTGCACCTCCGGCTCTCTCGACCCCAGCCATGTTCTGCTTGCAATCGGTCGGCCCCATGAGGTCGCCCACGGCTCCCTGCGTCTGACGCTGGATCGCGAGACCACCGAGGAAGACGTGGATACCATTATCCGCGTCACCAGAGACGTGGTGGCCCACCTGCGGCAGATGTCCCCCGTCTGGAGAGACCTGATGAACGGAACACGCAAGTTTGTGATCGAATAACGAAAAGGAGAATTCCAATGGCTCTTTACAGTGAAAAAGTGATGGATCATTTCCGCAATCCCCGCAACGTCGGCGTGATTGAGGACGCGGACGGCGTGGGCGAGGTCGGCAACGCCAAGTGCGGCGACATTATGAAGATTTACCTGAAGATCAAGGACGACACGATTGACGACGTGAAGTTCGAGACCTTCGGCTGCGGCAGCGCGATTGCCTCCAGCTCGATGGCGACGGAGCTGATCAAGGGCAAGCCGATCTCCGAGGCCCTGAAGCTCACGAATCAGGCTGTGACTGAGGCGCTGGACGGACTGCCTGCCCACAAGCTCCACTGCTCCGTGCTGGCGGAGGAGGCGATCAAGGCCGCGATGAAGGACTACTACGACCGTCACGGCATTGCCTATGATGAGAGCGAGTTCCCCACCCGGCACGACTGCGAGCACTGCGGCGTCTGAGCCATGGCCGCGATGATTTCAAGCCGGGGCCGATATGCCCTGCGGGTGATGGCGGATCTGGCGGCGCAGGAGCCGGGACGACCGGTTCCGCTCAAGGAAATTGCCCAGCGGCAGGGCCTGTCCCAAAAGTATTTGGAGGCCATTACGACCACCCTTTCCAAGGGCGGCATGGTCGAAGGCCAGCACGGCAAGGGCGGCGGCTACCGCCTCTGCCGCCCGCCGGAGGATTATTCCCTCGGGGAGATTCTGCGGCTCACAGAGGGCAGCCTCGCGCCCGTGGCCTGTCTGGAGGCCGGCGCCGAGCGCTGTGCCCATCCCTGTCCCACCCTCCCGGTCTGGGAGAAGCTGGAGCGCCTCGTCTATGACTATCTGGACAGCGTGAAGCTGTCAGATCTGCTGCCCAAGTGACGCATGAGGATGATACCGTCATTCTGAGCGCAGCGAAGAATCCGTTCTCCTTCGTCCCAGCCATTCCAAACGCCGGTGTGCGGCGGCATTCATCGGTTCTATCCATCCCTCCCAAGTCATACAATGGCTTGGGAGGGATTATCATGTATCCGATCTTATACCGCAAGAAAACCGGGACAAGCTTCTGTGTTGCCCTGCTGCTCTTTGCGCTGAGCGTTCGTCTGCTCGGCCTGCCTGTCTTTCGCGCCGCCCTCTGGGAGGCCGCGCAGAGCGTGCTGGGCGGGGAGACGTTTTTCCGCGTCGCCCTGTTTCTGGAAACGGGAAGTCTCCCGGACAGGGCGGCTGCACCGGAGGCGTTTCCGTTCCAGTCTGGGACGCAGGCGCAGCCTTCCGCGTCAGACGGGAGTGAAGCTACAACCCCAGCATCCGCCGAAACCCCAGCATCCGCTGAGACCGCCGCATCCGCCGAGACCGCCGCATCCACCGAGACCGCCGCGCCGCCCCGGACGGAAGCACCGACGCAGAGCGCCGAGCCTGCGCAGCCTGCTTCTGCGGCGCCCGTGCCGCCGCCCTTCACCGAAGCCGAGGCGGAGGCAATCCGCTTCCGGGGCAACTGCACCTATCAGGTGGACAAGACCGCGCTCCTGCTGCGGCCTCTGAACTGGAAGCAGCTTTCCGGCCCGAAGATCCTGATTGTGCACAGCCATTCCTGCGAGGCCTATACGCAGAGCGAGGGACACAACTACATCCCAGATGCAAACTACCGTACCCTTGATCTTTCCAACAGCGTCGTTGCAGTGGGAGACGCCCTGACCGAAGCGCTGGGGGCGCTCGGCGTGGAGGCCATCCATGACAGAACCTACAACGATTATCCCGACTATAACCGCTCCTACGCCGTGGCGCGGGAGAAGATTCAGACCTATCTGGAACAGTATCCTTCGATCACAATGGTCATCGACCTGCACCGGGACGCACTGGACAAGCCCGTGCGCGAGAAGGTGGAGTGGGAGGGCCAGACCCTTGCCCCGCTGATGCTGGTGATCGGCACCGATGAGGGCGGCCTGAACCATCCCCACTGGGAGAACAACCTGAGCTGCGGCCTGAAGCTTCAGGCCCTCGGCAACCGGGAGCTGCCGGGCCTGTTCAAGAACCTCTCCTTCCGGCGCGAGCGCTTCAACGGGGATCTGACGCCCGGCTCTCTCATCGTTGAGGTCGGCTCCACGGAAAACACCCTGCCCGAGGCGCTGGCCTCCATGCCCTATCTGGCCCGGTGTGTGGCGGAGCTTCTGAACCTTCAAGCGAGCACCCCACTGCCTTGAAAGCCCGAAGACAGCTTTTTTGAAAGCTGTGCGCCGTCTGTCTGCAAGCTGTGCCGAAGCGCTTGACTTTTTCGCGTTCCGTGGCTATGATGGGCGTGCAAGGGGGGACGGAAGTGAAGATACGAATTGCAGTCAGTCAGGAGCGGGAGCAGGCTGTGGCCGAGGCGCTGCTCCGCGCTGGATTTGAACTGGACGACGAGGCGGAGCTGGTCGTACTTGAGAACGATCAATTTGCCCGCCACCTTGCAGTCCGGGACAAAGACGGCAATCGCCTGCATCTGGCAGTGGAGGAGATCGTCTTCATCGAAGCCCTCGGGCACAGCGTCCTTGTCCACGGCATGGACGGCGTCTACCAGACGGCTGACCGCCTGTATCAGCTCTGCCTGATGCTCGATCCCAAGCAGTTTTTGCGCATCAGCAACTCCGTCATCATCCAGCGCCACAGGGTCAAAAAGATTCTGCCTGCGATGTCGATGAAGTTCACCCTGCTGATGGCGGACGGTTCCAGGGTGGACGTGACGCGCACCTATTACAACAGCTTCAAGAGCTTTTTCGGAATCTAAGGAGGTCGGTTTCATGGATGCTACCATCATCGGAGGCGGGGGCGCCCTGCTGCTTCTGCTGCTCATTGCAGCCGGGGCTGTGCTGCTTTACAATTATTCCTACCGGAAGCACGTCAATCGTGCGCTCGAGGAGGACGGCGCGCCCGGCCCCGCGCCGGAGCCGAGCAAAGCTTGGAAAGTCATCCTCTTCCTGCTTCTCGCTGTCTGCTTCGGCCTGTGGGAAATTCACAAAATGGAGAGAATCGACGAGCTGGGCAGTTCTTTGCATGGCCGTATTGCCAATTTAGAGCAACAGGTTCTCACGTTGGAGAAGAATATGGAGGAGAATATGGAGGAACGGGAGCGCCTGTTCTCTTCCTTCGATTGGGAGGTGCAGGACGTCGATTTTCCTGCCCGTTCTGCGACGGTGAGTTTCCAAGCCGTTCCAAAGGAGGCCGCGGAGGATGCTGCCGTGTCGCTGCAGATTTGCGATCAGGTCTACGATCTGACGCGCGGAAAAAACGGAGTCTATTCGGCTTCCGTCACGCTCGACCCGTTCAGCGTGATGACATCCGATGGAGCAAGCGCCTTCCTGACCCTGACGCAGAACGGAAGGAATCAGAATGAGGCAGCAGACTTCTATGAGGATTTCCGGGAGTATTTTCCGAAAGTCGAAGTTGCGATAAATCCTACGCTCGAAGAGAACAAGGCACAGGCAGAGGTGATCGTCGATGTGGACGCAACCGTGGGCTGGGCAGACGCCAATCAGATTCGCAGCCTGCGCCTGCTGGTGGAGCAGAACGGCAGCGTCTTGGACGAGGTGGATCTGACACAGGCAATGCGTGTGCGAGGCGGAAGCGAGACTCTGCACGGAGCGTATCCTACGATGGGGGAGATTCATTTGATCCTTTGTTGGGAAGACAGCTACGGGCTGATTCATAAGGCCGTTCGGTGGAGTATCTCTGTTCTGGACGTGCCGGAATGGGTAGAGGTGGCCGGCACGCAAAGCATTTATGACGCCGCTGGGAATCTGCTCGGCGAGATATGGGACGAATAAAAGAACACAATTGGACGGCTGGCCCCAGAGAAGCTGGGGTCAGCCGTATTATAATAAAGAATTTGCATTCGCATTATGAAAAACCACCGGGTAAAAACCACAAAATGAATCCAGCGGTTTTGGAGAATTCTCTGAAAACCCTGAGAATGTGAAAAAGTGTTAAAAAATGATTGCAAGCAGTTCTTTTTTGTGGTATCGTCTGGATTGAAAATCAAGAGCGGAGCATCGGAACAAATATGAAAACAGTTACAATTTACACGGACGGCGCGTGCAGCGGGAACCCCGGACCGGGGGGCTGGGGCGCGATTCTGGAATACCGGGGCGTGGAGAAGGAAATCTCCGGCGGCGAAGCCATGACCACCAACAACCGCATGGAGCTGACAGCGGTGATTCGGGCGCTGGAGCTTCTGCGCGAGCCTTGTCAGGTGGAGCTGTGGTCGGATTCCAAATACGTCATCGACGCGCTGACGCTGGGCTGGGCGAAGAGCTGGCAGGCCAGAGGTTGGAAACGAGCGGACAAAAAGCCTGCTCTGAATCCCGATCTCTGGGAGCGCCTTCTGGCACTGGCAGAGCGGCACACTCTGAACTGTCACTGGGTCAAGGGCCATGCCGACAATCCCAAGAACAACCGCTGCGATGCGCTGGCGGTTGCAGCCAGAGAAGCGGCTGCGGAAAGAACGGTTCAATAAATCAGGCAGAGCGCAGCCTGCCCCGATGGAGGAGCTTCTATGTCATTTGAGCTGATTACCCTCATGGCATTCTGCCTGCTTGTCTGTTTTCTGGCGGCGGAGCTGTACAGTCTGCGCCGCGGCAAGCAGCATGTCAGCCTGCGATGGGAGTTCAACATGAGTCTGACAGAGCCGGATGAGATCGTCACCATGACCTACCAGATTCAGAATACCTCCGCCCTGCCCATCCCCTTTGTCAGCTTCAGCTTCCGGTTCCCGGATGGCGTTGAGGTGCGGGAAAGCCCGGACTGGATCGAGGCGCATCGCATCGGCGGCTCTCTGGCGCAAATGTACAGTTTCGACGTGAACCTCCGCGCCCACCGCGGTCTGCGGGGAAAAATCCACCTCTCTTTGAAGGAGCGCGGCTTGTACGAAATGGGCACGGCCTATGTCGAGACGGGCGATTTTTTGGGCTTCCGCAGCGTGGTGCGCCACACGGATATCCGGGATCGGATCATCTGTACGGCCCGCGCCCTCCCCGAGCGTCCGAAGATGGAGCCGCTCGGCGGGTATCTCGGGGATATCTCCGTTCGCCGGTTTATTATGGAGGATCCGAGTCTGATCCTCGGCTATCGCGAATACACCGGCGCGGAGCCGCTGAAAAGCATTTCGTGGCTTCAGACGGCCCGAACCGGCGCATTGACGGTGAAAAAGCACGACTTTACCGTGGATACCGACGTTGCAGTGATTCTGGACGTGGAGCAATGTCCGAAGGCGGTTGCCGAGCGCTGCCTGTCTCTGCTGCGGACGGTCTGTGATGTTCTGGAGGAACGGAGAATTCCGTTTTCCGTCCTGTCCAACGGCGACCTGTTTGCCACGGCAAAGGGTTCAGGACGGATGCACAACTTCGAGGTGCAGCGCCGGATCGGTCTGGCGCGTTTCATCCGCTACCAATCCCTGCAATCGTTATTTGACCAATGGTGCACGCCGGGCTTCGGTCAGCGCGGCGGCATTGTGATCGCGCCGCGTTACACCGAGGCGCTTGCCGCAGATTTGGAACGCTTTCAGAACCGGTCCAGTGTGAAGGCGCTGCTGCTGCTCGGAGAGGAGGAGTAGTAGATTGCATAGCTTTGTTTCCTTCCGACTGACCTCGCATGTGTGCATTTATTCTGCGCTCCTGTGTCTGTTCGACATCTTTCGGGCAAGTTGGCTTTGCTTTGCGCTGCTGATTGCCCTGTCTCTGCCGTCCTGCTTTGCTGCGATGAATTGCCGCAGCGCGGGACTGCGCGGTTTGTGCAGCCTCCTGCCGCTCCTGTCCCTGCTTGCGCCGGTGTATCACTGGGCCGTGATGGTCGCCGTGGCGCTGGCTGTGGTCTATCTTGCGGCCTTTCTGGTTTCCGGACGCTTCGTTCTGGAGATCTGGAGATACCGCCCGGAGGTCGTGCTCCTTGTGATTGCGTCCTTCATCATGGCGTGGGTTTCGAGGCTGGGCTTTGAGGCCAATCCGGTTCCGCCCGTCATGTGTGTGGCCTGTGCCGTGCTTGCATTTCTCGCCCTGCGCGCGCTGCGGTTGGGGAAAACCGCCTCTGCCGGATGGCAGCTTGCCACTGCGGGAGAATTCTTCCTCCCGCTGGCAGCCGGTGCGGCGACGGCCGGTGTGATTTGGCTGGCATGGCCCCTTCTGGGTGTTGTGTTCTCAAAGATCGGCGCGGCGTTCGGCTGGTTGATTGCCAAAGGGACAGCCATTTGGGATAAAGTGTTCCATAGCGTCGAGATCGGAAACGACTTCTTTGATACCAAAGAGACGTTGGCGGCTGACAGCGGGGAAGCGGTCACTATGGAAACCGTCATGTCTCTCACCGGAAACTGGCGTCTGCCGGGAAAGGACTTCCCTTGGGGAATCGTCGTCCTCTTTGTCCTCGGTGCGGCGCTGATTGCGCTGATTGCGTGGCTGCTCTGGAGGAGCAGGCCGCCGATGGGGAAAAAGCTCGAGGAGGGCATGGTCGAGGTGGAGGTGGCGCGCGAGAGCGGCAACCGCCGCAAGCGCCGCAGGCGCAGCCAGCGTCCGACCAATCGGGATATGATCCGCTCCCTCTATCGGGAGTACCTGCTGTTCCTCTCCAGACACGGGATCATGCCCAAAAGAAGCGCAACCACCGAGGAAATCACCCTTGCTGCCGCATCCGTTTTGACGCAGACGGACGAGCTGCTCCGCGCACTCTACCGCAAGGTGCGCTACTCGACCGCCGAACCGACCGACGAGGAGGTTGCGCGCGCCAGAACGCTCTTTGCGCAGCTCACGCAAGAGGAGAATCTGGTGCGGAACCGGGACGGTGCCAAATCAAGCTGAACACGGCCCAAGCCGTTGCGTTCCCCTGTCCACGACGCCCGCAGGGGTTGGAACCTATCACATACAACAGGAGAAATGACTATGAATCCATCACTGTTTGTTTCCTTTGAAAACCGCCTGCAGGAGAACTGCGGCAAGGTCATCCTCGGCAAGCAGGACGCCATCCGCCGGATCGGGGTCTGCCTGATCGCCTCGGGCCATGTGCTTTTGGAGGATCTGCCCGGAACCGGCAAAACCATGCTGCTGCGCGCCTTTGCCAAGTGCATCGGCGGCGACTTCCGCCGCATCCAGTTTACACCGGACATTCTGCCCTCCGACCTGACCGGTATCCATTTTTACAATCAGAAGCAGGGCGAGTTTGAATTCCGTCCCGGCCCGCTGTTTGCCAACGTCGTGCTGGCAGACGAGATCAACCGCGCCGTGCCGAGAAGCCAGTCCGCGCTGCTCGAGGTCATGGAGGAACGGCAGATTTCCATCGACGGGGAAACCTACTCCCTTGCCGAGCCCTATATCGTCATGGCGACCCAGAACCCCGTGGAATCCTACGGAACCTTCCCGCTGCCCGAGGCGCAGTTGGACCGCTTCTTTATGAAGATGTCGCTGGGCTACATGACGCCCGAGCAGGAAAAAGAGGTGCTTCGCCGCCCCGATACCAAGGATATCATCGCCTCGCTCAACCCCATCATCACGGCCGAGGAGCTGGCGGAGCTGCGCCTGGCCTACCGCGAGGTCGAGGTCAGGGAAGAGATCGCAGATTATCTGATGAGCATCATTCTGGCAACCCGCGAGAGCAGCAGCCTGGCCTATGGCGTCAGCGCGCGTGGCTCGCTGGCGCTGTACAAGGCCGCGCAGATCATGGCAGCAATGGCGGGCAGAAGCTATGTGATCCCTGAGGATGTGAAGAACAACGCCATTCCGGTTCTTGCCCATCGAATCTCCGTCGTTGCCGGCAGCCATCTGGCCCCCGAGGACTTCCTCAAGCAGCTTCTGGAGGATCTGCCGGTTCCCGTGGAATAACCGTCCGGCGAATCCGGTTTGTCTCCATTGTCTTGTTTTTTGAGGGAAACCCATGCGAAGCTTCGTGGCTTTTCGGATGACGGCACAGGTGAGTGAACACATGGGACGGTTCCAATGTCATTAAGCCAGGAATGAATCCCCCAAAAAAGATTGAAATAATGCAAAAAAACACTTGACAAATGCATAAAAATGTGCGGCCGCGCTGGCGCCTTATTAAATATTCCAGCGGTGCCAGCGCGGCCC